>JAFLCQ010000500.1 GCA_017302815.1 Planctomycetota bacterium
CGCCGCCGCTTCACCGCCACGGTGGGCATGCCGCCACGGCGCTGCGAGATTCTCGCCCGTCTCGGCCGGGCGCGCGAACTGCTGGCCGGTGGCGCCACGGTCGCCGCGGCGGCCGCGGCCTGCGGCTTCGCCAGCCCGTTCTACTTCAGCCGCCGCTTCAAGGCCGCCTACGGCGTCGCGCCTTCGGCCTGCATGGCCTGAGCCGCCCTGCAGATCGTGCATGCGGCGGATGGCTCGGTGCATGGGCGGCAGGCCCGGACGGATATCCTCGCCGGCATGCGGGCCTTAGGATTCACCATGATCGAGCTGCTGGTCGTGGTCTCGATCATCGCCATCCTCGCGGCGCTGCTCCTGCCGGCCATCCGGCTTGTGCGCGGTGCGGCGCAGGCCGCGGCCTGCGCCGGCAACCTGCGCCAGATCGGCCTCGGCATCCAGACCTATGCCGCGGAGCATGACGGCGCGCTGGTGCCGGCGCGGATCAAGAAGGAGCTGACACCGGCCGCCTTCATCGCCGACGATCCGGCCACCCAGTGGGGCGGCTGCTACTGGTACCACCAGCCGCTGCTCGGGCAGTACCTGGAATTCGCGACCACCGGCACCCAGGCGGGGTCCGCCCGGCAGGTGCTGACCTGCCCGGCGGCGACCGGATTGAAGGATTGGCTCGGCAACCGCATCACCGCCACCCTGGGATTGAACGCCCTGGTGGCCAACGCCTGCGACAGCGAGCCGTGGCCGGTGCGGATGCTGGCCCGCCTCTCCCATCCGGCCGCGCGCACGGTGGTCGCGGGCGACGGCTTCGCCGGCAGCTTCGATCCGGGGTACGGCACGACCCCATCCCTGTACGGGGTGGTGGACGATGATCCCGCCCTGAGCCCCTTCACCACCGGGACGGTCAACAGCGCCAGCAACTGGCGGCGCCGTCATGGCAGAGGCGCCAACTGGCTCTTCCTCGATGGCCATGTCGACCACTCGGCTACGCCGCGCGCCGACCAGCTGGCCGGCCTGTCCTACTACACGCCATGAACACCGGGGTGACCATGTCTGACGCCTGCCGCCTCCTGCCGGCCGTCCTCCTGGCGTGCGCGTGCGGGGCCGCAGACGCCGAGGTATTCCGCATCGCCGCCCAGCCTGTGGTGCGCGCGCCGCAGCGCTTCGGCATCAATGTCGATCCGCCCCAGATGGAGCCGTGGTACCTCGACCGGATGACCAACCAGTGGAACCTGATGTCAGCCTGCGAGCCGCTGGTCTATCAGTACTCCGGCATCTGCGATGGCGGCGGCGCCGACTTCCTGCAACACCGCGACGGCTGCGGCCTGTCGTGGTGGGACTGCGCCCGCTCGGGCTTCTGGGACGGCGCCGCGGTGCGCGTCTACCGCATGCGCGATGGCGTCCTCGCCCTGCTGCGCGAGGAGACGGTGGCGCGCAGCCTGTGCGGGCTGGATGACGCGGGCAAGCGCAGCGAGGACCGGCTCTACTTCGCCAGGCCGGGGATCGCAGTGGCGGCCGGCGACCTCTATGTCCTCGATATGCAGCGCGACGCTCCGGCCCGGCCCTTCCGGCCCGCCCTGCTCAATACTCGCGGCGGCGATGTGATGTACGATGGCGTGGTCGATACGGTCGGCGGAGCCCGTTGGAGCCTCGACCGCAGCAGCCCCTGTCCCGAGGGTGGCAGCACCGCCAGCCTGAAGGTGACCCTGCCTGCCGGCGACGGGAAGGCCGATCCGGGCATGTGGCAATGGTGGGTGGTGCAGAACGATCACGAACTCTCCTTCAATCCCGGCAAGCGCTATCGCGGCCAGATCTGGCTGCGCCAGGAGGGCGTGCCGGGCGGGACGGTGCATCTGCAGCTCGGCACCCTGGGTGAGGTGGCCTTCACCGCCACCGGCGCCTGGCAGCGCTTCGAATTCCCGGTTCCGGTCGAGAAGCCGGGCAAACCCTATCTCGCGGTGCAGGGTGCCGGCTCGCGCCTGATGGTCACCGCCCCCGGCGGCGGGACCTTGTGGATCGACAACTTCCTGATCTGGCAGGAGGACGTCGCCCCCTTCGCCTTCATGCCCGACTACGTCCAGGCGCTGAAGGACTTCCATCCCTCGGTGCTGCGTCTGTGGTCGGGGCATCCCGCCCCGACCGCGGCCGTCGCGCTGCAGGACGGCTTCACCCGCTTGTCGACCGGGCGCTGGGCCGGGGTCGGGGCGCCGAACACGCTGCCCATCCCGGCCGGCCTGCGCCTGTGCGCCGAGGTCGGCGCCGAACCGTGGCTGATCCTCAACCCGCTGTGGTCGCAGGCGGACCACCGTCTGCTCATGGAGTATCTCGCCGGGCCGGTCGACAGCGCGGGCGGACGGCTGCGCGCGGCCCAGGGCCGAGCGGCGCCGTGGACCGAGGCCTTCGCGACCATCCGGATCGAGTCGGGCAATGAATGCTGGAACACCATCTTCTCGCCCAAGGCGTGGCCGGGCCAGCCCGCCTTCTACGCAGCCATCGCCGACCGCCAGTTCCGCGAACTGCAGGCCAGCCCATTCTGGCGCGCCGACCGCTTCGAGACCGTGCTCAGCGGCTGGGATGGCCAGATGTCCGCCGACGGCTGGACCGGGCAGGCGGCCGGCGCCTCGCGGCTGGGGCAGTGCATAGACGTGGCCAGCTACTTCGGCGGCTGGGAGAAGGGCGCCGGCGGCGAGGCCGATGCGGCCGGCATCTTCCAGGACCGGCTCTTCGCGACCGAGATTGAGTATGGCCGCGCATGGCTGACCGCGCAGACCATCGATCCGCAGCTGACCCGCCGCCTCGCCGGCGCCTTCGTCGCCGATCCCGCCCTGCGCGCCCGCTGCCTGGCCCTGATCGGGCCGCGCAACCGCTGGACCGACGCGCAGCTGCACGGCGGCGACGGCGACGACTT
>JAFLCQ010000501.1 GCA_017302815.1 Planctomycetota bacterium
CTGCTGCACGAGGGCGAGGCCGCCCGCGCCGCCCTCGAACGCGCCGACGTCGCCCTGTACCGCAGCAAGCGCGACGGACGCGACCGCGTGACGGTGGCGCCATGATCGCAGGCGTCGCGCTGGTCGTCCTGGCGGCGCTGCTCGCGGCATGGGCCCTGCGCGGGCAGGGGCGCGGCGATCCCAGCGAGACGCGCATGGTGGTCGCGGACCAGGGCCTGCTGGCGGCGCGGCAGCTGCGCCTGCGCGGCGAGCAGATCCGCCTCGAAGCCGACCTCGACCTGCTGCGCGGCGTCTTCGAGGTGTCGGCCGAGCTGGTCGGCTGCGTCGATGAGGCCGACCTCCATACCCGGCTGTCCAGCGCGCTGTCGCGCTACTGGGCCGGGCGCACCCTCGATGTCCTGGTGTGGGAGCGCGGCGCCTGGCGCAACCTCAGCGGCCAGGCGGCGGGCACCCCGCCCGATCTCGGCGCCCCGGTGGTGCTGCCCGAGGATGGCGGCGACCTGGTGCTGGATCTCAGCCCGGCGGTCGACGGCCAGGCGGCGCTGGTGCTGCGCGCTGCGCACGAGCAGCCGAGCATCGCCGGCCTGCCGGCATCGCAGCGGCGGGCGGTGGCCGAGCTGCTGCGCGGCCAGTTCGCACTGTCGCTGCGCCGGGTCATCCTCTTCCGCTCGCTGCAGGAGCTGGCCCGCAGCGACCCGCTGACCGGGTCCTGGCGGCGCTGGTACGGCGAGGCCCGCCTCGCCGAGCTGGCCGAAGGCGGGGCGGTGGTGGCGGTGTGCATCGCCGACATCGACCATTTCAAGAAGGTGAACGACAGCCATGGCCACGCCGGTGGCGACCGCGTGCTGGCGGCGGTGGCCAAGGCCCTCGCCGGCGGGGTGCGCTCCGAGGATCTGGTCGCGCGCATGGGCGGCGAGGAGTTCCTCATCCTGCTGCCCGGCACCCCGCCTGCCGGGGCGCAGCAGGTGGCCGAGCGCCTGCGCCAGTCGGTGGCGGCCCTCAGCGGTCTGCCGCAGGCGGTGACCGTCTCGCTGGGCGTCGCCTGCTGCCGTCGCGACGAGAGCGCCGGCGAGCTGGTGGCGCGTGCGGACGCCGCCCTCTATCGCGCCAAGCAGCAGGGCCGCGACCGCGTGGTGTGCGACGATCCGCTCGATGGCGGCGGCCTGGTCCGCCTCGAACCGGCCAAGCGCGATGGCGGAGCCACCACCGGCATCCACCGGGCGCAGGCGGCGCTCAGCGGCCGGCACAAGCCGGTCTGAGGCCGTCCGCTGGACCGGGCTCGCCGGCCGCGAGGATGCGCGCCCGCCGTGAGCCAGCCGGACCTCCACCATCCCGCCAACCGCCGCTGGTCGCTCGCCTTCGAGGTGGTGAACGCGTGCTCGTGGTCGGCGGTGCTGGGCGCGCCGATCATCCTCTTCCTCAAGGGGCTGGGGGCCTCGGCGACGGTGCTGGGCGTCGCCCTCGCCCTGCTGCCGCTGACCCAGGCGCTGCAGATCCTCGGCGCGCGCCTGCTGCCGCGCTTCGGCTACCGCGGCCTGATGGTGCGCGGCTGGACCCTGCGCACGGTGCTGGTCGGCCTGATCGCCGCCGTGGGCGTCGCGGTGCCGTGGATCGGCGCCGTGGCCGCGATCTGGGCGACCCTGGCCCTGCTGGCCGGCTTCACCATCCTGCGCGGCATCACCAGCTGCGCCTGGCTGCCCTGGATCAGCCAGCTGGTCCCCGAGGAGGTGCGCGGCCGCTATCTCGCCTGGGCCAGCGCGATGATCCAGATGTCGCTCATCGCCTGCAACCTCGCCTACGCCGCCTGGCTGGGCGCCTTCCCCGGGTCCGCCGGCTGCGCCGCGATCTACGCCTGGGCCTGCGTCATGGGCTTCGCCGCAGCGTGGACGATGTCGCGCATCCCCGATGCGCCGGTGGCGGCCGAGGGCGGCGTCGGCCCGGTGCCGTGGCGCGAGATGCTGCGACATCCTCCGTTCGCGGCCTTGATCCGCTTCAACATCCTCGTCTTCGCCTCGCTGGCCGCCCTCGGCGTGCTGTGGGTGCCGGTGCTGCGCGACATCCACCACCAGAGCGACGGTGTGATCGCGGTGCTGCCGGTGTGGGCGGCGGTGGCGCAGCTGATGGCCCTGCCCGTGCTGGGGATGATCGTCGATCGCACCGGCAGCCGGCCGATGCTGGCCTGCGCGGTGTCGATGTGGGTGGTGCACGCCCTGCTGTGGGCAGCACTCGCCAGCGGGCACCTGCCGCTGACGTGGTGGGCGCTGGGCCTCATCCAGGCCACCGCCGGCTTCGGCGGCGCCGCCTTCACCCTCGCCAACCAGCGCCTGCTGATGGCGGTGGTGCCGGGGCAGGGGCGCAGCCACTTCTTCGCCCTGCACAGCGTCGCCTTCGCCCTCGGCCAGGGCATCGCACCGGTGCTGTGGGGCGCATCGCTCGACCTCACCCAGGGCTGGAGCGGCTTCGGCCTCAACGCCCATGCCGCCCTCTACATCCTGGCGGCGGCGCTGCTGGCGGTGGGGGCGGTGATGGCCGGTCGCCTGCACGAGCCGCGCGCCCTGTCGACCCCCGACTTCCTGCGCGAGCTGCTGGTGCGCACGCCGGGCCGCGCCCTGGCACGGCTGGCGGCGCTGGTGGAATCGCGCTAGCCGACCGCCTTCCGCCACGCCAGCGGGGTACAGCCCTGCACGCGGCGGAAGACGCGGTTGAAGTGGGCCAGGCCGGCGAAGCCGGCGAGGTGGGCGGCGTCGGTGACGCGGTGGCCGGGATCCAGCAGCAGCGCGCAGGCGCGGCCGACGCGCAGGCGCTGCACGTAGCCGATCACGCTCATGCCGGTGTGGCGGCGGAAGAAGCGCGCCAGCGCCTGCGGGTGCATGCCGGCCACGCGCGCC
>JAFLCQ010000502.1 GCA_017302815.1 Planctomycetota bacterium
GTCCACCACGGCCAGCCACTCGCGCTCGATGTCGCGAACACCCAGCTCGCCGTCGTCCTCCCCGGTCGCTACCGGCTCGTGGCCGAAGGCGTGGCGCCCGGCATCGACATGCCGACCGTCATCGTCCTGCGCCGCAACGGCGTGACGCAGGCGCTCGCATGAGCCGCGATCCCCAGCGCGAGTTGATGCGCGTGCGCGAGGCGGTGCGTTCGCTGTCCGCGAACCCGAATGCCTGGCGCGTCTTCGTCGGCTACCTCGCGCAACTCGACCAGGACGCCGCCGACCGGCTCGTCGGCATGGACGACACGACCGACATGCTGCGCCAGCAGGGCGCGGCGCGCGCCATCCGACAGATTCATGCGCTGGCGGCCTCCGCCGACAGCGCGCCCCACACCACCGCCGCGGCGCCGCACGGCCCGCTGCTGTAGTGACTCCCGGCGCAAGCCGGGTTCCTTCCTCCCAGGAATACCGACGACGCCCGCGCGGGCGTCGCCCCGGAACACCGACGACACCGGCAGGCCAGCCGCGTGTCCCGGCTCCGGCGCGACGCCCTGCGGCACCGCCGCGGCTCCGCTCCCGAGGTACCCATGTCCGATTTTTTCTCGCTTGAACAACTGCAACAGCAGGCCGATGCCGCGGCACCGGGCGCAGCCCCGTCGCCGCCGACCCCGGCCCCTGGAACCCAACCCGCACCCGCTGCGCCCGCACCCGTTGCGACACCGGCTTCGCCGGCCGCCCCGGATGCGTCCGATGCGCAGTACGTCAACCTCGAACACTGGCGACCCGATCCGGACACTCCCGGCCCGGACACCGCCGCACCGAGTGCCGACGACGCGAAGTGGGAAGCCCGCTATTTCGCCCTGAAGGGCAAGTACGACGCCGAAGTCCCACGCCTGTCCGAAGAAGTCCGTGCCCTCAAGGCGCGGAGCGGGCAGGGCGAGGGCATCGACACGACCGCCGAACTCCAGCTGCTGCGCGACCTGACGCAGCGGCAGGGCCAGGAACTCGAAGCGCTCAAGCAGGCGACACCGGCCGCTGCGCCGGCCGCCGCGCCCGGACTGGGCGAGCTGAGCGACGACGACCTCGCCTTCGAGTTCGGCGAGAACGGCGCCAAGGCCATCCGTGCGCTCTTGACCAAGGTCGACGGCCTGCAGCAGCAGGTCGCCGAACAGGTCAAGCCGCTGGAAACGCGCCTGACGCAGAGCGAAGCCCAGGGCTTCCGCGAACGCCTCGCCCAGCGCCTCGGCGCCGCGCAGTCGGTGTTCCAGGACGGCGAGTGTGCGAACTTCGTGTTCCAGCCGATCCCCTTCGGCGGCGGCAAGACCTTCAACCAGGCGCTGCAGGAGGCGGACGCCCGCCGCGACATCGACGGCATCGTCGAGATCGTGCAGGCGTTCCAGCAGCGCAAGGCATCCCCCTCCGATCGCACTCCCGCGCCCTCGGCGCTGGACGCGCTCGCCGTGCCCGACCGCATCCACGCGGGCGGGGCACCGGCCGCCGGCCAGCGGTTCCGCTCGGGCGACATGGAATCGATGATGGGGCTGTGGCAACGCGGGCAGAAGACGTTCCAGGAGCTTCAGCAGTTCGAGCGCGCTTTCCAGCAGGCGCTGCGCGAGGGGCGCGTCGATCCCTGATCGATCACCGGCACACGCACGCATCGTGCGGGTGTCGACAGCATTGCCCCCTCGCTTGAGGGCCGTGGACAGCGCATCCCCAACGCTGACTCACGGAGATTCGTTCCATGACCATCCCCGCCGCGACCGGCTACCCGCAGTACAGCGGGTCGCTGATTCAGCCGCATTTCTATCCGCGCTTCCTCATGCGCTCCTACGCGGAGACGCTGATGAAGGACATCACTTCCACCAGCTACACCGGCCAGCTGCGCCAGTTCGGCGACCAGATCACCTTCCAGCGCGAGCCGGTCGCGCGCATCCACCGCTACCAGAAGAACCTCCGGCTCCAGACCGACACCCCGGAGATCGAGACCACCACGCTCACCGTGGACGAGGGGTTCTACTGGAACTACAAGCTCGACCGGGTGGACGTGAAGCAGATCCGCAACGCGGACGACCTGCAGAACGCCCTCATCGCCTCGGGCGGCCGGTCGGTCGGCTACGCGCAGGAGAAATCGATCCTCGCCAAGATGATCCGCGATGCCGCGCCCTACAACAAAGGCATCAACGCCGGCCTCAACAGCCGCAACGTCAACCTCGGCGCGGTCGGTAACCCGCTCCAGATCACCGGCGGCAACCTGCTGGAGTTCTTCGCCCGCTGCAACCAGGTCATGGCCGAGAGCAACGTCTGGGAAGCGGGCGAGATGTTCATGATCCTGCCGCCGGCGGCCACCGCGCCGCTGTTCACCTCGCCGCTGTCCAACGCCTTCGTCACCGGCCTGCCGCGCAGCTTCCTCGTCGATGCCAGCGGCAAGCCCCTGCGCAACCTCGATCCGGCCGGCTTCCGCCTGCTCGGCTCGAACTTCGTGCCCACCGTCTACGACACCACCGCGAATGCGCAGTGCAGCTTCGTGATCTTCGGCCGACGCAATGCGACCGGCTACGTTCAGCAGCTCTCGGATGCGGACGTCATCAAGTCCGAGCACTTCTTCGGCAGCTACTTCCGGGGCCTGTCGATCTTCGGCCACAAGCCGCTGTTCCCCGAACAGCTCGGCGTCGCCTACGTGCGCTTCAACTGAGGAGACCTCCATGGCCTACCACCACCTGTACCACGGCGGCGGCAAGACCCCGTTCGATGCGCTGTTCGGCCAGAACGCCGCCGGCTGGATCGACGACGGCTGCACCGCCTGTGCGACGCCGGCCGACCTGGCCGGCGCCCTCACCGCTGAACTGCTCGACCGGGTCAACACCGAGGCCGCCGGCCACAA
>JAFLCQ010000503.1 GCA_017302815.1 Planctomycetota bacterium
GGTTCACGCGGGGCGCTGCCCCGCCATGCCCCGCCAGGGGCTCTCGCCCCTGGACCCGCACCACCGGGGGGCTCCCGCCCCCTGCGACCCCTGGGCGGGGGCTGGCGCCCCTGCGACCCCGGACCCCGGACCCCGGACCCCGGACAGGGGCAATCACTCGACAGTCAGATTCGCGACGTAGTCGGAGAGCGCCTTGCGCTTGGCGTTGATGTCCCCGGCCAGGCGCTCGTCGTCGACGCGCAGCTGGTCGAGCTTCGTCTCCTGCTCGTTCAGCTTCTGCAGCAGGCGCTTGCCGTAGTCGGTGTTCTGGTTGACCGAGCCGAGGTTGCGGCGGATGCGCTCCTGGTCCTCGGTGATGGCGCGGATCTGGCCCTGGCCCTCCTCGCGGGCGCGCTCGGCGGTGTGCACCGCCTCGACCAGCACGCGGGCGCGGGTCAGGGCGTCGCGCAGGGCCGGCTTCAGGTCCTGGGCCTGCAGGAAGAAGACGATCTGCTCGCTGTCGCCATCCAGCAGCGCCACCGTCTCCGCCCACTGCATGCGCTCGGTCACCGCCAGCTCGGACTTGCCGTTGGCCGGCACCTTGATCTGGAAGCGGTACTGCGCGTCGGTGGTCTCGATCGGCTTGTCGGTCTCGTGCAGGGCCCAGCCGCCGCCGGCGCGGGGATGCTCGATGACCAGCAGCTTGTCGACGTCGCCCTGGTTCTCGGCGGCGTAGGTGCGGCCCTGCAGGCTGACCACCTGCACCTGCAGCACGCCCTTGGCGATCTTCGCCAGGGTGCGGCGCTGGTCGCCGCGCTCGCGCTCGCTGTCCACCAGCAGGCGCTGGTCGACGGCGAAGGAGATCAGCCGGGTCTGGCCCGGCGGCAGGGCGGTCAGCTGCGCGTCGCCGGCGTAGGTGCCGTCGTCGTAGACCGTCACCGGGCCGGGGGTCAGGTGCAGGCCGGTGGCGTTGGTCAGGCGGGCGCCGGCCAGGGGATTGCGCGGCAGCACGGCGCGGTTGTAGATCGACACCCGCTCCAGCGGGATGTCGGAGCCGACGAAGGGGATCATCGCGCTGCGCTGGCGCGGGATGGACACCTTGCCCACATCGTAGGTGAACAGCTCGCCGACCCCGGCCGCGGCCTGGGTGGCGACCTGGATCGAGCTGGTGGCGTTCCACGCCTCCTCGCGCGGGGCGGCGGCGGCCATGGCGTCCATCTCCATGGCGGCGCCGAAGGTCGCGGCGGCCGGCGCCGGCGCCGGCATCGCCTTCATCGCGCGCACGCGGCGATCGGCCTGCGCCGCCACCTTGCCCTCGGCCTCCCCCGTCTTCATGCCGCCGCCGTAGGCCACCGGCTTCAGGCCGGCCTGCAGCTCGGTCGCCACCTCGGGGCGGCTGGCGTACAGCGGACGGTAGAGGTCCTGCACGAAGCTGATCGGGCGGCCGCTGACCAGGGTCAGCTTGACGTCGTTCCAATCGCTCTCGGTCGGGTTCTCGACGATGGCCCAGGCCTGGGCGTGGGCCTTGTCCTTGCCCATCAGCAGGCGGTAGCTGGCCTTCCACACCGGCGCCTCGGAGACGTAGCCCAGGCGCACGCGGCGCTGGCCCTGGCCGGTGAACTGCAGCGACACCGGCTTCTTGTCCTGGTCGCGGGCGGCGGCGAGGGCGGCCAGGGCCTTGCCCAGCTCGGCGCGCAGCTGCGGATCGGCCGGCTTCACCGCCCGCACGTCGGCCAGATTCAGCGGGCGGATGGCGCCGTCGGCGACCAGGTTCAGCGTCCACACCACCTCCTGGCCGCCGTTGTTGGGCAGGACGCGGGTGCGCTGCTCGCAGCCCAGCACGGTGCCGTCGAGGGAGGTGTCCAGGTACTGCACCTGCACCTGCGCACCGCGCAGCTGGTTGAGGAGGCCGGCCAGGGGCGGGTTGCCGCTGACGTCGACCTGGAAGCTCTTCAGGGTCTTGTCGAGGGGATCCTGCGAGGGGTAGCCGACCGCGCCGACCTTGCCGCCGTCGAGGTCCTGCAGGACCAGGCTCTTCAGCACGTCGTTGATCTGGTTGGCGCGGAAGCGCAGCTCGGTGCTGGCGTTTCCGTCGACCTTGCCGGTGTGCTCGAACCAGCCGACGCCGCTGGAGAACAGGGTGACCGAGGCGACCGGCAGGTCGGCCTCGCCGGCCGGGCACAGGGCGGCCAGGGCGAGGAGGGAGGCGGAAGCGAGGCTGGAGCGCATGGGGATGTCCTTGTCTGGACGGTCTACGGACGGGGTGGCCTGGCCTTAGCCGGGACTTCAGGGGACGGCGATGATCGGCCTGAGGGGCAGTCGGAGGTGAGTCAGGGTGTGCTGCAGCTGGTTCTGGCGGCAGAGGATGTCCGGATAGTCGCGGGCGAAGTCGCCGCCGGTGGCGTTGGTGGCCGGACCCTCGCCGCCGTCGATCCATTCCGACTCCGCCCAGGTGTCATGCATGCCCCAGGCGTTGGCCGGCCAGATCGCGCATGGGCGCGAGGTCTCCGGCGAGCTGCTGGAGGCGTCCAGGCTCCACAGGGTCTGGTGGGCGAATAGCGGGACGTCTGGGGTCCGGGCCGCCCCGTCGGCCCAGATCCGTCCCCATTGCCGCACGGTAGGCAGCCCCGTCGCGGCCTGCAGGCGCACCTGCAGGGCGGTGATCAGTTCGCGCGCCTCGGCTGCCTTGCAGGCGAATGCGGCCTGGGGGCTGGCCGTCGTCTTGACCTTCGCCCCCAGCGCCCGCGCCTGCTCGACGTTCAGCAGCGATGCCGCCACCCACATGCCGGGCAGCGGATCCTCCGCCGCCAGCGGGCGGCCGCGCCAGCCCTGGGCCGGGGGCTGGCCGCCCGGGCACCAGCGGAAGCGCATGCGCACGCCAGCGATGCGCGCGTCGGCCCA
>JAFLCQ010000504.1 GCA_017302815.1 Planctomycetota bacterium
GGTCGGGTCGGGGAAGCCGCAGGCCGCACCCACATCCGCCACCGGGCGCCGGGTCATCAGCAGCAGCCCGCGGGCGCGGTCGATGCGCAGGCGTTCGAGATGCGCCAGCGGCGGCACCCCCATCTGGGCGCGGAACAGGTGCGCGAAGCGCGACGGCGACATGCCGGCGACGCGCGCCAGTCCGGACACCGCCAGCCGCCGATCGAGGCGGGCGGCGGCATGGTCCAACGCGGCCTGGATGCGGGGATCGATGCGCGCGACGGCGGCGTCGGGGTTGGCCGCATCGCACCACAGCAGCAGCTCCTCCAGCATGGCGGTGGCCAGCGCCGTTCGGCGGGCGAGGCCGCCGCGCGAGACCGCCACCAGCTCGGCGAAGACGTTCTCGATGCGCGGACGCAGGGCGTGCCCGCCGAGATCCAGGGTGAGGACGCCGGCGCCGGCCTCACGCCAGCGCAGGAGATCCAGCCACTGGCTCCGCGGGGTGAAGTAGACCCACAGGTGCACCCAGCGGCCGTCGATCGCCCCGTAGTCATGCGCCACCGCCGGCGGCCATAGCAGCATCCGCCCAGGCGAGGTCGTGAAGGCCGAGGTGCCGCGGCCGACGCGCGCACGCCCGTCGAGGGTCAGATGCAGCACCCAGGCATCCATGCCCGCCGGACGCAGGACATGATCCGCGTCCGCGGTGTCAGTGCGCCCGGCCAGCAGTTCGGTGCGGAAGGTGTCCCGGCCCGGCATGGCAGGATCCTACGACTCTCCGGCAGTCGCGCATCTGGCGTCCGCTGCCGGCCAGCGGCTAGGATGCGCCGCATGAGCTCCCCCCGCGCCCGCATCAGCCACCGCCGCCCCTGGGCCACCGACCGCTTCCGCTTCGGCGTCTGCTACTACCCCGAGCACTGGGACGAGGCGCTGCGCCAGGGCGACCCCGAGCGCATGGCCGCCGCCGGGATCAACGTCGTGCGCATGGCCGAGTTCGCCTGGGACCTGGTGGAGCCGAGCGAAGGCCGCTACGACTTCGCGCTGTTCGAGCGCACCCTGGACCGCCTGCACGCGCACGGCATCGAGGCCATCCTGTGCACGCCCACCGCCACCCCGCCGCGCTGGCTGACCCAGGCCCATCCCGAGATCCTGCGCGTCGACGCCCGCGGCGTGCGCCTGGAGCACGGTTCGCGCCAGCACGCCTGCACCACCAACCCCCTGTTCCGCGGCTACTCCCGCAGCATCACCGCGGCGATGGCGCAGCGCTTCACGGATCATCCGGCGGTGGCGGGCTGGCAGACCGACAACGAGATGCACTGCCATTTCAGCGAATGCCACTGCCCGGCCTGCCAGGACGGCTTCCGCGACTTCCTGCGCCGTCGCCATGGCACCCCCGAGGCGCTGAACGAGGCCTGGGGCAACGCCTTCTGGGCCCAGACCGTCACGTCCTTCCAGCAGGTGCAGACCCCGCGCGACGGCCTTCCCACCTACCAGAACCCTGGCGCGCGCCTGGACTACCAGCGCTTCCTCTCAGCGGCGACCACCGCCTTCCAGCGCGAGCAGGTCGAGATCCTGCGCGCCGCCCAGCCGCGCTGGTTCATCACCCACAACGGCCTGTTCGGCAACATCGACTACCGCGCCGGCTTCGCCCAGGACCTCGATGTGCTGGGCATCGATCTGTACCCGATGTTCGTGCGCGACCACGCCGACCGCCCATCAGCGCATGCGGCGCAGGTCGATGCCGCGCGCTGCCTCTCCGGGAACGTCATCGTCCCCGAGCAGCAGGCCGGCCCGGGCGGACAGCCCGGCTACCTCCTCGACACGCCGATGCCGGGCGAGATGCGCCAGCTGGCCTACGCCTCCATCGCCCGCGGGGCGGACAGCCTGCTGTTCTTCCGCTGGCGCACCTGCCGCTTCGGCGCCGAGGAGTACTGGTGCGGCATCCTCGACCACGACGACGTGCCGCGCCGCCGCTACCGCGAACTGGCGCAGCTGGGCGGCGAGCTCAAGCGCGTCGGCCCGGCGGTGCTGGGCACCTCGGTACGCGTCGACGCCGCCATCGCCTGGGGCGACTTCGACGCGCATGCCGCCAATGCCAGCTATCCCAGCGGACTGCCGGGGGACAACGGCGCCCGCGATGCGGTCCACCGCCACCTCTTCGATGCCGGGGTCGCCGTGGGTATGGTGCATCCGGCGGACGATCTCTCGGGGGTGAAGCTGTACTGGCTGCCGCACTGGGAGCTGATCCGCCCGGAATGGGTCCCGGCACTCGAGCGCTGGGTGGACGAGGGCGGCGTGCTGGTGGTCGGCGCCCGCTGCGGCACCCGCGACGCCTGCAACCGCATCACCGACCACACCTGGCCGGGATGCCTGCGGAGCCTGGTCGGGGCCACGGTGGAGGAGTTTGGCCGCATCAACCACCCCGCATCGCGATCGCTGGCACTGCGCATCGGCGATGCCGCGCAGCCCGCCGAGCACTGGTACGAGGCGCTGGCGCCGGACCCCGGCACCGAGGTCGTCGCGACCTGGCAGGGCATGCATCTGGACGGCGTTCCGGCCATCACCCGCCGTCGCGTCGGACGCGGCCAGGTGGTCTACCTCGGCACCTGGAGCACCCGGGCGACGGTGGCCGCCCTGATGCCCGGCCTGCTGCGCGACGCCGGCATCCAGCCGCTGCCTGGCGCGGCGCCCGGAGTCCAGGTGGTCTGCCGCGAGGGCGGCGGCCGCAGACTGTGGTTCCTGCTCAACCACCAGGATGGACCGGCGGCGGTGCAGGTGCCCGAGGCCGGTCGGGACCTCGTCACCGAGCGCAGCGTGACGGGCCAGCTGGAGCTGCCGCGCTTCGGCGTGGCGGTGGTCCTCGCC
>JAFLCQ010000505.1 GCA_017302815.1 Planctomycetota bacterium
GACCAGCTCGGCGCAGCCGGCGTCGTCCAGGCTGCCGTCGAGCCAGGCTTCGCGCAGGGCATCGGTGCTCATGCGCCACCCCCCGCGGCCAGCCGACGTTCGATGCAGTCGCGCAGGCGCTCGCGCACCCGGCCCAGGGTGGTGGTGACCCAGGTGACGGTGCGGCCGAGGCTCTCGGCCGCGGCGGCCACCGGCATGCCATCGCCGTAGCGCGCCTGCACCAGGGTCCGTATGGGTCCATCCAGTCCGTCCAGGCAGCGGCGCAGGGCCTCCAGGCGGTCGCCTTCGACCGCCGGCGGCGGGTTCGCCTCCAGCACGAGGCGGCGCAGATGCTCGCGGGCGTTGCTGCGGTTGTGACGCTCGCGACGCAGGCGGGTCAGCTCGCCCTGCGCCAGGCTGCGGCAGATCGCGCGTAGCCAGATGGCGAAATCGCGCTGATCGTCGAAGTCGGCCAGCCGCTCATAGGCGCGGATGAAGGTGCGGTGGGCCACCTCCTCGGCGAGATCGCGGTCGGGCAGCAGGAAGCTGGCCCAGGCCATCAGCATGTCCTGGTGCGCCTCCACCACCGCGGCATAGGCCTCGCGGTCGCCGGCGCGGACGCGGGCGATCAGGGGATCGGGCATGCCCTAGTAAGCGCGGCCGGGCCGCCCTGTCACGGCGGGATCCCGTCCATGCGCCGCAAGCGCCGGCTGAGGTCGCGGGCCAGGTTCATGATCACCAGGGTGAAGGCGGGGAGGTCCGAGCGCTGCAGGGCGAGGATGTCGCGCAAGGCGAGGCCGTAGAGCACGCACGGCGTCAGGGCGGTGACGGTGGCCGAGCGCGGCTGCATGTCGATGATCTCCATCTCGCCCAGGGTCTCGCCGGGGCCGAGGCGGACCAGGACGCGATCACCGCGCCGCACCTCGACCTCGCCCTCGACCAGACAGTAGAGGCGGTCGCCGCGCTCGCCCTCGCGCATCAGCACCGCGCCGGCGGGCACGCTCTCGGTGCGGATCCGGCCGATCAGGGCGTCCAGCTGCGCGTCGATCAGGCCGCCGAACAGGCTGTAGCGGCGCAGCCGCTCGGGTGTGGGGGCATCCATGCCATCAGGATACGGCATTGCGATGTGATTGCCACGGATTGCCACGCCATTGCCGCTCGGGGTTGGGCATTGCTACGCCATTGCCGCTCGGGGTTGGGGCATTGCCACGCCATTGCAGCGGGGGTTCGAACCCCAACCCCTAACCCCCTTCTTCACCCGGTGGTCCGCAGGCCTCCGGCGATGGCATTGACGGTCATCAGCAGGCTGGGCAGCAGGGCGTCGGCCTGGGCCTGGTCGCCGCGACGCAGCTCGCGCCAGCGCCGGATCAGGGCGATCTGGTGCGCGTGCAGGGCGCGCAGACCGGCATCGCGCAGCTGCAGGGTGCGCGCCAGGCGCGGCCGGCGCTCGGCCAGCGGGCTGCCGAACACGGCCTCGAGCATGCGCGTGGTGCGGGCGTGCTCGTCGAGGATGCGGGCGAGGAAGGCGTCGCGCACCTCGGGATCGGAGACCAGCGCGGCGTAGTCGCGCATCAGGTCGGGGGCGGACGAGGCGAGGTTGCTCTCGATGTTGGAGAGGGCGTAGGTGAGGAAGCGCCAGCGCCGGACGTTGCCGCGCAGGGCGGCGAAGCCCTCAGGGTCGCTGCGCGACAGCTCCTCCAGCGCGGTGCCCAGGCCGTACCAGCCCGGCAGGTAATGGCGCGACTGGTTCCAGCCGAAGACCCAGGGGATGGCGCGCAGGTCGGCGAGGGTGCGCTTGCCGCTGCGCCGCGACGGGCGGCTGCCGATCGAGGCGTGCTCCAGCACGTCGATCGGCGTCGCCTCGACGAAATAGGTCAGGAAGCCGTCGGTGCCCAGCAGGCGCTCGTAGGCGGCGCGGCTGGCCTCGGCCACCCGGTCCACCACCGGATGCAGGGCCGAGAACGGATCCGTCCCGGGCAGGGCGTGCAGCGCGCTCGTCGCCGCCGTGCCCGCCGCCAGCATCTCGAGATGGTAGGTGGCGGTCACCGGGTTGGCGTACTTCTGCGCGATGACCTCGCCCTGCTCGGTGACGCGGATGTCGCCGCTGAGTGAGCCGTGCGGCAGCGCCTCGAGGAAGCGATGGGTCGGCCCGGCGCCGCGGCTGACGGTGCCGCCGCGGCCGTGGAAGAAGCGGATGCGCACCCCGGCCTCGTGCCCGACCCGCGCCAGCAGCTCCTGCGCGCGATGCAGATTCCACTGGCTGGCGAGGATGCCGCCATCCTTGCACGAGTCGCTGTAGCCGAGCATGACCTGCTGCGGCGCGCCGCCCTGCAGCGCCAGGCTGCGGCGGGTGACGGGATGGGCGAGGAAGGCGCCGAGGATCTCGCCTGAACCGCGCAGATCGCCGATGGTCTCGAACAGGGGCACCACCGGCAGCTCGCTGGCCAGGCCGGCGCCATGCCGCGCATCCTGGACCCGCGCCACCAGGCCGGCCTCGCGCGCCAGGACGTAGACCGACAGGAGGTCGGACAGCGATCGGGTCATGGACACGATCAGCGCCCCGATGCCGTCGGCGCCGTGCGCCGCGCGGTGCGCCGCCAGGGCACGGTAGGTGCCGACGACGCGCTGCGCCTCCTCGCCCAGCGGCGTGTCGCCATGCAGCAGCGGCCGCGAGGTGCGCAGCTCGGCATCGAGCAGGGCGAGACGGTCCTTCTCGCTCCACTGCGCCCAGCCGGCGGCATCGACGCCGGCCGCGCACAGCAGCTGCGCCAGGGCCTGGTCGTGCACCGCGCTGTTCTGGCGCACATCGAGGG
>JAFLCQ010000506.1 GCA_017302815.1 Planctomycetota bacterium
GCATGAGGTCGGCTTCGACCAGCACGGGGTGCCGTTCTATTCCATGCGTCGGCTGCGCGGCCGCACCTGGGCTGAACGCTGGCGCGGCATGCGCCTGCGCGAGCATCTCGACGTGCTGATCCGGGTCTGCGATCCGGTCGCCTACGCGCATGGCCGCGGCGTGTTGCATCGCGACCTCAAGCCCGGCAACGTCTTCCTCGGCGAATACGGCGAGGTGGTGGTCTTCGACTGGGGGCTGGCCATCCGCCTGCAGGACCTGCGCCGCGATGAGGCGCTGGCCACCGCCTCCGGCACCCCGGCCTACATGGCGCCGGAGATGGCCCGCGCGGACGGGCGCAAGCTGGGGCCGGCGAGCGACGTCTACCTGCTCGGCGCCACCCTCTACGAGATCCTCACCGGCGAACCGCCGCATCCCGGCGTCGAGGCCGAGGACATCCTCGCCGCCGCCGCCGACAACGTCATCTCCCCGCCCATCCCAGATGGCGAGCTGGGCGGGATCGCGGCCCGGGCCATGGCGACCGATCCGGCCGCCCGCTACCCCGACGTGCGCTCCTTCCAGAGCGCGCTGCGGATCTACCTCGACCACCAGGAGAGCGTCTCGCTGGCGGCCCGTGCGCGCGAACGGCTGGTACTGGCAGAGCGCAGCGGCGAATACGACGATTTCTCGCGCGCGGTGCACGGTTTCGAGGACGCAGCCGCCCTGTGGAGCGGCAACGCCGAGGCCACCGCCGGGATGTCGGATGCGCGTCTCGCCTACGCCAGACGCGCCAGCTCCGCCGGTGACCTCGATCTGGCAGCCGGGCTCCTCGACCCGGCCGACCCGCTGCATCGCGCCGAGCTGGAGCGCATCTCAGGCCAGCGTGACCTGCGCTTGCGGCGCCGTCGTGCGCTGCGTGCGTTGTGGTGGATCTCCGGCGCCCTGCTGCTGGCGCTGATCGTCGCCCTCACCCTCGGCTATGCCGCGGTGGCGGCCCAGCGCGACCTCATCCTGCGCATCGCCCAGGAGCGCGACGCGGCCGAATCCGCCCTGGTGCGCGAGCAGAGCGAGATCGCCGACGGCCGGCAGCGCCTGTGGCATCGCGTGCTGCAGGAGGACTTCGGTCGCGGGGCGCTGCCGCCGCTGGCCAAGGTTGTCGCTGGCTCCTGGCGCATCGACGCTTCGGCCCTGCGTGCTGAGGGTCCCGGCCCCTGCGCCGTGGCCATGCCCATTCCGGCCAGCGAGGCGGTGCATGTGCAGCTCGACGTGCATGCCGGCGGGCGCTTGCAGCTGCTCCTGTCCGGCGCGTCCGGCGGGGTCGAGATCGTCCTCGACCGCACCCTGTCGGTACGGCAGGGGGGGCGGGTCCTTACCGAGCAGCCGTTGCCCGAGGAGGCGACCGGCCTCGCCCGCCGCCTGCGGGTCGAGGACGATGCCGGTTCGTTGCGCGTCCTGGTCGATGGACGCGTGGTGGTGCCGCGGATGTCCTTGCCGCAGACGGCAGGCCTGGCCCTGGAACGCGTCGCGATCCAGGCCATGCCGGGCACCGTCCTGGACAACCTCAAGGTCGAGGTGCCCTGGCGCTGAGGCGGTTTCAGCGGGAGGTCGGCAGGATGAACTGCCAGGGGCGGCGCAGCGCGCGACGCAGCAGGCAGCGCAGGTAGCTCGTGGCCTCGTCGCGCGGATGCTGGTAGGCGCGTAGGGCGGTGGCGAAGGACAGCGCGAAGCTGACGCCGAGGTTCAGCACGAACATCACCGCGATGCCGGCCAGGGCGCGCAGGAACAGGCCGTCCGCGAACCAGTTGTGCCCCAGGCCGGACAGCGCCAGGGAGAGGATGCCGGTGTTGAGGGTGACGTGGCGCACGTCCAGCGGCAGGCCGAGGAACTGCCCGATCGCCGGCGTCATCCCGAGCATGAAGCCCAGCGAGATGTTGGTCCCCCAGCCGGCGGCGTGCTTGCGCAGGGCGGCTCCCCAGCCGGCGCGGCGTCCCTCCAGACCGTCGGGGATGCGATGCAGGCGCACCCAGTTGTCGAACCAGCCGCCGAACAGCGAGGACAGCCAGAGGATGACGCCGGTAAGGGCGGCGTAGAAGGCGGTCAGGCTGTCGACCGGGCTGAGCGACAGGTAGAGGTCCGCGGCCTCGGCCGCGTCCATCCAGTGCCGGCCGGTCAGCGCCCGCCAGCCGGCGTCGAAGGCCGCCGCGGCGATGGCGACGACGATGACGTTGGCCGCCGCCGCCGCCAGCTGGCTTGAGGCGATGCGCGCGGTCTCGTCGACCATGCGCTCGTGGCGTTCGTCGCCGTTGGATCCCTGCATGGTCGACGCCAGGGCGGCGGCGGTCATCGCCGGCTGCTTGGTCGCGAGGATGAGGTGGAGGTGCTGCAGAGCGACGAAGCTGACGGCGTAGTTGAGTCCGGCGAGGAAGCCGGCCGCGGCCGGAGCCAGATGGATGGCGTGCGCCAGCTGGTGCACCGCCACCTTGAACGCGGCGGTGACGGCGGTCAGCAGACCGCCGCCGGCCGCTTGCAGCCAGATCAGGCGGTAGTCGGCAGCGTTGCGCGCGACGTAGTGCTCGCCGGTCTCGCCGGCGCGCTGGATGATGCGCTGATGCAGCAGCCGCAGGTTGTCGCGCGCCAGACGGCGCAGGCTGCGGTCGCGGTCGACGCTGACCGCGACACGCAGGCACAGGCGGCGCAGGGCCGCGTCGGCCTGCGGACCCTGCTCGGCGGTGAGGATGGCGACCAGATGGCCCATGCGCCGGAGGCAGCGTTCGACAGTGTCGAGGGCGTAGACCGTGTCGACGCTCACCCCGTCCGGGCCGTGGCGCTGGCGCGCCACCTGCACCGCGGTGCGGGCTGCATCCTCGGCCCGGCGCCAGGCGG
>JAFLCQ010000507.1 GCA_017302815.1 Planctomycetota bacterium
GGGCTTTAGATCCCATCCGGTCAGGTCGAAGTCATGTTGAATGGCTTCGGTGGCAACGACGAGGTCGCCGACTTCCAAGTCTGGAGAAAGCGCGCCTCACGCGCGAGCAGACCGGCCGGACGCTGCAGGAGCATCTCGCCATCCGCCGCGTGGCCGAGGCCCGCCGGCTGCTCATGACCGGCGACCTGCCGCTGCGCGACATCGCCGCGGCCGCCGGCTTCGCCGACCAGAGCCACCTCGGGCTGGTGTTCCGCAGGCTGACCGGCATGACGCCGAGACGCTTCCGCGCCGTCGGCGGGGCGTGATCACACCGGCGGGATGGGCAGTGCGAAGGCGGGCAGCAGCTGGCGGAAGACCAGACGGTGCCCGAGCGCATCCGTATGCACCTCGTCGCTCATGACGTCGGCCATGCGCAGGCCGGCATCGCGTTCGGCGTCGTGCCACAGGGCGTAGGTGTCGATGAGCGGCAGCGCGCGCGCCTCGGCGATGGCGCGGATGCGCGCCACCTTCGCCCGCAGCTTGTCATCGCCCGGCCAGATGCGGCTGGGCTTGCGCTCCCACACCGGGGTCGGCGTGCGCAGAACCACCTCGCCGCCCAGCGCCAGCAGGTGGTCGATGATCGCACCGAGGCCGGCGTCGAAGGCGGCGTCGTCCAGCCGGTTGGCGTCGTTGCTGCCGAGGCAGACGATGGTCAGGTCGGGGCGCACGCGCGCGACGTCGTGGTCGAAGCGGGCCAGCGCCTCGACCACGCTGTCGCCGCTGACCCCGGCGTTGGCCAGCATCAGGGTCTGGGTGCCGGCGGCCTCCTTCAGCGCGCTGTGCAGCAGCTCGGGCCACTGCTTGCCGCCGCGCGTGAACTGCGCGTTGCAGGTGTTGGAGTCGCCCAGGCAGCACAGCCAGCGGCGCTCGCCCCGGCGCAGGGCGTCGACGAAGGCGGGCAGGCGGTCGCAGCGGCGGTAACGGTCGTTCATGCGGCGGATGCTAGCGCCACGGACGCGCGACGGCAGGACGGAGCGTTCAACGGATTCGACGCTGACGGCCGTCGTGGCGCCCTGCCGGAAGCAGGTTAGCCTCCACCATGCTGGTCCGCACCCTCGCCTTCGTCATCTGCACCGCCCTGCTGGCAGCCGGCGAAATCGGACCGGCTCCCGACCGCTCCGGCATCGCGCCCCTCGCCGGCGCCGGCAGCCGCCTCGGCATCAATCTCGACGGCATCGCCGACTGGAACAGCGAGCTGCCCTTCGTCGACCTCATGCACCTGGGCCGACCCTGGATCAGCCAGCAGCAGGGCAAACCCTGGGGCAAGGGCCCCGAGCTGCAGCTCGACGCCGCCGGCTGGGTGCAGCGTCTGGAGCCCGGCTGCCGCGCCGAGCAGATCCTGCTCACGAATGCCAGCCCCGAACAGGTCCCTCCCGGCGAGTTCGTCCTGCTGTGGCAGGGCGATGGCGACCTCGCGCTGGGCAACGCGGACATCGTCGCCAGCAGCGCCGGACGCATCGCCTTCCGGCCGAAGGGGCAGTTCTTCCTGCAGATCACGCGGGTGAACGCCGACAACCCGCCCCGCGACATCCGCGTCCTCCTGCCCGGCCACGAGCAGGACCATCAGCGGCAGGTGTTCCGCCCCGGCTTCCTCGAACGCTGGCGCGGCTTCGGCATCCTGCGCTTCATGGACTGGATGCACACCAACGGATCCGAGATCGCGCGCTGGGAGGACTACCCGACCCCGGCCGCCTGGCGCTGGAACCGCGTGCCGGTGCCGGTGATGACCGACCTGTGCAACCGCCTCGGCGCCGAGCCCTGGTTCTGCATGCCGCATCTCGCCGACGACGCCTTCGTGCGCAGCTTCGCCGCGCAGGTGAAGGAGACCCTCGACCCGCGCCTGCGCGTCCACGTCGAGTTCTCCAACGAGGTGTGGAACGGGATGTTCGCGCAATCGCGCTGGGCCGAGCAGCAGGCGGTCGCCGATCCGCGCTGGAAGGGGCTCAAGCCGTGGGAGGCGAAGGCGCTGTACTTCGCGCAGAGATCACTGCAGATCTTCCGCATCTGGCGCGAGGTGCTGGGCCGCGAGCGGGTGGTCGGCGTGCTGGCCTGGCAGGCGGCCAGCGGGGAATACTGGCTCGACGGCAGGCTGCTGGGCGTCGACGGCGTCGCGGCGGAGACCGACGCGCTGGCGATCGCCCCCTACATGACCATGTGCGTGCCCGCCAAGGCGGGCAAGGCGGGTGGACTGGATGCCGCGACGGTGGCGGGCTGGAACGTCGGGCAGGTCCTCGACCACGTCGAGACGCAGGCCCTGCCGCAATGCATCGGCTGGATGCGCACCGCGGCCGCGGTGGCGGCGAAGCACAAGGTGCAGCTGCTGGCCTACGAGGGCGGTCAGCACCTGGTCGGCGTGCAGGGCGGCGAGAACGACGAGGCGATGACCCGGCTGTTCCATGCCGCCAACCGCGATCCGCGCATGGGCTCCCTCTACACCCGCTACCTCGACGCCTGGAAGGAGGTGGGCGGCGGCGCCTTCTGCCTCTTCGCCTCGTGCGGCAGGCCGTCGAAGTGGGGCTCATGGGGGCTGATGGAGGCCTGGAACCAGCCGGTCGATGCAGCGCCGAAGCTGCAGGCCGTGCTGGCCTGGATGCGGGCGCATCCGCGCTGAATCAGCGGCGCAGCCCGAACCAGAGGGCGGCGGCGGCGATGGCGCACACGAGGGCGGCGATGGCGCGGCGCAGCACCAGGCGGCGGATCCGGCCAGCCACGATGGCGATGGCGGCATCGAGCTCGGCCCGGCTGGGATCCAGGCGCAGGCCGGAGCGGGCCTCCACCGCCATCGCCACGGCCTCGCGCATGCGCACCGGCGATCC
>JAFLCQ010000508.1 GCA_017302815.1 Planctomycetota bacterium
GCGAAAGCTCGGCCACCCAGCGCTCGTAGTCGGCGGCCAGGCCGGGCGCGTCGGGATGCAGCGCCTGCGCCTGCTTCGTCAGCTGCACCGCCTCGGCGAGGTCGGTCACGCCGCCACGGGCTGCGGCTGCTGCGGCGGCCGTCCGCAGCTCGTCAGCGCGGGCGTGCGCCTTGCGCACCAGCTCGGCCTGGGTCGTCTCGCGGATCAGCCGGTCGGACTCGGCCCTGGCGCGCTCGTCGAAGCGGATGGAGGCCGCCTGCGCCTCGCGGTCACCCGGCTGGTAGATGACGATGCCTTCGTTGGCCTTGCGCGCCCGCACCCAGTCGCCTCGGGCTACCGCATCGGCGGCCTCGCTGCGCAGGGCGGCGACGACGCGCTGGTCGCGGATCTGCCGGATCCACCACACGGTCGAGGCGGCCCCGATGATGGCGGCGAAGGCGGCCGCCGACCAGATGATGCTGCGGCGGTGCCGATGCACGACCCGCGCCATGGTGTCCGCCAAGGTCTCGCGATAGGCGCTGACCGATTCGCCGGCGAGGAAGGCGCGCAGGTCGCCGGACAGCTCGGTGACATGCTGGTAGCGGTCCTCGCGCCGGTGCGCCATGGCCTTGTGGACGATGGCAGCCAGGCGGCGCGGGAGGTCCTGGCATGCCGGCTGGCGATCGACCGGGGTCCAACGGCCTTCGGTGACCTGCGCGATGGTCCGGCGCAGGTCGCCGCGCACGTAGGGCGAGGCGCCGGAGAACATCTCGTAGAGCAGCACGCCCAGGCCGTAGATGTCGGAACGGTGATCGACATTGCGCAGCTGGCCGCTCGCTTGCTCGGGACTCATGTAGGCCGGGGTGCCGACCGCGGTGCCGGCCAGGGTCTCGTGGTCGGTGGCTCCGGTCAGACGGACGTCGCTGATCAGGGCGGTGGTGGCCGAGCCGGGTTCGCTGGCGTCCTCGACCGAGCCCAGGACCTTGGCCAGGCCCCAGTCCATGACCAGGACTTCGCCGTAGGTTCCGACCATGATGTTGCGCGGCTTGAGGTCGCGGTGCACGACCCCGCGGCTGTGCGCGAAGGCCATGGTGTCGCAGACCTTGAGGAAGAGCTGGATGATCTCGAAGCGGTGCTCGGTGCGGCCCGAACGGCCGGCCAGCCAGTCCGTCAGCACCATGCCCTCCACCCGCTTCATGGTGTAGAAGAGGGTGCCGTCGGTCAGCACCCCGACGTCGTGCACCGGCACCACGCCGGGATGCTCGAGCTGGGCGGTGATCTGCACCTCGTGCAGGAAGCGGGCGACCTCGTCATCGTCCAGCTCGCGGCCGTTGAGGGTCTTGAGGGCGACCACGCGCTGGGTGTCGCGGTCGCGCAGCGCGAAGACCACGCCCTGGGAACCCTGCCCGAGCCTGCCGCCGAGGACGAAGCGGGCGCCTTCGCCGCCCAGCCCGCCGAGCGGACGCCAGCCCTCCAGGGCGCGTTCGAGGTCGGATTCGCGATCGACGCCGCGCATGCGCCCGATCAGCCGGGTCGGCACCTGGCCGGCCGAGATGCGCGAGGCCGTCGAGATGGTGTCGCCGCTGGTCCGGTCATCGCCGGGTCGCGACGAACCCAGGATGGTGCTGGAGTTCCCCATGTCAGGCTGGCCGCGGATCGCCGCGGCCGGGGATCAGCAGATCGCCTCGGTCACCCGCGTCGAGAGGGGATCCTGTCCAGCCGGCAGCGCGCTGCGCGGCAGCCAGCTCAGTCCGGCCGGGGCGGTGGTCCCGGCGGGGACGCGGGCGCGATAGACCAGGATGAAGGCGTGCCGCAGGGCCTGGTCGACATCGTCGTTGAGGTAGCCGGCCAGCTCGACCCCATGCGCGACGCCGCCGCTGACGCGCTCGGCGGTGGACTTGGCGATCGCCTTCAGCGCCGCCAGCCCCTCGGACTCGGGTCCGATGTCGGCCCCATGCGCGATGCGCCCGTCGCCATCGGCCAGCACCTCGGGTCCGGCCGCCTCGCGCCGGACCACGACGACGGCGATGCGGACCTCCTTGCTGTCGACATCGCCGGCGATGGCGGAGCGGGTCGCGAACCAGCCCTCGTCGTCGATGGAGTTCAGGATGTTGAGATCGATGCGCGGGCAGAAGCCGCGCAGGGCGTAGAGCTGCCGTCTCGGCATCACGCGGACCAGGGGTTCCTCATCCATGCGCTATTTATGCCATCCCGGATCGGCCGTGCCAGTGGGCCCTGCGCGGCCGGACATGCCTGTGGCTGACCCGGCCGAGACCACTGCCTCCTTGACCCGACCGATGGAGGCCGTGAGGTTGGCCTGATGGTGACGACCAACGCCTGTGCCGCCTGCGGAGCTCCCGTCAGCTCCGAAGAGGTCGGGCAGGGCCTGGCGGTGAAGGTGTCGGGGAGGCTACTCTGCCCCCTGTGCATCGACCATCTGCCGGGGGATGCCAAGGTCGCCGTCAACCAGATGCGCGCCCTGCGCGGCATGGCGGTGACCACCTACCGCTTCTACAGTGGTCGCCACCCCCGCCTCCCGCTCTACACCTTCACGACCTCCGCCCTGGTCCTGGCGCATCGCCGCCGGCTGGTGAACGGGGAGGTCTTCGACGCCCCGCCCCTGCCGCCGCCCGGCAGCAGGCCCCGCCTGCCGACCGCCAGCGAGGCCGCGCGCGGGGACCGTACCGGCTGGATGGCGGTCGCCGGCATCAGCATCCTGGTGATCACCGGCGTGGTCTGGCTGCTCATCCCCAACGCCCCCGCGTCGCAACCCGTCGCCCCGGTCGCCGCCGAGCCGACCACCCGGACGGTGCCGGCACCAACGGCCGAGCCGCCGCAGCGGCCGGCATCGACCAGCGCCGCAGC
>JAFLCQ010000509.1 GCA_017302815.1 Planctomycetota bacterium
TCCGGGTTGCAGCCGCTGACCGCGCGCCCAGTGATCGGCACGCCGTGCAACGCCAAGGAACTGGGCGAGCTCTACACCGCCCTGATCGAGAGCGGCAAGGGCCGCATGGAGCGCGTGCAGCAGTCGATCGACCGTGGCGACATCGCCGACCTGCGCCTGGTCGAACCGCTGATCCACGCGATGAACGACGGCTACATCGGCGATCTGGTCGCCGACAAGGCGGTGCCGCGCCTCGGCGCCGCCATCGTCGCGCCAATGCGCGGCAGCATCGACTTCGCCAAGGGTCGGCGCATCGACGCCCGCCGCCTGCGCGCGGTGGTCGCCGCCGACCCGGCCGGCTCGCGCGACCTGCTGGCCAAGGCCCTGGCCGAGGGCAATGCCGAGCTGCGCGAATCGGCCCTCGATGCCATCGCCGACCACCTGCGTGGCGAGGCCGAGTTCGAGCGGCCGGTGCTGGCCCTGGTCGCCAAGGAACGCAGCGGCGGGGTGTTCCGCGCCGCCCTGCGCGCCCTCGCCGGATACAGCTCGGACGCCACTCTGGAGGCGCTGACCACCGCGCTGGACGATGCGCGCACCGTGCACGCCGCCGCCGAGGGCCTCGGCCACTCGCGTCATCCCAAGGCGCTGGAATGGATGCTGGCCCGCCTCGACCAGGCGGTGCAGGCCGCCGCCGCCGCGCGCAAGGCCAAGAAGAAGAAGAAGGACGCCGAGCCGGCCAAGCCGCCGGCCAACAGCATCGATCCCGCCGACATGGCCGGCATCCTGCTGCAGGCCCTGGCGAAGCAGCGCGATCCGCGCATCGCCGCCGCGGCCATGCCGCTGATCGAGGACTACCGCGAGGTCGCGGCGCGGGCGGCGCTGGACAGCGCCGATGCCGCGCAGCTGGCCACCATCGCCGACCATCTCGCCGGCGACGAGGCCGACCTCTTTCCGGCAGCAGCCTCGGCCGCGATCCGGCTCGGCGCCGAGCAGGCATTCGTGCGCATGTCGCCGGCCTTCACCGCCAAGGACCGCGAGAAGAAGACCGGCCAGGCCCGCCTCGACGCGGTGCTGGAGGCGGTCACCGACGAGGCCGATCCACGCTGGGCCGGCGTGGCTTTGAAGCAGCTCGACGGCCCGGTCGCCGCCCACGCCATCCCGCTGCTCGGCCGCTTCAAGGAGCGCAAGGCGCTGAAGCCGCTGCTCGCCATCGTCGCGGAGAAGAAGTCGAAGCTGCTGGAGGCGGCGCTCGGCGCCCTCGGGCGGATCGGCGATCCCGCCGCCATCCCGGCCATTCTCGCCCATCATGCCAGCAGCGACTGGTCGGTGCGCTGGGCGGTGCAGCATGCCCTGATGGCGATGGACGATCCGTCGGTGGTCGACAAGGTCCGCACGGTCTACGCTGCGCAGAAGGATCCCGACTCTTCCGACAACTGGCACCTGCGCCATCTGCTGCGCAGCCTCGAATCCCGCTTCCCCGGCAAGTGAATGCTGGTTCACACGGAGGAACGCAGGAAACAGAGGCGAGCGACTCCGTTCCCTCCGTTCATCCGTGTGAATCCCCTGCCTTTCCCCAGATGAGCACCCATGGCCAAATCCCCTGAGAAGTCCGACAAGCCCGCCGACCAGCTGCGCCCACCGGCCGAGGTGCTGTTCGCCGCCGAGTTGGCCGCCCTGGCCAAGGCCGACAGCGGGGCGAAGCCCGAGGGCTGGAACCTCTCACCCAAGGCGGTCGAGACCTACCTGCTCGGCGGTACGGCTGGCAGCATGAAGATCACGCCGAAGTACATCGGCAACCAGCGCCTGGTGCAGATCGCCATCGCCAGCCTGGCCACCGACCGCGCGCTGCTGCTGGTCGGCGAGCCGGGCACGGCCAAGAGCTGGCTGTCCGAGCACCTGACCGCCGCGATCTGCGGCAACAGCCTGATGCTGGTCCAGGGCACCGCCGGCACCACCGAGGAGCAGATCCGCTACAGCTGGAACTACGCCATGCTGCTGGCCGAGGGCCCCTCGCCCAAGGCGCTGGTGCCCAGCCCGGTGTACCGCGCGATGGAGCAGGGCTCGATCGTGCGCTTCGAGGAGGTCACGCGCAGCCCGGCCGAGGTGCAGGACGCGCTGATCACTCTGCTGTCGGAGAAGGTGCTGGCGGTGCCGGAGCTCGGCCTGCATGTGCATGCCCGGCGCGGCTTCAACCTCATCGGTACCGCCAACACCCGCGACCGCGGGGTCAACGACATGTCGGCCGCGCTCAAGCGCCGCTTCAACATCGTCGTGCTGCCGGTGCCGGACGACCTCGAACAGGAGGTCGGCATCGTGATGAAGCGCGTCGGCGAGATCGGCAGCCAGCTGAAGCTGCCCGCCCCGCCGCCGGCCGAGGTCGCGGTGGCGCGCGTGGTGCAGATCTTCCAGGAGCTGCGCAAGGGCCAGACCCTCGACGGCAAGCAGAAGATCAAGCCGCCGTCCGGCGTGCTGTCGACCGCGGAATGCATCAGCCTGATCGGCGGCAGCATGGCGTTGGCCGGCCACTTCGGTAGCGGCACGGTCACCGACCGCGACATCGCCGCCGGACTGCACGGCGCGGTGGTCAAGGAGGACGCCAAGGACGTCGCGGCGTGGACCGAGTACCTGGAGAACATCGCCAAGAAGCGCGGCAAGGAGTGGGACCCGCTCTACCAGGCGTGCAAGGAGCTGCTGCCGGCGACGGAGAAGAAGGACGCGAAGTGAGAGGGATTCACACGGAGTGGCTGTGTTGAAGTCAAGGTGGCGGAGTGCAGTGGCCGCCTGCGGTGTCACCGCTTCGGGGGCATTGCAGGTGCCCCCTTCGCTCGCCGGGGGCGATGGGCCCCCGGCGTGCCACCTT
>JAFLCQ010000051.1 GCA_017302815.1 Planctomycetota bacterium
GGCCGACCGACCTGGGCGTCGAGGTAGCGGCGGAGCGGAGCGAGGTTCTCGCTGAACCAGGGATGGCGGCGGGCCGGCAGCCAGCCGTCGCCGTCCTCGTCGGCGGCGTGGCGGAGGCGGCAGCGGGCCGACCAGCCCTTGCTGTGGCTCCAGGCGCGGCCGCTGTGGCCGCGCTCGACCAGGAGGTTGTGCATGTCGGGGCGCATGGCTGACCAGCGTATGGCACAGGCCGTGCCGTCCCGCATCCGGCTCGTGCCGGAATTACATAAACCATTCATGGTAAATATGTTAACATGACTGCCGTGGCCGTTCCGCCTCGCGTCGCTCCGGCCCATGGACTCGCTTATCCGCGAGTTGATTCGCCGATCTGCGCATGGCTGACGCTCAGCCTCATCCCCCCTGCCGCTTGTCCGGGCCGCCCCCGGGCGACAGATCCGGGCATGGCCTCCCGCGCCCGCGCCGTCGCTGCCAACGTCTCTGGCGGCATGTTCGTCGATGCCACCTGCATCGATTGCGGCACCTGCTACACCCATGCCCCAGCGACCTTCCGGCCGGTCGGCGACACCAGTGCGGTGCATGCCCAGCCGGCCACCGCCGCCGAGAACGCCGCCGCCCACCGCGCCCTCATCGCCTGCCCGACCGGTTCGATCGGCAGCGACGATGCGGCTGCGGCGCGCGCAGCGGCCAACGCCTTCCCCCTGCCGGTCGACGTGGACGGCGTCGTCCTGCCCGACGTGCGCTGGTGCGGCTGGACCAGCCCCGACAGCTTCGGTGCCTGGAGCTGGCTGATCGAACGTCCGGGTGGCAACATCCTGGTCGACAGCCCACGCGCCGCGCCGACCCTGGCCGCCGGCCTCGCGGCGCGCGGTGGGGTCTCTCGTATCGTGCTGTCGCATCGCGATGACGTCGCCGACCATGCCTACTGGCATGAGCGCTTCGCCGCTCCGCGCCTGGCGCACGCCGCCGAGGGCCTGGTCTTCGCCGAGGAGCAGGTCGCCGGCGATCAGCCGATCACCCTCGATCGCGACCTCGTGCTGATCCCGGTGCCGGGCCACACCGCCGGCTCGCTGTGCCTGCTCTACCGCGACGAGATCCTGTTCACCGGCGACCACCTGTGGTGGAGCCCCCCGCGCGGCCGCCTGCAGGCCTCACGCGACTACTGCTGGCATGACTGGGATGCCCAGCTGGCCAGCCTGCGCCGCCTGCTGGACCTGCCGGTGCGCTGGGTCCTGCCCGGCCACGGCGCGCCGTGGCGCGCTCCGCGCGTTGGCGACTTCCGCGATGAACTGACGCGCGCGTTGGACGAGCTGAGCGGCTGAAGCCGCGAACGCCCTCCGTTAAGTCATGCTTTTCACAGGAGGCGCGGAGACGCAGAGTCCCACAGAGGTGATGGTCATGCCAGTTCGGCGCGCCCTCTGCGAACCTCTGCGCCTCTGCGTCTCCTGTGGATGGATCCTGGTCCCCTGGATCAGCCGATCCCGGCCGCCCGGGCCGCCGCGTCCAGAGCCGCCGCCAGGTCGGCCTCCAGCTCGGGATCGCTGCCGCGCAGCACCTCGGCGAACAGCCGCGATTCGCGGACGTAGGTCGCCAGCCAGTCCCTGTCCGGGCTGGCGCAGCCGTCGCGCAGGTTGTCGGCGCGGTCGGCGAGCTTGAGGCAGCGGGCGCGCATGCTGATGGTGGCGAGGTGGGCGCGGTCCATCGCCTTGCGCTCGGCGCGCGGCAGCTGCGGGTGCTGCTTGCTGGGATTGGTCACTTCGCGGACGATGGCCAGGGCGTCATCGCCGATGGCGGCGCGCAACTCGTCGATCGCGATGTGCGGGCAGTCCTCGATCACGTCGTGGCACCAGCCGGCGGCGACGAGGGCGGCATCGCCCGGGAAGCGACGCGCCAGCCGCGTCGCCACCCGTGCCGGATGCACGATGTAGGGCTGGTCGCTGTCATCGCGCATTTGGCCCTGGTGGGCGCGGCGGGCGAGGGCTTCGGCGGCGGCGAGGAGGCTCATGGCGGCTCCTAGCGGCGCTTCTTTGCGGCTGCGGATATGTTGGCCCCATCCGGGCGCTTGGCCACCCAGACGGTGAACGCAGCCACCGCCGGGTGCGCAGCTAGTGATGCCAGTGTCGCGCAGCTGCGCTCCAGCTCGCGCGCGGGGATCATGGCATGCAGATGGTCGTGGCAGGGCCGGCACAGGTCTATGGTCGCCCGCTCGGCCTCGGGATCGGCGCGGCGGCGCCTGGCATCACGCCGGCAGCGTGGAATGAGGTGATGCCTGGTCAGGGCATGCACGGAGCGCAGGCACAGGGCGCATGGGCCTGGACCGGTGGCGTGGCCATCGCTGACATCGGACATGGAATCCCCAGGAGAAGCCACGACGAGATCACCGCGACGGACACCGCCCGGAGGCGGAGACTGCTCTACCCGCTGAGCTACCAGGCGTTCGGCATGGCCGTGACGCCTGGGCCGGATTCGAACCGGCGACCCGTGGAGTCGCGATGGCATTCGTGGCAAGGATGGTGAAGGGCGACGAGTGGTGGGCCGACATCGGTTGGGATGTAGTCGGACCGGCATTCGCCCGGTGAAGACGCCACGACGAAAGAGGCACGATGACGGCCTTGCGGCCATCCGATCGCTCTATCCGTTGAGCTACATGGCGAGCCATGGCCAGAGTCGAACTGGCAACCTATCGGGTCATGTAATCGTGCGGGCATTCGTGGCAAAGAACTGGAAGCGACGAGATGATCAGGACGTTGACCGAGCTACCGCCGGTCGCCCGGCGGGCGGGGTTTGAACCCGCGGCCTTCCCGCCTCGCGGCGGGATGCGCTACCTGGATTCCTGACGGCATTCGCTCCAAAAAAGAACACGCTGCGACGAAGATGATGGGATGTTCGTGCTCTACCGCTGAGCTACGGTCCCAGGACATCCGAGGAGGCAGTGCCCCTCGGAGGCAGACTGGTGGGACCGGCGGGAATCGAACCCGCGACCACGAGCTTATGAGGCTGTAATCCCATCTGCATTCGCAGCACAAAGAACGGGCGACGAGGATGACGAGAGCGGGCTGGGAGCGGTGCTCCCCGGGGATTGCGGTCCCCGACGCCCAAGGGTGCTGTACTCACGTCGGCATTCGCCCTGGAGATTGTCGTAGAGCCTCGCCTGAGACGGCAGACAGTTCGATTCACAGGAGGACCAGAGACACAGAGGGCCGAAGGAGATGCCCCGACCACGTGCCCGTTCCAGGAAAGAGGCCCTGCCAGCCTTCTCGAACCTCTGTGTCTCTGGTCCTCCTGTACATGCGAACCCATTCACAGACCAGTCCGCTCGATCATCCCGACCCAGTGGTCGGCCCCGAGGCGGCCGGCCGCGAAGGCCGCGATGGTGGCGAACACCTCGTCGGCGAAGCCGCCGATGTTGAGGATGTCCTCGCGATCCGGGGCCTGGACGCTCCGGTTCGGCTGCAGGTCGAGGCAGACCAGCTTGGCGCCCGGGTTGCGGGCGCGGAAGATCTGCCACTCCCGCAGGAGGGCGGTGCCGCGGGCGTGCGGGTTGGCATCGATCCAGGACTCGTTGTCCGAGACCAGGATCACCAGGCCTGCCGTGGCCTTGCGGCGGTTCAGCTCGGCCAGCGGCAGCGAGCAGTCAGTGCCGCCCGAAGGCAGCGCCGCCAGCAGCTTGGCGTTGGTCATCACCGAGTCGCGCGGGTTGAGGCGGACCGCGTTGACCCGATCGCTGAACGGCAGGACCTCGGCCTGCGGGTTGCAGCGCAGCACCGTCGCCGCCACCAGGGCGGCGGCGTCGCGGCAGCGCACCGCGGTGGTGGCGCTGCCGCGATTGCCGGTGACCGGCGCGTCCATCGAACCGGATACGTCCGGGCACACCACCACCGGCACGGCGAAGGCCGGGACGTTGGCGATGGCGATCTCCATCGCGTCCTGCAGGGCCTCGCGGACCTGCGCCGGCACGTCCGTCGCCTGCTGGTAGGCGACCAGCAGCTGGTACGGGAAGACCCGTGCCTTGCGGATGGCGACCTCGTCGCGCAGGCGCGCCGCCACCAGCTCCGCCATCCCCTCGACCTCGAACACGCCGTGGCGCGCGAAGGTGTTGAGGTTCATGCGGGTCGCCTGCCACGACGACTGGCGGGCGATGGCGCACCAGGCCGCCGCGTCGAGCGGGGCGCTGGTCAGCAGCTGGAACGGCACGTCCGGCACCGGCAGGCTGCGGTCGCGCTTCCAGGCCTCGAAGGCCTGGACCGTGGCCGGCAGGGCCGACGCGTCGTGCTCACGCCCGATCAGCCAGGCGTAGAAGGCGCGGCGCGCGGCGTCCTGCGGCTTCGGATGCACCATCTTCACCAGGTCGGCGAAGGACGGGTCGTTGCCGACCGTGGCGGCCAGCAGCCGGTCCTCCGGCAGCTGCTCCATCCAGCGCTGCACCAGCTTCTTCGGCGCGGTGCCGAGCGACTTGCGGCCGGCGACGCCCGAGCGCAGGATCTGCACGAAGGTTCGGACCATCTTCCCGTTGTCGCAGACGCGGGCGAAGACGCGCTTCAGCAGCTGCACATCGCGCACCGCCAGCACCGCCATGAGCAGCGCCGGCATGTCCTTCATGTGGCCGCTCTCGCGGGCGTGGATGGCGACCTTGGCGAGGAACTCCGGCTCGACCGCCTGCGCCAGGGCCAGCACGGTCTCCAGCTGCTCGTCGGCGCCGGCGTAGAAGGTGCCGTTGAGGCAGCCGGTGGCGGCGTACTGCGCCAGGGCCTGGCGCGGCATCAGGGCGTAGGCCTTGCCGCCGGCGGCGTTGACAGCGTCGGTCTTCGGCAGCAGGGCGCCGACCAGGGACTGGAAGAGGGTCTTGTTGGCCATGGGCTGTTCCGTCGGGTGACGGATGGGACATGGCGCGCGGCGTGCCGATGTGTCGCGGTGGCCGCGGATAGGTTGCAAGTCGAGGTCGGGCAATGCTCTGGGCGATCACGGATCGAGAAGTGAACGGACCCATTTTCGCCGATAAGAGAATGTACGCGCCATTAGGAGAAGAATCAGGATACTTCGACGTCCGCCGTCCGGGCGGCGTGCTGGCCTGGCACGGGCGCCTGGGCTGGTTGTTGATTCCTTCGCATGGCCTCCCGATCCTGGTCGCGGAAGGACGACGATCGCGTGCGCGCACTGGTTATCGAGGATTACGGCCCTCTGCGCGAGGCGGTGAGCACCGCCCTGCGCGGAGCCGGATTCGCGGTCGACGCCAGCGGCGACGGCCGTGAGGGCGATTGGTTCGCCGACGGCGGGACCCACGACATCGTCGTCCTTGATCTCGGCCTGCCCGGCATGGACGGGCTGGAGCTGCTGCGGCGGCTGCGCGCGCGCGGCAGCCAGGCGCACGTGCTGATCGTCACCGCCCGGGACCAGGTGGAGGATCGCTGCGCCGGGCTGGATGCCGGCGCCGACGACTATCTGGTGAAGCCCTTCGCGGTGCCCGAGCTGCTGGCCCGCGTGCGCGCCCTGCTGCGGCGGGCTTATCAGCGCAAGGATCCGGTGCTGCGCATCCGCGACCTCGAGATCGACACCGCGAGGAGGCTGGCCAGGCGGGCCGGGCGCGATCTCGATCTGACGCCACGCGAGTTCGCCTTGCTGCAGTTCCTCGCCCTGCGTGCCGGGGAGACGGTGCCGCGCGAGGACATCCGCGCCCATCTCTACGACTTCCGCAGCGACAACGGCAGCAATGTCATCGACGTCTACATCGGCTACCTCCGTCGCAAGATCGACGGCGATGGTCAGGAGCGCCTGCTGCATACCCGTCGCGGCCACGGCTGGATCCTGGGCGACGCGCCATGATGTCGCTGCGGCTGCGGGTGGCGCTGGTTTGCGCCGGTGCCGTCCTGGTCATGCTCATGCTGGGGGCATGGCTGACCGCGCGGCATGTCGCCGCGGGCATGCGCGCCGGCTTCGACCGCGTCCTCGTCGATCATCTCGGCACAGCCGCATCGGGCTTGGAGTTCGAACACGGCGGCGTCGAGCGCCACGGCCAGGGGCCCGAAGTCGATGGCTTCGCCTTGATCACCTCGACCGGCCGCCGGCTTGCGGGCCAGTCGTGGATGCAGGCTCCAGCGCATCTGCCCGAGGACGGCCGTCCGACCATCGTCGATCTGGCCATGCCTGACGGCCGGCGCTGCCGCGCGGCCTGGATGTCCTACCTGCCCGAGAGCGATGACGGGCAGAGCGATCGTCTGGCCATCGGCATCGCCATCAGCATCGAGCCCCTGCTGCGCCAGCTTGCCGATATCCGCGACGCCCTGCTCATCGGCGCGGTCGCGGTTGCGGCCACCCTGATCGGAGTGCTGGCGCTTCTCCTGGGCCGGATGCTCGCGCCGCACGGGCGGCTTGCCGTCGAGGTCGAGGCCCTGGATCCGCGCCTGCCCGGGCGCCGCCTGGCGACCGGCGACCTGCCGCCCGAGCTGCGCACGATCGCCGAACGCACCAACCAGCTCTGCGACCGCCTGGAGCGGGCCTACGGCCTGGCCTCGTCCTTCCATGCCGCAGCCGCGCATGAGCTGCGCACGCCGCTGGCCGGGCTGCGGGCGACCATCGAGGTCGCCGGCCAGCCGGGCGGAGACCCGCAACGGGCGCTGGGCACCTGCCATGCGATCGCCATGCAGATGCAGGCGCGGATCGACAACCTGCTGATGGCTGCGCGCATCGATGCCGGGAAGCTGGTGCCGCGGCGCGAGGAGGTGGACGTGCACGCCCTGCTGCGCAGCGCCTGGGAGCCCGCGCCCGAACGCATCCGCGAGCGCGGGCTGGAGGCGCTCTGGGATCTGCAGGGCGAAGGCCTGGCCATCGCCGATCCCGAGGCGCTGCGCATGGTGCTGGCGAACCTCTTCGACAACGCCATCTCCTACGCTCCGGCCGGCTCGCGGATCGAGGTGTCCTGCGCCACCGCGGGGGACCGCTTGACCCTGCGCATCGCCAATCCCGCCCCGGGTCTCGATGCCGACGACGCTGCACGCGTCTTCCAGCGCGGTTGGCGTTGCGCCTCCACCGGGGACGAGGTCCGCCACGCCGGCCTGGGCATGGGCATCGCCCGCGAGCTCACCGGCCTGATGTCCGGACGTATCGAGGCGCGCGCCGGCGACGGGCGCTTCACGGTCGAACTCGTCCTGCCCGCGCCGGCCGGCTTCGACTACTGGTAGCCCCCCCGGGGGGGGTGACACACCCTCTGCGGCCCTCGTCCCCACCGGTCCTTCTCATGGGTTTCTTATGTTGAGGCGGTTATCCCGCCCAGCGTGAAAACAGCCCGCATCGGCATCCTCCTTGTCTGCTTCATCGCCGTCGCCTTCTGCGGCGAAGATCCGGCTGACGGATGGTACGCCGAGCAGCGGACCCTCTATGGCGGCATCCCTGTCACCGTGCGTTTCGCACCCGCCGACACCACCCTCGCCGCCGAGGCCTGGGCCCTCCTCGCGGCCATCGACGACGACTTCAACGATTGGCGAGACGATTCGCACGTCGGCCGGATCAATGCCGGTGGACCCGGTTCCTACGAACTCAATCCCTCGCTGGCCGAGGCCTTCGCCCTCTCCGAGCGCATGCATGCAGCCAGCAGCGGGGTCTTCGACATCACCGTCGGCCCCCTGCGGCGGCTGTGGCGCGGTGCCGAGAAGGCCAGGCGCTGGCCGGAGCAGGCCGAGATCGACGCGGTCCGCGCACGCATCGGCGACGGCGCCTACGTCCGCGACGGCGCCCGCCTGACGGTGCTCAAGGCCGGAGTGCAGTTCGATTTCGGTGGCGTGTGCAAGGGCATGGCGGTGGACCGGGCGGTGGCCCTGCTGCGCGGGGCCGGTCGCCGCGCGGGCCTGGTCCAGGTCGGCGGGGAGACCGGTTGCTGGGGTACGGCGGCGGCAGGCCGTCCGTACCGCATCGGCATCCCGGATCCCGATGCGCCCGACGATCCGGACCGGCTGGTGGCCCGTCTGCAGGATCCCGGCCAGGGCCTGTGCGGATCGACCAGCGGGAACTACCGCAATCCGATCGTCGTCGCGGGCCGCACCCTGTACCACGTCTACGATCCGCGCACCGGCATGCCTGCGCCGACCCGGACGCTGAGTTCCAGCGTCGTGTTCCCGGGCACCGGCCGCAACGGCGAGGCCGACTGCCTGGCCAAGACCGGCGAGCTGCTGCCGCCAGATGAGTTCCTGGCCCTGATCGCCGGCCGGGGCGGCGAGGCGATGCTGCTGCTGCGCGGAGCGGATGGCGCCAGCGAGCGCCGCACCACCGCCGGCTGGGACGCGCTCACCATCCGGCCGCAGGAAGCCCCATGAGCATCAGGGTCGCCGTATCGACGGGCTGCAACGGCATGGGCAGCTGCGTACGCCTGGCGCCGCAGGTCTTCCGCATCGATCCCGCCACAGGTCGCGCCGACGTCCTGCTCGACGACTGCTCGCCGCATCGCGAAGCGGTGCTGCAGGCGTCGCGCTCGTGCCCCTTCGTGCAGGTCGAGATCGACGGCGTGCCGCTGCAGGAGCGGATCGACGATGCGACGGTGATCGCGTGCGAACGGCTGACTCCCGACATCGTCGAGCTGCGACTGCGGCGGCCAGGCTTCGCCTTCGTCCCCGGCCAGTATGTCTTCCTGCGCCTGGACGATGAGGCGGGGCAGTTCTTCCGTACCTACTCCGTGGTCGGCAGCGCGGATGGGGTGGTGACCCTGTGCATCCGCCTGGTGGGCAACGGACGGGCGGGACGCGTGCTGGCCGCGATCAGGCCGAGCGTCCGCGTCGGCCTCAGCCAGGCCAAGGGCCTCTTCGCGCTGCGCAGTCCCGACCGGCCGAAGCTCTTCGTCACCGGCGGCACGGGCCTCGCTCCGGTGGTGCCGATGTGCGAGGCAGCACCCGCCGCACGCAAGCTGGTGGTCATCGGGGCGCGCGCCGCGAAGGACCTGTTCTGGCTGGAGCGCCTGCGCGCCATCCCCAACACCGAGGTCGTGCCGGTGGTGCAGAACCCCGGACCCGGCTGGAATGGCGCGGTGGGCCTGTCGACCGCGCCGCTGGAGTCCCTCGATGTGGCGGACTGGCCCGAGGTCTACACCTGCGGCAGCCCGGGGATGGTCGAGGCGGTGCGCAAGACCCTGGTCAGCCGCGGCATGCCGGCAGATCGCATCCATTCAGACAGCTTCGTCCCCGCGGGCACGGCGACGCCCTCGGCGCCGGCGGAAGCCGCCCGTCCGGCCCGCGATTGGCCCGGCCTGATCCGCCGCTGGCACTACATCGCCTCGGCTCCGCTGGCCCTGATCATCATCTTCTACGCCATCACCGGCTTCATCGCCAATCGCAGCGACCTGTTCGTGCGCGAGGATACCGCCACCGCCGAACGGCTGGTCCCCGAAGGCGTCCCGATGGACCGCGAGCACCTCGCCCCGGTGCTGGCGGCGATGGCCGGCGATGGCGCCCGCCTCGACTCGTTCAGCGATGGCCGGCCGCTGACCGCGGTCTTCGCCATGGCCGACGGGCACGATTGCCAATGCACCGTCGATCCGGAGCGCCGCTCGGTGCGCCTGCGCCGGCGCGGCACCCTGCCGCCCGACCTTCCGCTGAACCCGGCGGCGATCGGAAGCCATCTCGCCGGACGCCTGGGCGGACAGCCCGATCTCGCCCACGCCACCAACGACGAGGACGGCGTCGAGCTGGAGCTGGCCTCGGTATGGGGCACCCACCGCATCCAGGTCGATCGTCCCTCGCGCACCTGGACCTGCAGCACCGTGACCCCGCCCTGGTCGGTGTCGCTGGTCGACCTGCACCGGGGCAAGAATGCCGGCGGCTGGCAGCGCGCGCTGATCGATGTCACCGCCATGACCCTGGCTCTGGTGACCTTGAGCGGCGTCGGCATGTCGCTGCTCGCAGCCTCCGCGCGGCGTCGCGGCCAGGCTCTGATCCTCCTCGCCGCCGGTGCGGCACTCCTCGCATCCCTCGTCATCTCCAGGTGAAACCATGATCAGGCGCTTCATACCGCTCCTCGCCCTCATCCCGCTTGCTGGCGCCGCCGAGCCGCAGCTTGTGCTCGACCTGACCCTGGTCGAGGGCAGCGGCGACAAGCCGATGATCGTCGTGTGGGCGGAGAAGAGCGACGGCACCTTCCTGCGCACCCTGCACATGTTCAGCAAGGACAGGAAGTACTACAAGGACATGCTGGTATGGAGCGCCGCCCGCGATGGCGGCGGCGAGGATGTGAAGGCGGTCGATGCGGTCGCTGGCGCGACCCCGGCATGGACCGCCCACCAGGTGGTCAAAGTGCCGGCGAAGGACCTCCTCGCCGGCGACGTCGTGCTGCGGGTCGAGCAGCGCAAGGACAAGGGTGGGCACTACAAGAAGCGCAAGGTGCCCATCACGCCGGCGTGGCCTGGCGTCACTCTGGAGAAGGAAGGTTACATCGCCTCCCTGGTCATCACGGTGGAGCAGTGATGCGCCGTTGCATCCCGGCCTGGGCTGCGTTGGCGTTATCCGTCGGCCTCATGGCGGAGGAGCAGACGGCCGTACGGCCGCCGCACGTCTTCAGCGTCGAGGCCGGCGAGGCATTCTCATTCACGCCCGCCTTCCGCGGCGATGGCCTGACCTACGCCAGCGACGAGCTGCCGCCAGGTCTGCACCAGGATCCCGTGCTGGGCACCGTCTCGGGCAGGCCGACGCGCCCGGGCACCTACCGTTTCGGCATCACCGCCCGCAACGCGCTCGGGACTGCCACCGCCCGCATCGAGATGACGGTGTCCGGCGGCCCGGCCGCCATGGTGGCTCCTGCCGCCGCCAAGCCTCCTCCTCCTCCGCCTGTCGACGACGAGGAGGAGGACGAGGCGGATCCGATGCTCGCCAGCGGCGCGCCTCTGGCGCCGTGGACCGACAACCAGCGCCGGGCCATCCACCACTGGTTCCTGCCCGGTGCTGCGACCCTGCCGTCGGGCGACTGGTACTACCGCATCTCGCACATCGCGCGCGAAGGCTACGAGGAGGAACCGCGCACCAACCTGCTCGGCCTCGACGACAACGTGAAGATCGGCTTCATGGTCGCGTGGGCCCCGGTGCGGGCCTGCACCCTGTCGGTGCAGCGCGTCAACGGCCGCGATCTCGCTGTCCCGCCGCACGATGGCAGGGCCGTGCAGTACGACACCTATGATCTGCTGGCGCAGGTGCAGCTGCTCGACCAGCGCGGCGTGCGCGGGCTGCTCGATGCCCCCTGCGATCTGTCGCTGGTCGCCGGAGGCAGCTGGATGCTGCGCAACCACGGCGCCGGGGACACATCGATCGACCTCGGCATCGTCGCCGAACGCGATCTCTTCGCCGACCGGCTCCGGCTCGGGGTCGGTCTGTGGCGGGCCGGCCTCTCCGCCTACGACGCGGCGGTGGGCATCGGACCGGCCGACAAGCCCTTCCCCGACGAGCCTGGTGCCGCGGAAAGCGGGACCACCGCAGTCGGAGCGACAGCCCGCATCGCCCTGACGCAGCACTGGTTCCTCCTCGGCGAGGCGGTGCAGCCCATCGCGGGCTGGAAGACCGGCCTCGGGCCGGCCATGGCCGCCGGCCTCGGCTATGACACCAACACCCATGAATTCGCCATCTACTTCAGCAATTCGGCCAACGCCGCCTTCAATGGCGTGCTGACCGGCGGTGCGCAGGAGCGCGCGCTGCCCTTCTTCGCCTTCTCCATCACCGCATACCTCTGAGGCCTGCGTGCATACCTTGCGGACGATCCTGCTCGCCATCGCCCTGGCGGCCCCGGCCGTCGCCGCCGAGGGGCTGACCATCACCTTCACCCCGACCAATCCGGCCGGATCGGGACGATGGACGAAGCACATAGCCGCGGTGTGGATCGAGACCTCGGGGGCGGCCTTCGTCAAGACCATCGCCAACTGGTCGGCGACCCAGCGCAGCGATCTCACGCAGTGGCGGGCGAAGGCTGGCGCCTCCGACACCGATGCGGTGATGGGCGCGACCCGCAACAGCGTCAGCGCACTCACCAGCGGGACCTGGGCGATGAACTCGCGCGCCAGCCCGTCGTCCACCGTCGCCGACGGCGCCTACCGCATATGGCTGGAGGTGGTTGACGACAGCACGCCGTCGGCCGGTACCGGCAACACCACCTTCGCAAACCGGCTCGGCGTCCCCTTCCAGAAGGATGGCGTTTCGCGTGCTGCGGTGCCCTACGCCGATCCCAACACGAAGTTCCTCTCCATCACCTACACCTACACCGGACGCGTCCCGACCAACGCCAATCCGGCGCTGTCGATCGTCGCCGGATCCTCGACCACGTTCACGGCGACGAACAACGCGACGGTCTCCCCGTCCGGCTACCAGTGGCGCAAGGCCGGCAGCGCCATCGCGGGCGCGACCAATGCGACCTACGCCATCGCCGGCGCGGTGGTCGGCGACGCTGGCAGCTACGACTGCGTGCTCACCTACCCCAACAGTTACGGCCTGGCCACGGCGCCGAGCATGACATCCAACGCGCTGACCCTCGCGGTCAGCAGCGGCAGCGTCGCCGCCACCGGGCTCGCCCTGACCCCGGCGGCTTCGACGGTCAACCCGGGCGGAGCGGTCACCCTGACTGCGACCGTCAGTCCCGCCAACGCCACCAGCCCGGTCTACGCCTGGTACAGCAGCGCCGTGAACGCGACCAGCGGCGGCACGCTCATCGCCGGCCAGACCGCCGCGACCTATGCTCCCCCCACCGCGGCGGCCGGGATGGTCTGGTACTACGCGCGGGTCACCGCCGGCGGATCCACGATAACCAGCTCATCCGCCTCGCAGGTGACGGTCCGCGCCGCTCCGACCATCTCGGTCCAACCCTCCGCGGTGACGGTGGCCGCCGGAGGCACCGCCACCTTCACGCTGACCGCGGCTGATTCTGGTTTCCCCACCCTGACCTACCGCTGGCAGTCGCTGCCGCCGGCCGGTGCGTGGACGAACATCACCGGCGCGACCACGGCGAGCTACGCCACCGCCAGCCTGGTCGATGCGACCCAGTACCGCTGCGTGGTCACCAACGCCGCCGGCAGCGGGGTGGCGACCACCAGTTCGGCGGCGGTCCTGACCCTGGTGCAGGCGCCCAGCATCACCGCCGACACGACCCCGCTCGATCCATCGGACGTGGCAGGCGCGACGATCAGCCTGGCGGTGTCTGGCTCGGTTCCGACCGGCACGCTGTCCTACCGCTGGCAGCATCGCGCCTCGGCCGCCGGCACCTTCGCCGATGTCCCCGGAGCGACCGCCGCGACCTACGGAGCCACCGCGACGGTCAGCGGCGAGCAGTACCGCTGCATCCTCACCAATACCCGCAACGCGGTCACGGCGGCGACGATCAGCCGCACCACCACCCTCACAGTCTCGACCCCGGCGGCGCCGGCGTTCACCACCCAGCCGGCCGACAGGAGCGTGGTCGCCGGATCGACCGCACGGTTCACCGCCGCGGCTTCAGGCGTACCGACGCCGTCCCTGCAATGGCAGGAATCGACGGACAATGCCACGTTCACCGACATCGCCGGCGAGACCGCTGCGTCCTACACGACTCCGGCGACCGCCATGTCCGATGTCGGATCGCCACGCTGGTACCGCTGCATCGCCAGCAATGGCAGCGGCAGCGCCACCAGCAACGCGGCGCAGTTGACGGTGACGGCCGCCGCGACCGGAGTCGCCTTCATCGCCTTCACCTCCTCCCCCGCCGGCGGCAGCTACGCCCCGAAGCATGTCATGGCGGCCTGGATCCAGCGCGGTCCCACGTGCATCGCCACGGTCGGCGACTGGTCGTCACAACGCAAGGCCAGCCTGGTGCTGTGGAACAGCGTGCGCGGTTCGACCGACGCGGTGATGGGAGCGACGCAGCTCAGCCATGCCCGGGTGGCCAACCTGCGCTGGAGCTTCGATCCGGCGGCGATGCCCGACGGGATCTACAGCCTGTGGCTGGAATCGGCCGACGACAATCCCGGACCCATCGGCGGCGCCTCGACCAGCCCGGTCGCAGGGGCGAACCGCATGCATCTCGACTTCACCATCGCCGGCGGCGCGGTGATGGGCGCCAGCGGCGCCGGCGGCGGATTCTCAGCCGTCACCATCGACTCGGTGCCGGGTCCGGCAGCTGGCGGCGCCGCCGGCGCCGCCAGCGCCGCGGTGGAGGATGGCAAGGTCGCCTCCTGCGGCAGCGGCGCACCGACGGTCGCGAAGCGATGCTCGCCGGGCACATAGGGGGTGTCGGTCGCCGTGCGCATCGTGTCGATGCAGATGGCCACCATCTCGCGGGCCTTCACGTCCCCGAGCGCCTCGTAGAGCGCGGTGCTCCCGACGACGTCCGCGAACAGGATCGCGAGTTCGATGTCC
>JAFLCQ010000510.1 GCA_017302815.1 Planctomycetota bacterium
GGCGTAGCGGGCGCCGTCGCGCTCGACGATGCGCAGCGCCGCCTCGCGTCCGTCCTGGCTGGCCGCCGCGCCGCTCCAGGCGGGGGGCAGGCGGACCTTCACGGTCAACGGCAGATCGTACAGCGCATCGTCCATGCGGTCGGACAGATCGAAGGCGATGCGTTCGGAGGTCGACTCGGCGACCGCGAGGGTGGCGGTGTCGCGCTCCTGGCCGTAGCGGGCGACATCCCCGAACAGGCCGACCCACAGCTCGGCGGCGTTGTCCTTGGCGAAGGCCAGCACCTGCAGCGCCGCCTCCTTGCCCTCCGGCTTGCCGACGAAGTGCAGGAAGGGGCAGGCCCAGCCGCGGAAGTACTTCGCCTTGGGATCGCGCGCGAGGATCTGCGTCGGGTCGCACCACGGCGACTTGGGGTCGTTCCAGGTCGCCCGGCTCATGCCCATGACCATGCCGTAGTCGGTGGTGTCGGCGCGGTTGATGCCGGTGCCACCGCGGCAGGCGAGGTAGTGGCGGATCGCCACCGTGGCGTCGTTGTGCTTCGGCGCCGCCTTGCCGCCGGCATAGGCGTAGAAGCGCGCCGCGCGCCCGGTGCCGGCGGCGATGCTCGCCTGCGAAGCGGTGCACTCCCAGTCGTAGCCCTGCCAGCCGCTGGGCGGGGTGCCATCGTCCTGGAAGCCGTGCCAGTGCAGCACGGAGTGCGATTCCACCGCGTGGCCGGCGGCGATCACCTGCTTCCACAGCTCCCAGGTGCCGGTCTGCGGCTTGTAGGCCTTGGGGTCGTCGATGCCGCCGGTGATGACGAACCAGGTCAGCGGGACGCCGTGCGCCTTGGCCTGCTCCAGCCACCACGGCACGTCGCTGGCGCAGTTGTCGTCGATCGACACCGAGTAGGCGGCGAACTTGTCGTCGCGCCACAGGCACAGCGCGGCCTCGCCGGGCTGCGCCGGCCAGGTGCGGTCGGTGAGGGTGAAGCGCGGCGCGGCCGGCTTGCCGCTGCCGAGGTTGAACAGGCCCTTGGCCGGGGCGGCGTCGGCGGCGCCGAGGGCGGTGCAGGCGGCGAGGAGGCAGGTGGCGAGACGCATGGCGGTGATCCCGGATTCAGTGGGCGGGGGGAGGATTGGCGGCCCAGCGGCCGCCGCGGCCATCGGCGTTCCACACCCACATGCGGGGCGGGGTGGTGGCGCCGGGCTGGGCGGGCGCCTGTGCGCGGTAGGCTACCCACATCTGCTCGACGAAGGGATCGACGGTGCGGGTGCAGCCGGCCGGGTACCACTTCGGCACCTCGAACAGCTCGTCGGGGCGCATCCAGCGGTCGACCAGATCGAAGAAGGCGTCATGGTCCCACTGCGCCTGCGCCTGCATCAGCCGCGCCGCCAGGGCGGCGCCTGCCCAGGAACCGAGGTTGTTGGCGCGATAGGCGTCGACGAACTGCTCGGGCTTCCCGTGGCTGGATCGCGGCTTCTCCTCGTAGGGCGGCTTGATGCCGGTGTGGACGCAGATCTGCCACAGCACGCGCTGGCCGTCGCCGCCGCTGCCGTAGTAGCTGTCGAGGTCCTCCTGGAACAGCGTGGTCGCCGGCGCGTCGCCGGGCTCGGGCTGGTAACGCAGGTTGCCGTACACCGCCTGGCCCGGCGTCAGCGCGGGGAAGGTGCGCAGGGTCGGATCGTCCAGCAGCAGGCTGGCGAACAGGATCGGCCACTTGCGGCCCTGCCAGTGCCCGCCGTCGGGGAACCACTGCCGCCCGGCCTGCGCCAGCCCGGCGAGGTCGATGCCCAGCTGCACATAGCCGATCAGCAGCGGCCGGCGCTGCTCCTCCGGCACGTCCAGCAGCAGCATCAGGCTCGCCAGCGAGGTCAGGCGCGCGAACTCGCGGCCGTAGTTCGGCTGGTTGCGCCCGGGCATGGTGTGCTGCACCAGCCAGCTGCTGGTGTGGTCGAGCCACGGGCGTTCGAAGAGGCGGGCGATGCGGGCGAAGTCGGGGGTGCCGGCGACCGGCTTCAGCCGCGGCAGCAGGCCGGTGCGCAGCTGGCTGGCGGTGTGGAAGCGCTGGCTGGTGCCGGCATAGGCCGGGCGGAAGGCATCGGCGGGCGGCGGCGCCGCGACGCTGGTCAGGACCGCGGCGTCGCTGAGCACGACGGTGGCGACCTTGCCGGCGAGGAAGAGGCCGGCGTCGCCCAGGGCCGAGGGCGAGGACGGCTCGCCCTTGTCGGTCAGGGCGGTGGTGCTGACGCTGGATACCAGCGCCTGGCCAGCCGGCAGGGTGCAGGGCAGGGCCACCGACAGGCCGGGGTGGTAGTTCTTCGCCCGCGAGTCGTAGCCCTGCTGCTCGCCCGGGTTGGCGGCAGCTGTGCCGAGTAGCAGGTGGGCGTCGGCGATGATCATCGAGCCGTTGCGCATGCGCGCGTCGTCCCGCAGGGCGACGGCGCCGTAGCGGCTCTTCCCGGCCGCGGCGGCCTCTTCGGCCGGCGCCGGACCGGGCGCGGGCGTGATGCTGACGATGGTGACGGGGCCGACCACCCACCAGTCGCCGGTGATGAAGCGGCCGACCGGATGTGGCCGATCGAAGGTCCAGGTGATGCCGTACTGCGACACCTCCTGGCGCATCTCCGGGCCCTCGGCCGCAGCGGCGGGGGCAGCGAGCGGCAGCGCCTGGATCGCGTCATCGGCGGACGCAGGCTGGGCCGGGCGGTTCACGCTCGTCGCCGGAGGGCCGCCGCAGCCGGAGATCAGCATCGAGACCAGCAGGGTGATGGCGAATCGAATCATACTAACACAAGTTATCAATGCAAAATTTAGAACAAGGCCCGGCTTGTTCCGGGCCCTTGGCCGGTCCACCCGGC
>JAFLCQ010000511.1 GCA_017302815.1 Planctomycetota bacterium
GCCCCGTTCAGGCGGCCCTGCGGGGTGCGGCGGGCGGCGGCGATGACGAGATCGGTCATGGCATTGCACCGGGGGTTGGGGGTTGGGGGTTGGGGGTTGGTGAAGACCCCGAACTGGTGAAGGCGGTTGCGGGCATCTGCCGGACGTCACGCGCCCGCGGGGTGAACGGCAGCAGGTCCAGCACCTGCCTGATCGGATCGATCCCCGGCGCCACCTCGATCAGCTCCAGGCCCTCGTCGCCGAGGCGGAAGACCGCGCGTTCGGTGACATACAGCACCTCCTGGCCGATGGCGCGGGCGCGGGCGGCGTTGAAGGAGACCTGCTCGACCTGCGGCACGAACTTGCGGAAGCCGCCTTCGCGCACGATCGACAGCCGGCCCTCGCCGTACGCCACCTGCAGGCCGCCGGCGGTAAAGGTGCCGCAGAATACCAGGCGCTTGGCGGTCTGGCTGATGTTGACGAAGCCGCCGACCCCGGGCACGCGATCGCCGAAGCGCGACACGTTGACGTTGCCCTGGGCGTCGATCTGCGCTGCGCCGAGGGCGGAGAAGTCGAGGCCGCGGCCGTCGTAGAAGTCGAACTGCGCCGGCTGGTCGATGATCGCGTGCGGGAAGCGCGCGGCGCCGAAGGACAGGCCGGAGGCCGGCATGCCGCCGATGGCGCCGCTCTCGACCGTCAGCGTGACCTGGTCGAGGAGGCCGCGCTCGGCGGCGATGGCGGCGATGCCCTCGGGCATGCCGATGCCGAGGTTGGCGATGGCGCCGGGACGCAGCTCGTCGCAGGCGCGGGCGGCGATGATGCGGCGTTCGTCATCGGGCAGCGGTGGCGGGCTGGCGGGTCCGGAGGCGGCGCTGTGGTAGTCCGGGTTCGCCTGTTCGGCGAAGGTCAGGGCGTGGTCGCCCGCCTCGGCCACCACCACCCGGTCGACCAGCATGCCGGGGACGCGCACGTGGTGCGGCGGCGCAGCTTCCGGCAGCAGCCTGGCGACCTGGGCGATGACGATGCCGCCGCCGTTGCGCGCGGCCTGGGCGATGGCGAGGACGTCGCCGACCAGCGCCTCCTCGTCCATCACCAGGTTGCCGTGCGGATCGGCGGCGGTGGCGCGGATCAGTCCGACGGTGATCGGGAAGGCCTTGTACCACAGCCAGTCGCGTCCGCCCAGCGCGATGCGTTCGACCATCCCTTCCGGCGTGCGCACGTTCAGGCGCCCGCCGCCATGCCGCGGATCGACGCAGGTGCCGAGGCCGACATGGGTGATGCAGCCGGGACGCCCGGCGGCGATGTCGCGGTAGAGCTGGCAGATCACGCCCTGCGGCAGGTTCCAGGCCTCGATCGCGCCCGACAGCGCCAGCCGGCCCAGACGCGGGGCCAGCCCCCAGTGGCCGCCGATCACCCGCGCCAGCAGGTCCTCGTGGGCGAGGTGGTTCAGGCCGCGATCCCTGCCGTCGCCCTGACCGGCGCCGTAGACCAGGGTGAGGCCGCGCGGCGCCGCCGTGGCCAGGAAGCGGCGTTCGATCGCCGCGCTGAGGGCTTCGGGATGGCCGGCGCCGACGAAGCCGCCGCAGGCGAGCGTGGCGCCGTCGGGGATGGCCGCCGCCGCCGCGTCGGCGCTGCACAGCAGGGCGTCGCGGCGGCTCACGTCGGATGCCAGCCGCCGTTGACGTGCAGGGTCTGGCCGGTGACGTAGCCGGCGAGTCCGCTGCACAGGAAGAGGATCGCGCCGGCGATGTCCTCGGGCTCGCCGAAGCGGCCCAGCGGCACGTTCGCCAGCATGCGCTCGCGTTCGGCCTCGGGGATGGTCAGGCCCATCTCGGTCAGGACCAGGCCGGGCGCCACCGTGTTGACGGTGATGCGGCGTCGGGCCAATTCGCGCGCCAGCACGCGGGTCAGGCCCTGCACGCCGGCCTTGGCGGCGGCGTAGTTGGCCTGGCCGAAGAAGCCGAGCGCGGCCGAGATCGACGACACGTTGACGATGCGGCCGCCCTCGCGCATGACCGGCTCGGCCGCCTTGCAGGCGGTGAAGACGCCGGTCAGGTTGGTGTCGATCACCTGCTGCCATTCCAGGGGCGACATCTTCTTGAAGCTGCGGTCGCGGACGATGCCGGCGTTGTTGACCAGGATGTCGAGGCCGCCGAAGCGCGCGGTGACGGCCTGCATCGCTGCCGCCATGGCCTCGGGGCTGCGCACGTCCCCGGGCACCGCCAGGGCGCGTTCCCCCAGGCCGGCAGCCAGCGCCTCGGCGCGGCTGCGGTTGACGCCCTCGGGATCGGGCCAGTAGGTGACTGCGATCGCCGCCCCTGCCGCATGCAGCGCTGTGGCCACCGCCGCGCCCAGCCCCTGTCCACCACCGGTGATGAGCGCCGAGCGTCCGTCGAGATCGATGCCGGGCATGCCGTTCCCTCCGCCGCCCATCCTAGGGTGCGGCAGGCGGTCCGGCAGACCCAGCGCATCGGGATCGCATGCGGACAGCGGCCGAACCCAGGCGACTGTATCGTAGACGCCATCGTAAAACTGTATCTTCCGCGGCGCGGCCGGATCCCACGCTGACGCCATGGCCGCCCCCCGCTATCACGAGATCGCCGAACGCCTGGAGCGCAGTCTGCGCGGCGGGGCCTGGCGCCCGGGCCAGCGCCTGCCATCGGTGCGCGAGCTGTGCCGGACCTGGGACGCCAGCATCACCACGGTCGCCGCCGCCTACCGGCTGCTGGAGCGGCGCGGACTGGTGGCCGCCCGGGCCCAGTCCGGCCATTACGCGCTGCCGGTGCCGTCCGCCGTCGCGACGACGCGCCCGCATCTGCAGCCGACCGAGGTCAGCCTGGGCCAGCTG
>JAFLCQ010000512.1 GCA_017302815.1 Planctomycetota bacterium
CCTCGCACTCTGGATCGTCTGCATCTGCCTGCCCGCCGCCGAGGTCGCGGTGTGGGATCCGCGTGACGACACGACCACCGACCGTCTGATCCTGCGCCGGGCGGATTGGGATGCGCTTGCCGGCTGGCTGCGCGAGGCCGGCCTGGACGTGGCCCGCGTCGACGGGCCGGCGATGTGCCTGCCGGGCGGGCTGGATGCGGCGCGCACCCCGGTCCTGGTGATGTCGGCGCACCATGTCCCGCTCGGCGTCGAGGCCGCCGGCCGCGATGCGGGTCAACGGGCGTACATCGATTACCTCGATGCCGGCGGCATCATCATCGGGCTGGGCACCGGCCAGGGCCAGGCGGTATTCGGCGCCGCCATCGCGCCCGAGCCCGCCGGCGGCTGGCGGCTGTCGCCGCCCGAGCCGCGCTTCGCCTGGGAGATCTCCGGGCTGCGCGAGGCGATCGGCCTGCGCTATGTCTACGACCTCGAACGGCACGATCGCGGCGTCCGTCACGAGCCCAGCCCGCTGCTGCGCCGCTACTGGCGCGATGCGCCGGTGGTCACCGCCCAGCTGCGTCAGGTCCAGCATGTCCCGGCCCAGGATGGCGTCGCCATCCATCCCCTCTACGCCAGCAGCGATCTGGACGGATCGCCGCTGATGCCGGCCATCGCCGTGGTCCGCAACGGTCGTCGCACGGCGATCCTGGCCGGCCACACCGGCTGGTGGACGGCACCGGCTCCGGCCTGGTTCAGCGATGCGCGAACCCTGGGCGTCGCGCTGATCCGGATCGCCCTCGATCTGCACGCAGGAACCCTGGAACTGCCAGCCGCTCCACCCCGCATCGCGGATCCGGGCCCCGACGCCGTCGCCCCGCTGCGCGACCGCATACCGCTCGGCGAGATCGACCCTGCCGAGGCCGCCGTGCTGGTGCGTTGGGGGCGCTTTGACGGCAGCGGCCGCGAACTGGGCCGCACCGGCGAGGCCCTGCCCGCCCGCCTCGATCCGGGCGGCGAGGTCCTGCTGCCTCTCCCTGCCCGCAGCCGGTCGGCGTGGCTGCGCATCCGCTGCGCCATCCGCAACGACGACGCCGGCATCACGGCGTCAGCTGACGGCGTCCCGCTGCTCTGCGAACGGCTGATCGCCCCTGGCGCCACCGGACCGGTGGCCGACCCGCGGACCGATCCGCCGATCGAGTTGACCCGCTGCGCCTTCCTGCCGCCCGGACCGGCGGTCGGGATCCGCCTGTCGAACCCCGGATCGGCGCCGCTGTGGTTCGATGCGGTCCAGCTGGAGACGCGCGGGCCGGGCGGGGCCGGGAAGGTGCGGATCGGACTCGCCGCCGTCGCCGCGCTGCCGGCGGAGCTGGACCAGGCCTCCCTGGCCAAACCCTCCGGCGAGCTGCTCGACGCCCTTGAGCGCGCCGGGGCGGATCGGCTCGAACGCCTGCCGGTGCATGCCTACGGCAGCGTACCGGTCTGGGATCGCATCGCCGGGCGCAGCGCGGGCGACGCGATGTCGCGCGGCGTGGCCATGCCGATCGCGGTGCTCGGGCACGGTTTCCCGGCCAGCGGCGGCTCCTGGACGCCCGAGCGGCAGGCCCTGGCCGTGGAGACGGCCATCGCCCGGGTGCTGGCCGCGGGCACCAGCCAGGTCGCGATCGTCGAGCTCGCGGGCATCATGCCGCCAGCCGCTGCGGTCATCGCCGACTACGCCGCCCTGAACGGACACGCGGCGGTGCGCACTGACCTGCGGCTGCTGGCCGCCGACGCCCGGCCGCTGCGCGGCGTCTATGCCGCCGCCAGCCAGGACGCCTCCGGGGTGGTCACAGTGGTGGTCAGCACCTGCCAGGCCGACGCTCCGCAGCGCCTGTCGCTGGCGGTCCCGCTGCCCGACGCCCGGCCCAGACAGGCGCGGCTGCGCACCGCCGGACGGACCACGTCGCCGCCCTGCAGGCAGCATGGCGACGCCGAGGCGGCCTGGTGCGAGCTCGAACTCGATCTGGATGGGCGCTGCGTGCTCAGCCTGGAGCCGCGATGATCCCCGACACCGGCGATCCGTCGCCAGAAGCCTGCGACGAGCTGGCCCTGCGCGCCCAGGCCGGCGACCGCGAGGCCTTCTCCGCCCTGGTGGCGGCCCTCTACCCGCAGCTGGCCGGCTTCCTCGCCTTCCACGCCCCCAACGCCGATGTCGCCGACGAGGTCGCGCAGGCGACCCTGGTCATGGCCTTCGAGCGCATCGCCGACTACCAGCAACACGGCACCTTCGCCGGCTGGCTGAAGGGCATCGCCCGCAACCTGCTGCGCCAGGAGCTGGCGCGCCGGACCCGGCAGCGCGGCGGAGTCGAGGCGATGCTGGCCGCCGACGCCCTGGTCGCGGTCGAGCAGGATCCCGACCCGACGCCCGACGAGGCGGTGCTCGGCCGGCTGCGCGAGTGCATCGGCCGGCTGCCGCCCCGGGCGCGGCTGATCGCGCAGCGCCGCTTCGCCGAGGACGTGCCGCTCAACCAGCTGGCGCAGCAGTTCAAGCGCACCCGGGCGAGCATGGCCAAGGTCATCCACCTCCTGCGCGGACAACTGCGCGCCTGCGTCGAGTCGGGATTGCGTCCGTCATGACCCCCGACCGCTTCAGCGAATTGTGCGAACTCGCGGCCGACGGGTCCCTGTCGCCCGCCGAGGATGCCGAGCTGGCCGCGCATCT
>JAFLCQ010000513.1 GCA_017302815.1 Planctomycetota bacterium
CGGCTGGCTGATGGTCTGGCCGGCGCCGATCGGCAGGGCGCCGTCGGCATAGGCGGCACCGCGGCTGTCGGGCGGGACGAAGTCCTCGCGCGGCAGGGCGGCCATGGCGGAGACGACACGGGGGTCGCCGCAATCCGCGAGCTGGTCGCGGACCATGCGGCGGCGCTGGCGTTCTGCGACGGGGTCGCTCACGCCAGACGCCTCAGTTGGCCGGGCGCTGGGCCTCGAGGCGGGCGTGCAGGAAGTCGATCACCTGGCCGATGGTCTCCATGCCCTGCCCGCCGGGCAGGACCTCCTCGAAATTGACGCCGAAGGCGTCCTCGAGGTCCATCGCCACCTCGGAGATGTCGAGGTGGTTGTCGGTGATCTCCGGGATCAGCTTCTGGTTCGCGAAATCGAAGCCTTCGGCATCGCCATCGGCCAGGGTCGGCAGGCGGTGCAGCTTGTTGGCGAGGATCTCGATGACCTCGTCGCGGATGCGCTTCTTGTCCATGCTCAGACGTACCGCTTGAAGATGACCGAGGCGTTGTGTCCGCCGAAGCCGAGGTTGTTCGACAGGGCGTACTCGACCTGGGCCGCACGCGCCGCATTGGGCACGTAGTCGAGGTCGCACTCGGGATCCGGGTTCTTCAGGTTGATGGTCGGCGGCAGGATGCCGTCGCGCAGGGCGAGGATCGAGGCGATGCCTTCGATGCCGCCGGCGGCGCCCAGGGTGTGGCCGGTCATGCTCTTGGTCGAGCTGACCGCCAGCTTGTAGGCGTGCGCGCCGAAGACCTGCTTGATCACCGCGGTCTCGGTCTTGTCGTTGAACTCGGTCGAGGTGCCGTGGGCGTTGATGTAGCCGATCTGCTCGGGCGCGATGCCCGCGTCGGCCAGGGCCATGCGCATGCAGCCCGCGCCGCCGGCGCCGGTCGGATCCGGGGCGGTCTCGTGGTGCGCGTCGCCGGTGCAGCCGTAGCCGACGATCTCGCCGTAGATGGTGGCGCCGCGCGCCTTGGCGTGCTCGAGCTCTTCGAGGATCAGGATGCCGGCGCCTTCGCCGATGACAAAGCCGTCGCGATCCTTGTCGAAGGGGCGGCTGGCGGTGGCCGGGTCGTCGTTGCGCTTGCTCAGCGCGCCGATCGAGTTGAAGCCGGCCATGCCGAGATGGGTGATCGGGGCCTCGGTGCCGCCGCAGATCGCGGCATCGCACTGGCCGTGGCGGATGTGGTGGAACGCGGCGCCGATGCAGTGGCTGCCGGTGGCGCAGGCGGTGGTGATCGCGTAGTTCGGGCCCTTGGCCCCGTACACGATCGACACGTCGCCGGCCGCGCTGTCGACGATCATCTTGGGCACGAGGAAGGGGCTGACGCGCGACGGGCCGCGCTCGATCAGCGTCTTGTGCTCGTCCTCGATGGTCGACAGGCCGCCGATGCCGGAGCCGATGATGGTGGCGACGCGGAAGGGATCCTTCCACGCCACCTTGCCATCGGCGCCCTTGGGCAGGTTGGCCATGGCCACGGCCTCGGCGGCGGCCTTGAGGGCCAGCAGCACGAAGCGGTCCTTGCGGCGCTGCGTCTTGCGGTCGCCGCCGGCGAGGGCGAGGTTGTCGAGGGGCACCTGCCCGGCGAACTTGGTGCCATGGTTGGCGACGTCGATCTGGGTGATCGGGCCGACTCCCTGGCGCCCCGACTTCAGGGCGTCCCAGTACGAGGGGATGTCGAGGCCGTTGCAGGCCACGACTCCCATGCCGGTGATCACGACGCGACGTTCAACCATGGCTACTCCGACGACGGGCAGGTGGATCGGGCAGGTCCCGCCTTACTTGGCGGCGACCTTCTCCTCGATCGCCTTGACGATGTCGCCGATCGTCTTCAGCGACTGGGCCTTCTCCTCCTCGATCTTGACGCCGAAGGCGTCCTCGAGGTCCATCGTCACCTCAGCCACGTCCAGGCTGTCGGCGCCGAGGTCGGCGACCAGGTCGCTGCCGTCGGTGATGGTGGCCTTGTCGCGCGACAGGCGGTCGGCGATGATGTCGATGACCTTGGTGCGGATCTCGCTCACGATGGCTTCTCCCTAGGGTACGCCGTAGAAGGGTGGGGGAGTGTCGCGGGAAAGCCCCGGCGGTCAAGCCGCGACGGAACCCTATGTGCCACATGTCTTTCAGACGAAAGATGCGCCTTCCGCCAGGACTGCTACGGTGCCGCGCATGCGCCTGCCGGGCCCATCGTGCACCGCCCTCGCCTGCCTGCTGGCGCTGCTGGCGGGCTGCGACGCGCCGGCGCCACTGCCTCCGCCAGGCGCCAACGGGACGGTGGCGGTGCATGTGTGGGACCCGCAAGGCGGGCCGCCAACCGTCCTGGTCGCCGACCGCATCCGCCAGGAAGGCCTGCGCTTCGACCGCATGCTGCTGGAGCGGGTGCGCGGCCGCGTGGTCCAGTCCGATCTCGATTGCGCCCTCAACGCCCCCTCGGGGGTGTGGAGCGCCCAGAAGGGCCTGCTGACCTTGGACGGCCCCGTCCGCCTGGCGGGGACCTGGCAGGGCTCGGCCGTCCTCGGCAACGCCGCCACCGCCAGCCTGTCGCGTGACGGCGAGGCCTTGATCCTGCGCCAGCTGGAGCTGTGGCATCGCGGCCAGCGCCTGACCGCGGCGGTGGCCGAGCTGCGTCGCGACCGCACCCTCATCGCCCCGCAGGGCATGTCCTCGACCCCCCTGCCCGGCGAGCTGGCGGCGGTGCTGGCGGCCCTGCCCGATCCCCTGGTCCTGCCGCAGTAGGCAGGAGGACGTCAGCGCCGCAGGCGGCGCAGGCGAGATCGGAAGAGCGTCG
>JAFLCQ010000514.1 GCA_017302815.1 Planctomycetota bacterium
CGTCCGCCCCGAGCGCGCCATCGCCGCCGGCATCGCCGATCCGCGCATGCTGGGCCGGCTGCAGCGTGGCGAGGCGGTGCAGCTGGGCGACGGCCGCATCGTGCATCCGGAGGCCGTCCTCGACCCGCCGCCGTCCCCGCGCCGGGTGCTGGTCTGCGGCGACACCGATGACGCCGACGCGCTGATCCCGCACGCCCAGGGCGTCGACCTGGTGGTGCGCGAGGCGACCTATCCCGCCGACCGCGAGGAGCAGGCGCGGCAATGGGGCCATTCGACCTCGGCCATGACCGGCGCCTTCGCGGCGGCGTTGCATGCCAGGCGCCTGGTCGTGACCCATCTCGGCGGCCGGCACGGCGATGGCCCGGGGCCCGAGCAGATCCGCGGCGAGGCGGAGGCCGTCGCCGGCATCCCGGTCGAGGTCGCGGCCGATCTGATGACCGTCGAGGTCCCTACTTCAGGCTGAAGGTGGCCTTGTTGGCGGTCCACCAGCGCTGCCAGGCCGCCTGCAAGGCATCCTTGTTGCGCTCGTACCAGGCCGCCCAGATGCGCTCCTCGGCGTCCAGGGCGAGATCGTCGGCCGCGCGGGCGGGCACCGCCTCGACCCCGTCCTTGTCCGGCTTCCCCGCTTCGGGCACCATGCGCTGGCCGGTCAGGGTCTGCAGCGCGATGTTGGCGCGTTGGGCGACCAGCGGCTGCTCGTCGACGAGGACGGCGATCAGGTGCTCGATGCAGGCCTTGGTCCCCACCGCGGTCATCACCTCGACGCAGCCGACCCGGATCCACGCATCGGGGTCCGAGCGCAGGGTGTCGATCAGCCGGGTCTCGATCTTGGTGCCGCGCAGGATGAGCGCGTTCACCGCCCGGTCATAGCGGACCGAGGCGTCGGGGTCGTCCGTCTTCGCCCCATTGGCGAGGGCGGCGATCTCGGCGCGGATGGCGGCATCGTCGGGGTCCTGCTGCTGGCTGGGGTTGGCGCGGAAGATCTCGTCATCCTGGCCGCAGGCGGCGAGGACGAGGAGGCAGGACGCGGCGAGCAGCACGGCGGCGAGCGGACGCATGGCCGGCATGCTGCATCTGCGTCGGGCTCCGCCAGCGGGGAGTCGGCGGGGCGGCCGCCGCCATCTCACCAGGGCAGCAGGTCCGCCAGCCGCCGCGCCATCTGCGCCGCGCCGGCGTCGTTGGGATGCACCGCCACCGGGTTGAACAGGGCGGGGTCGTGGTCGATCAGGAGCTCGCCGTTGATGGCGTCCGGGCCGGCCTCGGCGCGGTAGTCGGCCAGGGGATGGGTGGCGGCGGTCGGCTTCCAGGCCGCTGCCACCCACAGCGGCGACAGCACCGCGATGCGGGCGTGCGGGGCCAGACGGGCGACCTCGGCGCGCAGGGCGCGCAGGCGTTGCCCGTATGCCGCTGGCGGCACGCCGCCCTGCCAGTCGTTGACCCCGATGGCGATGGTCACGAGATCGGGGGCGCAGGCGGCGATGGCGGCGGCGTCGGCGGGGGTGCAGGCCCGCCCGCCGATACCGAGGTTGACCAGCTCCCAGCCCTTGGCCTGCGCCAGCTGCCAGGCCCAGGTGGCGCCGATGTGGCTGGCGTCGAAGCCCTGGGTCACCGAGTCACCATAGGCCACCCAGCGCGGGCGCCGCCAGGCCGGCGGCGGGACGAGGGGGGCGTCGGCTGTGATGCCGCGCAGCTCGACGCTGTCGCCGTAGGGCAGGACCAGTTCGTAGACGTGGACGGCGCCGTCGCCCGGCGCGGGCAGGACCGCATCGACCAGGGCGACCTCGCGCCGAACCGCCGTGGTCGGCGCGGCGAAGGTCCACTCCGGCCGCCAGGCGCCGTCGACGCGCATCAGGCCGATGCCGTTGCGGGCGGTGGCGGAGACGTGGCCCTCGCTGTAGCGCAGGTGCGCCACCACCTGGCCGGCGGCGGTGGCGAAGCGGATGCTCGCGCCGGGATTGTCGCAGTGGTAGCCGCTGGCCGGGACGGTGATCGGCCGGACCAGGCGCAGGCGCCGGCCGGCGGCGTCGTCGACGATGGCGGCGGCGCAGGCGCCCGATACCACGATCTGCGGATCGTCGGGGGCGATCACCAGATCACCATCAGGCTGCCGCTGACGTGGCGGCAGACGATGCGCCGGCCGCCGTCCTCGACCGTGTGGTCGACGGCGGTGCCGAGGAAGAATGGCCAGGCGGGGTCGACCAGCAGACGGGCGGTGCGGCCGCTCTCGGGATAGATCACCACCGTCGCGTCCGTGAGGCCGCGCACCCAGAAGCGGCGCACCGTGCCCATCTCCTCGTGCGTGCCCTCGACGCAGGCGACCTCGCCGTCCTGCGCCTGGTCGACGAAGACGCGGCATTCGCGGCGCCAGGCGCGCGGCAGGTGGTAGCGGGCGTGGCCGCCCTCCAGCCATGCCTCGTGGCCGAGCAGCAGCGGCGCGCCGTCGGGCGTGCGCAGGGTCAGCGGCACGTTGGCGCTGCGCGCCAGACCGGCGAACCAGAAGCCGTTGCCGCTGCGGTGGATGGTGACGGTGTGGCCGGGCTGGCCGGGGCGGCTGCGGCGCATGCCGATCGACCAGCCGAAGGAGCGCAGGGCGAGGCGCAGCAGGCGCTCGGCCGGCCAGGTGTCGGCGGCGGCGTCCGGAGTCAGCAGGTGGCCTTCCTTGTAAGTGCCGCAGTTGCTGCCGCGCACCCAGGCGAGGCGGCCATCGCGGCTGCGCGCGGCGACGACGCGGCGCTGGCCGTCACGCTC
>JAFLCQ010000515.1 GCA_017302815.1 Planctomycetota bacterium
GCCGCGCTGCTGGGATCCCGGCTGCGTCCGCGCGGCGTGCCCGCGAGCCAGGAGCCGTGGTTCGGCGCCGCGGTGGCGGCCCTGGTCTACCTGCTGTTCTACGATGCCCTCGCCTGCCTCGGCGTGGTCACCGGCCTGGTCTGCGTCGTCTACGCCGCCGCCATCATCTTCCGGCTCGCGGCGTTGGCGCTGGGCGGACGCATGCCACCCAAGGCCGAGCTGCCGGCCGACGTGCCGCCGGAGACCTGGCCGGTCTACACCGTGCTGGTGCCGCTGTACCGCGAGCCCGAGGTGGCCGGATCGATCCTCGCCAGCCTGCAGCGCCTGGACTACCCGCGCGAGAAGCTCGACGTGAAGCTACTGCTGGAGGCCGACGATCCCGAGACCCTGCCGGCGCTGGAGAAGGCCGGGCTGCCGGACTGGATCGAGGTCATCATCGCGCCGCCGGCGCAGCCCAAGACCAAGCCGCGCGCCTGCAACCATGGCCTGGCCTGCGCCAAGGGCGAGTTCCTGGTCATCTTCGACGCCGAGGACCGGCCCGAGCCCGACCAGCTCAAGCAGGCGGTGATGCTGTTCCGCTCCAGCGATGCGAAGACCGCCTGCATCCAGGCCCAGCTCGCCTACCACAACCACGCCCAGAATCTGCTGACGCGCTGGTTCGCCATCGAGTACAACGTGTGGTTCCGCCGCTACCTCTCCGGGCTGGCGCGCCTGAAGGTGCCTCTGCCGCTGGGCGGGACCAGCAACCACTTCCGCACCGACATCCTGCGCCAGCTCGGCGGCTGGGATCCCTTCAACGTCACCGAGGACTGCGACCTGGGCGTGCGCCTGCATGTCGCCGGCTACCGCACGCGCATGCTCGACTCGGTGACCTGGGAGGAGGCGAACAGCCGGGTCGGCAACTGGCTGCGCCAGCGCAGCCGCTGGCTGAAGGGCTACTTCATCACCCATCTGGTGTGGTGGCGCAACCCGCTGACCCTGATCGCCAAGCTGGGGCCGTGGGGCGCCTTCGGCTTCGTCATGAGCGTGTTCTGCGTCGTCGCGCTGTCCGCCCTCAACCTCGTGCTGTGGCTGTCCAGCGCGGTCTACCTCGCCCTGCTCGGCTGCGACGTCGCGCGCGGCTTCCGCCTGTGGGAGCTGCTCACCACCCGCCATCCGGTGCCGGCCGATCCGCTGTCGGCGGCCGAGCCGTGGTCGTGGCAGATGCTGTTCATGGGCCGCACCGAGGATCCGCTCCTGGGCACCCTGTCGGCGGTCTTCTTCGTCGCCGCCATCGCCCTGACCCTGGGCAACCTCGCCTTCATCGCCACCGCCGCCGTCTACGGCCGCCGTCCCGGCCAGCAGGGTCTGCTGCTGCCGGCCCTGCTCTCGCCGCTGTACTGGGTGCTGATCAGCCTGGCGGCGTGGAAGGGCCTGTGGGAGGTGGTGCGCAAGCCCCACTTCTGGCAGAAGACGGTGCACGGCCTCAGCCACTGAGGCCGGGGCCCACCGGGCAATCCTGGACACTTCGCCTGCGCCGCAGACTCGATCCGCGTTGACCCTGCGGGAGCGGCCGGCTATGCCCGGGGCATGACCTTCGTCCGCATCGCGTCGCTGGCGTTCGCCGTCTGCCTGGTCTGGGCCGAGGATGTCGCGCTGGAGGGAGGCGGCCGCACGCCGGTCTCGCGTCTGGAAGCGCATGGTCTGGTGGTCGCCGTCCTGCCCGAGCTGGGCGCGAAGATCATCTCGCTGCGCGGTCCGGACGGTTACGAATGGCTGAGCCGCAGCGGCAGGCCCTACCGTGCGCGCGAGGCGCTCGCCGGCTACGGCGACGGCGAATTCGACGGCGCCGACGAGATCTTCCCGACCATGGACGCCTGCGACGGGCTACCCGCGCATGGCGAGGCCTGGCGTTCGGCGTGGAAGACGGGCGACGGGCCGGGCCTGCCCCTGGTGCTGGAGGGGCGCCTGCGGCCGTACCGCCTGACGCGACGCATCGAACTGGAGCCCGGCGCGGTGCAGCTGTCCTACGAGCTGGAGAACCGCGGCGATGCGGCGCTGCGCTATGTCTACCTGTTCCATCCGCTGTTCTCGATCGCCGAGCCGCTGCGCATGGAATTCCCGCCGCGGCAGCAGGTGGTGGTGACCAACTCCCAGCACCATGTCCTCGGCGCCGAGAAGGTGCCCGTGGCGTGGGAGGCGCTGTCGGCGACGCATTTCGCCGCCGCGACCGCGAGCATGGAGGCGAAGCGCTTCTGGAGCCTGGCGGTGGCGCCTGCGCCCGCCTTCGTGCGCCTGCGGCGCCCGGGTGGCGCCAGCCTGACCATGACCTGGAGCGCCGACGCGCTGCCGCATCTGGCGGTGTGGTGCAGCGAGGCCTCGCCCTTCGTCGGCGACCTCGCCCATCTCGCGCCCGAGCCGTCGACCGGGTCGGCGCGGAAGCTGACGGACGCAGTTGCCGATGGCACCGCACCCAGCCTGGCGCCGGGCGCGGTCGCGCGCTGGCGCATCCGCTTCGCCTTCGCCGACTGAGGAGCGGCGGTTCAGGCGTCGGTGCCCGCTCCGCGTCGGGCGTCCACGCGCCAGCGCCTCGGGGTGGTGCCGAAGCGGCCCTGGAAGCGGCGGTAGAAGTGGCCCAGATGCGGCATGCCGCAGGCCGCGGCGATATCGCCGATCGGCCGGTCGCCCAGACGCAGCTCGCGTGCCGCCCAGTCCAGGCGGATGCGCGCGACCAGCTCGCTGGCGGTGCAGCCGTGCCAGCGGCGGACCTGGCGGTTGAGGTGCGCGGCGCCGCGATCGGCGAGGCGACACAGCGTGGTGGTCC
>JAFLCQ010000516.1 GCA_017302815.1 Planctomycetota bacterium
ACCGTTTGCTGGAATGGCGCACGGGCCCAGGGCCGCAGCGCCGACGCCTACGGCATCCTCGCCCGCGCCGTCGCCCTCGGCCACGACGGGGCGCGCATCCGCGAGCACCTCGCCAACCTCGCCGAGCAGCTCGGCGACCGCGCGGCCGCCGCGGCGCACTGCCTTGCGGCGGTTCCCTTCCTCCAGACCCCGCAGCTGATGATCCAGGCGTTGAAGTTCGCCCTCCGCCTGGGCGCCGATCCCGAGGGGCCGCTGACCCAGCTGGTGGCGCTGAACCTGACGGTCGGCGATGACCGCGCGACCCTCGAGGCGCTGCTGGCGCTGGTCCGCCTCTACGAGAACCGCGGCGACCGCATCCGCGCCATCGAGGCGCTGGGCGAGGCGCAGCAGCTGGGTGCCGACAAGATCGTCACCGGACGCATGATCGCCCGGCTCGCCGCCGCCGCCGGCGACGCGACGCAGGCCGCCTTGCAGTACGAGCAGTCCGCGCGCCTGGCGACCGAACGCGGTCGTAGCGACGAGGCCATCGAGGCCTGGCTGGGCCTGATCCAGCTGAAGCCGGAACGGCTCGAACCGGCGCGCGCCTGCGCCGAGCTGCTGGTGGCGGCGAAGCGCGAGGAGCAGGCGGCGCAGGTCCTGCGCGCCGCCCTCACGCGCAGCCAGACGGCGCCGGAAGAGGTGCAGCTGGCGGCCTACGAGCTGCTGGCCCGCCTCGCTCCTGGCGACAGCACCGCGCACGACTGGCTGGCCAAGATCTACGCCAAGCGGCGCGATCGCGATGGCGCCACCCGCCAGCTGCGCCTGATCGCCGACCGCCAGGAGAAGGAGGGCGACGACCAGGCCCTGGTCGACACCCTCGAACGCATCGTCGTCCTCGGAGGCGAGGACGTCGAACTGCTGCGCCGCCTCGGCGACGCCCACGACCATCTCGGGCGGATGCCCGCCGCCATCGACGCCTGGTGCCGCGCCGCCGACCTCGCGGCCGAGGCCGGCCGCCTCGATGAGGCGCGCGGCGTGGTGGAGAAGGCGATCGAGAACATCCCCTCGTCGGCCGCCTTGCGTTCGCGCGCCGCCGAGCTGGCCCTGCGCGAGGGCAATCGCGTGGTGGCCGAGCTGGAGATGCGCCGCGCTGCCAACCTCGCCTACGGTTCGGCCGATGCGGCGCACGCCAAGGAGCTGCTCGGGCGGCTCTGCGCCCTGCGCGGCGACGACATCCTGGCGCGCCTGCGCCTGTGCGAGCTCCTGCGCGAGACCGGCGATGCGGACGAACCGGCGGCGATCGAGGACGCCCTGCGCCTGGCGGTCCGCCGCGGCGACTTCGGGACCGCCGTCGAGCTGGCGCGCAGGCGCATCCAGGTGGTGTCCGAGGAGCGGCGCCATCAGGCCCGTTCCGAGCTGATCGAGCTGCTGCGCCGTTCCGGCGATGCCGCCGGCGAGCGCACCGCGGCCAAGGAGCTGCTCGACGGGCTGCTCGAGGCCGGCGAGGTCGAGCAGGCGGTCGAGCTGCTGTCGCGGCAGTTCGCCCTGCATCCGCGCGATCCCGACCTGGCGCTGCAGCTGGCCGAGGTGACCTCCGGCGTCGGCGACGAGCGCATGGCCGCGCGCTGCTACCGCCATGCCGTGCAGCTGCTGCAGGCCGAGGGCCGCATCGACGACGCGCGGGCGGCGCTGGAGCAGCTGGCGCAGCTCAGCGACGACGACCTGCTGATCCGCGAGGCCCGGCGCCGCCTCGACGTCGGCGAGGCTGTCGAGTGGGACCACCTGCGCCAGGCCCTCGAACACGACCAGCGCCAGGGCCTGGTCGACAAGCTCGGTTCGGAGATGGTGCGGCGCTGAAGGCAGCCGCCGGCGGGCCTTCCCGTCGGCCCCGGCCGCCTATCCTGCCCGGCCATGCCAGCCACCGGACCCTACGTCGACCATCGCCTCGGCTTCGCCCGCCGCCGATCCACCACGGTGATGGTCGGGCGGATCCAGGTTGGCGGCGGGGCGCCGATCGTGGTGCAGAGCATGTGCACCACCCCGACCCAGGACGTGGCCGCGACGGTGGCGCAGTCGATCCGCCTAGCCGAAGTCGGCTGCCAGATCGTGCGCGTGACCGCACCCGGGGTGAAGGATGCCCAGGCGCTGAAGGCGATCCGCGCCGGCTTCGATGCGGCCGGGTTCCGCGACGTGCCGCTGGTCGCCGATATCCACTTCATGCCCGCGGCCGCGCTCGAGGCGGTCGAGCACGTCGAGAAGGTGCGCATCAACCCCGGCAACTACGCCGACAAGAAGCGCTTCGCGGTCACCGAGTACAGCGACGCCGAGTACGCGGCCGAGCTGGAACGCGTCGCCGAGCGCTTCCGGCCGCTGGTCCGCCGCGCCCGCGAGCTGGGGCGCAGCCTGCGCATCGGCACCAACCACGGTTCGCTCTCCGACCGCATCATGAACCGTTTCGGCGACACCCCCGCCGGCATGGTCGAGAGCGCGATGGAGTTCGTGCACATCGCGGAGTCGGAGGGCTTCCGCGACCTCATCATCTCGATGAAGGCGTCCAACCCCAAGGTCATGGTGCAGGCCTATCGCCTGCTGTGCGCCCGCCTGCGCGATCACGGCGCCGAGTACCCGCTGCATCTCGGGGTGACCGAGGCTGGCGATGGCGAGGACGGCCGGGTGAAGAGCGCCGCCGGCATCGGCGCCCTGCTTGAAGACGGCATCGGCGACACCGTGCGCGTGTCCCTGACCGAGGCGCCGGAGGCAGAGATCCCGGTCGCCCGCGCGCTGGTCGCGCGCTACGCCGCCTGGCGCGAGCGCACCGCGCCG
>JAFLCQ010000517.1 GCA_017302815.1 Planctomycetota bacterium
CGCACCTCGGCCGCCGCCCAGGCCGGGGTGGCGCGGGCGCGCAGGCGGGCCAGGGACTCGCCGGCATCGAGGAAGGGCAGCGGCTCGGCGCCGAGGTTCCACGGCCCGACCAGGCGCAGGGCGAGCTCCAGGCCGTAGCTCCAGCCGTCGCCGCGCACCTCGCGCCGGGTCAGCTCCAGCTGGTGCAGGGCGGCATCGATCTCGGCCTGCGGCAGGCCGTCGGCGACCACGCGTTCGAGGGTGGTCATCACCAGCGGCGCGATGCGGCCGGCGTCGGCGGTGGCGAAGCCGTCGAGGGCGGCGGTGAAGGTGCCGTTGCGGGCATGGCCGGCATAGCCGGAGGGACCCAGGCCGCGGCCGATGCCGCTGCTCTCCAGCGCCAGGCGCAGGGGGGAGCCGGCGTGGCCCAGCAGCAGGCGCTCCAGCAGGTCCGCCTCCAGCACCTCGTCGACCGAGGCGGTGTCGCCCCAGCACCAGGCGACGCCGCCGATGGTGACGTCCTCAGGCTCCTGGCCGGGATCGATCGGCACCGGCACCTCGAGGTGGTTCGCGGATGCCAGCGGCGGCTGCGCCGCGGGCGGCGGCAGCGGCACGCCGGGATCGGCGAGGTAGGGGGCCAGGGCATGGTCGAAGGCGGCGAGGTCGAGGTCGCCGTACGTGGTGATGACGGCGTTGGCCGGGCGGTAGCAGCGGCGGTGGAAGGCGACGAGGTCGGCGTGCGCCAGGCGCGGGATCTCGGTCGGCTCGCCGCCGCTCTCGTGGCGGTAGATGGTGTCTGGCATCAGCGCGCGCGAGAGGGCGTTGGCGACCTGCGGATCGCTGCTGCCCAGGGCGCCCTGCATCTCGTTGAAGACCACGCCCTGGCGCTGCCAGGCCCCGTCGGCCGCCGGAGCGAGGCGGTGGCCCTCCTGGTGGAAGTCGCGCTCGTCGAGTCGCGGCGCGAATACCGCGTCGAGGTAGACGCCGAGCAGGTTGTCCCAGTCCTTCGCCACCTGGGTCGAGAAGGGGTAGGCGGTGAGGTCGGGGTAGGTCATCGCGTTCATGAAGGTCGCCAGCGAGCGGCGCAGCATCATGAAGAAGGGATCGCGCACCGGGTAGCGCCGCGAGCCGCACAGGGTGGTGTGCTCGAGGATGTGCGGCAGCCCGGTCGAGTCGGCCGGCGGGGTGCGGAAGGCGATGCAGAAGGCGCGGTGCTCGTCGGCGCAGGCGAGGTGGAGATGGGTCAGGCCGCACGGGTGGCGCCGCTCCTGCAGCACGACGCCGAGGGAGGGGACGGGGACGGAGCGCACCAGCTGCATCTGCATCGCGGCAGCGTCCTCCGGCAGCGATGGCCGCAAGGACTATGGCATGGCGGCGCCTGGGAGCGTGGAGCGTCGCTGCGCAGCCGGTGCCGACCGCATCCTACCCGAATGACACCGCGACGGCCATGGCATCGTCCTCGAGCTTGGCGGATCCGCCGAAATGGCGGGCGGCGTCGAGGATGCGGTTCACCACCGCTTCGGGACCGGCGGGGGCATGCTGCACCACCACATCGGCCATGCGCTCGATGCTGAACTCCTCGCCCAGGCGGTCCTGCGCCTCGAGGATGCCGTCGGTGACCAGCACCAGCAGATCGGCCGGACGCAGGCCGCGGCGCAGCTCCTCGGTGCCGCTGGCGAATGCGGCGGGCTCGCGGATGCCCAGGGCGATGCCCTTGGGCGCCAGCACCTCGCGGGCGCCGGTGGCGGCGTTGACCAGCACCAGCGGGGTGTGCCCGGCGCGGGCGAGGCGCATCTCGCCCACCCCGGGGTCGATCACCAGGTAGGTCGCGCTGACGAACTTGCCGGCCATCGCGCCGTGCAGCCAGCGGTTGGCCTCGATCAGCACCTTGGCCGGCGGCGATCCGGTCGAGGCGAGCATGCGGATGGTCTGCTTGGCCATCGCCATGACCATGCCGGCGCCGACGCCGTGGCCGCTGACGTCGCCCTGCACCACGCCCAGGCGCCCGTCGGGCAGCTGGAAGAAGTCGTAGAAGTCGCCGCTGACCTCGTGGTGCGGCTCGAAGCGGGCGGCGCAGGTGAGGCCGGGCATGCGCGGCGGCGCCGGCAGCAGCTGGTGCTGGATGTGGCGGGCCTGCTCGACGTCCTTGTCGGCGGCGCGCGGCCTGGATCCGGGTCTGGCCCAGCCGCTGCTGTTGCCCGGCTTCTCGGGTTCGGCCTCGTCCATCCAGCCGAGACCGCTGGGACCGGCTTCGGGCGCAGCGCCGCCCAGCACCTCGCGGACGATCGCGTGCACGTCTCCTGATGGGGTCTGACGCTGGTCCTTGGCCACGTCGGCATCATCCGGACCGGCCTCCACCGTGCAACCCGGGCCGCTTGCAGCGTCGCGCCGCATGGGCAGCGTGCCCGGATGCGTCTGGTCCGCGTGCATGCCGCCGGCATCGAAGGCGTCGACGGATTCCTGGTCGCGGTGGAGGTGGCGCGCAGCACGCCGAAGGCCGACAAGGGGCGCGTCACCGTCGTCGGCCTGCCCGATGCGGCAGTGCGCGAGAGCGTCGAACGCGTCACCACCGCGATCTTCGCCTCCGGCCTGCACCACCGCCCCGGCGACATTCTGACCGTCAACCTCGCTCCCGCCGACCGGCGCAAGGAGGGGCCCGCCTTCGATCTCGCCTGCGCCATCGGCTTCCTCTCCACCATCGGCGACAACGGCCTGCCCGAGCCGCCGCCGGCGACCCTGTTCATGGCCGAGCTGGCCCTCGATGGCTCGCTGCGTCCGGTGCGCGGGGTGGTCGCCGCCGCCGCCGCCGCCCGCGCGGCC
>JAFLCQ010000518.1 GCA_017302815.1 Planctomycetota bacterium
GTCATGGCGGTCAGGTGGGCAGGCCGGCGCGGCGCGCGGCGCGGCACGCCAGGCGGTGGACCAGGTCGGAGAAGCTGATGCCCGCCGCTGCGGCGGCCTTGGGGGTCAGGCTGGCGTCGGTGAAGCCGGGCAGGGTGTTGATCTCGAGGACGGCGAGGTCGCCGTCGGCGGTGCGCATGACATCGATGCGCGAGAGGTCGCGGCAGCCGCAGGCGCGGTGGGCCGCGACGCCGACAGCGCACAGGCGGGCGGCCAGCTCGGCGTCGGCGACCGGGACCTCGACGGTGTCGCTGCGGTTGTACTTCGCCTCGTAGTCGAAGACGCCGGTGGCGGTGCTGATGACCAGCGGCGGCAGGGCACGCGGACCGGCGTCCTCGTCGATCACCGCGACGGTGTATTCGGGGCCGGGCAGGCGCTCCTCGATGAGGTACCGGCGCGGACCGACGTCCTTCAGCAGCTCCTCCACCGCGGGCAGGATCCAGCCGGGGTTGGCGACCATCTTCAGGCCGACCGAGCTGCCGTCGTCGGCGGGCTTGAGGACCAGGCCGCCATGGTGGGGCAGCTTGAGGTCGCTGGGCTTGAAGGGCCGGCCCAGGTCGACCTCGACACCCCAGGGAACGCGCACGCCCGCCTCCTGGAGGCGCCGCTTGGTCGCGGCCTTGTCCATGCACAGGCGGCTGCCGGCGGCGTCGGTGCCGACATAGGCGACGCCGATGCGTTCCAGCACCGCCTGCAGCTGGCCATCCTCGCCATAGGTGCCGTGGACGATGTTGAAGGCGATGGCCCCGGGACGCAGGCGGGCCGGGTCCAGCTCTCCGGGGAGGTCGACCTCGGCGACATCGTGGCCGGCGGCGCGCAGGCCGCGTGCGATGGCGGCGCCGCTGCGGCGGCTGACCGCCGCCTCGCGCCCTGGACCGCCCATGATCACGTCGATGCGCATTGTCATTGCCCCTGTCCGGTCGTCCGGTCGTCCGTTTGTCCGGTCGTCGGATCACCAGACGCGTTTGGTGTTGCGCAGGCATCCGTCAAGTCCTGACGACCTGACGACCTGACGACCGGACGACCGGACGATTCATCAGGAAGCTCGGAAGGATGGGCGCGCAGTTCGTCAGGGCAGTTCCATGCCTCGACCTCCATCTCCAGGACGATGCCGCGCTCACGGAAGGCGGTGCGGCGGATCCGCCGCACCAGGCGGACCACGTCCATGGCCAGGGCGTCGCGCCCGGGATTGACGATGAAGTTGGCGTGCACCGGGCTGACCTCGGCGCCGCCGATGCGGCAGCCCTTCAGGCCCAGTTGGTCGACCAGGCGTCCGGCCGGCGTCTCCTTCGACGGGTTCTTGAACACGCAGCCGGCGCTGGGCAGGGCCAGGGGCTGGGTGTCGGCCTTGGCCTTCTTCAATTTGGCGCCGCGCTCCTTGAGTACTGCCGGATCCCCCGGCTCCAAGGCCAGCTCGCAGCCCAGGAAGATGGTGCCGGGCGGCAGGCCGTTGCAGCGGTAGGCGGCGGCCATGGAGCCGCGCTCGATCCATTCCGGCGCATCGCGGCCGGGCAGAACGACCTCGACGCGGCTGACGAAGTCGAGGGTCCAGCAGTGCACGGTGCCGGCGTTCATGCGCAAGGCGCCGCCGACGGTGGCGGGGACGCCGGCGAGGCCTTCGGGGCCGGCGAGTCCGGCGGCGATGCAATGCGAGATCAGCTTCGCCAGGTCGGTGGCGGAGCCGGCCGCGACGATGCTGCGGCCCTCGCGCTTCCCGAGGTCGCGGATGTAGTCGAAGTCGCGGCCGAGGCGCATCACCGGCTGGGGCAGCGGAGCGTCGCCGACCAGCAGGTTGGCGCCCTTGCCCAGCCAGCGCGGGGCGTGGGCGATGGCCTCGGCGAGGTCGGCGCGGTCGTCGAGCACGGCGACCGTCGCCGGTCCGCCGATGCGGAAGGTGGTGAGGCCGGCGAGGCGCTCCTCGGCCACCCGGTTGCGCTGGCGGAATCCGTCGCTGAAGGGGGCCGGCACGATCACCGCCTCACCGCCGGGATGGGCCCCGGCGACTCACGCGCCGGGGCGAGGGCGAAAAAATCCACCAGCCTGGGCGCCAGGCGCCCGACGTCCCCGGCCCCGAGGACCAGCACGGTGTCGCCCGGCGCGGCGGCCGAGGCGAGGTGGGCGATGGCGGCGTCATGGTCCAGGCAGTGGGCGACGGTGTCCTCGCCCATGCCCTGCCGGCGCATGCGCAGCGCCACCGCCAGGTCCGCGGCGTCGACGCCGGGGATCGGTTCCTCACTGGCGGCGTAGACCGGCAGGATGGCGACGCCGTAGGCCTGATCGAAGGCCTCAGTGAAGGCCTGGAAGCAGTCGGCGGTGCGGGTGTAGCGGTGGGGCTGGAAGACGACGTGGACGCGGCCGCCGCCGAGACGGGCGGCGGCGATGGTGGCGCGGACCTCGGTGGGATGATGGCCGTAGTCCTCGACCACCCGGATGCCGGCCGGCTGACCATGCACGGTGAAGCGGCGGCGCACCCGTTCGCAGCGCGCCAGGGTGGCGAGATCGCAATCCGGGGCGACCAGACGGGCGGCGGCGCAGGCCATCAAGGCGTTCAGCGCCATGTGCGATCCCGGTATGGCGACCCGCACCTCGCCGAGGTCGGCTCCGCTGGCGATCACGCGCATGCGGCTGCCGTCGGGTCCCAGCTCCAGGCCGCGCGCCTGCCAGTCGCCGGCGTCCAGGCCGCAGCGCAGGACGCGCTCGGTGGCGCCATCTTCGGCGGCGCGGCCGGCGCGCTGCTCGGCGGCGCGCTCGGCGGCGGCC
>JAFLCQ010000519.1 GCA_017302815.1 Planctomycetota bacterium
GCCGCACCATCCGCTTCATCGCCTTCGCCAACGAGGAGGGCATGCGCTGGGGGCGCGAACAGGGCGGCTCGTGGTGGCATGCGGCGGCGGCGCGGAGCGCTGGCGAAGACCTGCGCGCCGCCCTGATCCTGGACAGCCTGGCCTGCTATGACGGGCGCCCCGGCAGCCAGGCCTGGCCGGCCTGGTGGATGCCATGGGTGCATGGCCGCCGCGGCGACTTCCTGTGCGTACAGGCGGCCTGGCGCGACCGCGCCCTCGCCAGGCGCTGCGCCGCCGCTGCGCGGATTGGCGGCCTGCCGGTGCGTGGCTGCTGGTGGCCGGGGCAGACCTGGCAGCTGATGGGGGATCAGGAATCCTTCACCCAGCACGGGATACCGGCCATCGCCCTGACCGACACCGACCGCTTCCGCAATCCGCGCTTCCACAGCCCATCCGACACCCCTGCCAGCCTGGATTGGCTGGGCCTGGGCCGGGCGGTCGAGGCGGCGTCGGCGGTCCTCGACCTGCTCGAAGGCGTCTGAACCGCCCAGTGTGCCGCGTGGCGTCTGCTGCTCCTCGTCTGGCGCTTGCCGCCGGCCTCCCCCGTTTGTACATCTCGGTCCATGAATATCCGCGAAGTGCTCCGGGCCATGGTCCAGCTCAAGTCCTCCGACCTCTTCCTGAAGGTCGGCGGGCCGCCGCGGGTGCGCATCGACGGCGCGGTGCGCCAGCTCGGCAACACCGCCATGACCAAGGATGACATGCGCGATGCGTTCCTCGTCCTGGTCGAGGAGCACGCCAAGGAGCAGTTCAAGAAGGGCCACGAGTGCGACTGCTCGTTCGAGGACCCGGACATCGGTCGCTTCCGCGTCAACGCCTTCATGCAGCGCGGCAACATCGGCTTCGTCCTGCGCCACGTCAAAAGCGACATCCCCGACTTCAAGGGTCTGGGCCTGCCGCAGGAGCAGTTCGAGCGCATCGCCCTGCTGCGCCGCGGCCTCATCCTGGTCACCGGCATCACCGGCTCGGGCAAGTCGACGACCCTGGCATCGATGATCCAGTACATGAACAAGACGGTGAACCGCCACGTCATCACCATCGAGGACCCGATCGAGTACAGCTACTCCGACGAGCGCTGCCTGATCAACCAGCGCGAGATCGGCATCGACACCCGCGATTTCAAGTCCGCCCTGCGCAACGCCATGCGCGAGGCCCCCGACGTCATCCTGGTGGGCGAGATGCGCGACGTCGAGACGGTGAACGCCGCCATCGACGCCGCCGAGACCGGCCACCTGGTGCTGTCCACGCTGCACACCATCAACGCGCAGCAGACGATGGAACGCATCATCAACTTCTTCCCGCCCTACCAGCATGCGCTGATCCGCATGCAGCTGTCGCTGGTGTTCCAGGCGGTCATCAGCCAGCGCCTGATTCCGCGCAAGGACGGCCCGGGCCGCGTGCCCGGCCTCGAACTGATGATCGCGACCCCGACCATCAAGCAGATGATCGAGGAGGGGCGCACCCCCGAGCTGGGCGCCGCCATCCGCGACAGCCTGCACTTCGGCTGCATGACCTTCAACCAGAGCCTGTTCGGACTCTTCGAGCGCGGCTTCATCAGCCGCGAGGACGCCCTGGCGAACTCCGACAACCCGGACGAGATGGAGATGCTCTTCCGCGGCATCCAGCGCGGCTCCTCGACCCAGCTCGCGCCCTCCATCGGCGGGGCCCAGCGCAAGTAGCAGCGCATCGACGTCCGCCCCCGGCTGGCACTGTCGCGGACGGACGATGGCGCTAAGGTGGCCGGGACATGAGCAAGATCCGCATCGCCAACGGACCCTATCGCGGTCGCGAACGCGGCCTGGTCGACAAGCCCGTCACCATCGGCCGCGATGCCGAGGCCGGCCTGCAGATCCTCGACCGCAGCGCCTCGCGCTTCCACTGCGAGATCTTCCCGGTCGGCGGCATGTGGTTCGTGCGCGACCTCGACAGCAAGAACGGCACCGCGGTCAACGATGAGAAGCTGAAGGACGAGGAGCTGCTGCGCGCCGGCGACGTGATCAAGATCGGCACCACCGAGATGGTGTTCGAGACCGGGACCGCCGCCTCCGACGACGACTCCAGCGACCGGATCCGCTACCAGGACGATCCGGAGATGCTGTCCAATACCCTCGAATTCCGCGTCGACGAGCTGGCCGATCTCGCCGAGCCGGCCGAGGAGGCGGTGTCGACCGCCCGCGCCGATGGCGGCAAGGCCGTGCGCATCCTCTACCAGGTCGGCCGCATCCTCGCCGAGGGCGACAGGGTCGCCGACCTCGAAGCCCGTGTCCTCGACTGCCTGGTGCAGCAGCTGCCGGCCGAATGCGCGGTCGTCTTCCGCCGCGACGCCACCTCCGGCAAGCTGGTGCCCAACGGCGTGCGCACCTCGGCGCCGGGCATCCAGCCGGTGATCAGCCGTTCCATCGTCAAGAAGACCTTCACCGAGAACAAGGCCGTCCACAGCGCGAACGCCCTCGAGGACGAGCGCTTCGCGCGCAACCAGTCGATCTCCAGCAAGCAGATCCGCTCGGTGGTGTGCGTGCCGCTGGTGGTGTCCGGCTCGACGCGCGGCGTCGTCTACCTGTCGCGTGGCCAGGGCGATACGCCCTTCGACCAGGGCGATCTCGAACTCGCCTCGGCGGTCGCCTTGCAGCTGTCGCAGGCGCAATACGTGCGCGAGGAGCGCCGCAAGCATCGCGTCGCCATCGTCCAGACGGTGTCGGCGATGGTGCGGGCGCTCGAAGGCCGCGCCGCCTGCGTCGGCGCCGGCGAGCGCTGCGCCC
>JAFLCQ010000052.1 GCA_017302815.1 Planctomycetota bacterium
CGCCCTGCGGCGCAGCGAGGACGCGGCGGGGTGAGGATCGCCGGCCTGCTCCTGCTGGGCGCTGCCGCGGCCGCCGGCGAGGCCCAGCTGCCGTCGATGGCCACCGCCACCATCGATGGCGATGTGCTGCACGCCAACACCCTGGAAGTCGCCGGCCTCGCCTTCCGCGACGTCACCGCGCGACCCAGGCTGACCGCCGGCCGGCTCGGCTTCCTCGACATCGAGGCCAAGGCCTACCGCGGCCGCATCACCGGCTGGTACGTCATGGATCTGGCCGGCGAGAAACGCCGGCAGCAGTGCGAATTCCATGTCGCCGGCCTCGATCTCGGCACCCTTGCGCGCAGCCTGGGCTCGACCAACGAGCATCTCGGCGGCCGCCTCGACGGCTGGTTCGAGATGACGCTGCCGATCGGGCCCGGTCCCGTCACCGGCCGCGGGCAGATCGACATCACCGACGGCACCCTGGTCCAGCTGCCGCTGCTGGTGAACTTCCTCGCCGGCAACCCGGTCGCGGCCAAGGGCAAGGACAAGCTCACCGCCCGCTTCCAGTTGCGCGAGGATGGCATCGACATCCTGTGGCTGCGGCTGGAGAGTCCGGCCGTGCAGCTGGCTGCGCAGGGCAGGATCGGCTACGATGGCAGGCTGCAGATCGAGATAGCCCCGCGGCTGTCCTTCGACCTCATCGGCAAGATCCCCCTGCTCGGCGGCTGGGCCGCCTCGGGACTCAGCCGGCTGGCCGGATCCGTCGCCCGCGCCTACGTCCGCGGCCACGTCAGCCAGCCGGTGATCGTGGTCAACGCCTTCGGGCGCAAGTAGGGCGGATCAGGAGATCCTGGCCGGCAGGACCACAACGACGCGTCCAGCCAGCTGGAGGCGGCGCAGCAGAGCGAGGGCGGCGTCGTTGTGCAGCCAGCGGTGGTACCAGGTTTCGCGGCGGAACACCACCTTGCCGGCGAAGAAGGTCGCGCGCGGGTGCTCGGTCGCCACCGCGAGGCAGAGCTTCTCGGCCTCATCGACCACGTCGGTGCCCATCGCCATGCGCGAGTCTGCGGGCAGGCCCTGCGAGCGGGCCAGCTGCACATAGCGGGCGAGATCGCCCTCGACCTTGCGCCGCAACTCGTCGACCGCGTCCTCGCCCTTGAACGAGCCGCTGTCGATGACGCCCACCGAGATGAACATCACGCCCTTGAAGTGGCCCGGGAAGGCGCGCATGGCGTTGAGGACGGTGTGCACGCCGATGCCATTGTAGCCTGAGACCAGGATGGCCGCGATCGGCTGGTTGGCGGGCACGGGGCCGGGATCCACCGTCGTCGCGACCGGGATGTCCTCGAGCTGGCGGTAGAGCCGCAGCAGACCCATGGTCACGCCACGGTAATGGTTGTTGATGAGGATGCCGCCGACCGCGACGGCGGCGATGGCGCCGGCGGCCAGCAGCGCCCCGTCGTGCAGATGCGTGATGCAGGCGTGGGCGAGGACGACACCACAGACCAGGCTGGCGGTGGCGAACAGGACTATCCGCCGGCGTCGCTTGCGCTCGCCGCGCTTCACCCGCACCCAGTAGCGCAGCATGCCCAGCATCGACAGGAAGAAGGTGAGGAACACCGAGATGGCGTAGATGATGACCAGCGACTCGATCTCGCCGCCGGTGACGAAAATCGCCAGGGCCGCGCCGTAAGCCATGACCAGGACGGCGTTGCCGGTGGTCAGGCGCTCGGACAGGGCGCAGTACTTGCGCGGCATCCAGCCGTCGACGGCCATGTTGGCGACCACCCGAGGACCGCCGACGAAGCCGGCCTGGGCGGCGGCGACCAGGAGCGCGGCGGCGGAGAGCATGGCCGCCCACACCAGCGCGGTGCCGCCAGGCCAGGGGCCGAACACGGCGGTCGCGAGGGACGCGTTCATCGTCCGGCCCTCGACCGGATGGATGTCCCACAGCAGGTAGCAGACGATCAAGCCGGCAGCGACGGTGGCCAGGCTGACCGCGATGTAGAGCAGGGTGCGCTTGGCGTTGGCGACCCGCGGTTCGCGCAGCAGCGGCAGGCCGTTGCTCACCGCCTCGATGCCGGTGTAGGTGCCGCCGCCGATGACGAAGGCGCCGATGAAAAGGGTCAGCATCCCGATCGCGCCAAGCGACTCCCAGCCGCCGACGAAGCCGGCCCCGACATGGCGGGCGGTCTCGACCGCGTGCGGCACCTGGGTGATGATCCCGGCCCCGATGAGCAGCGCATGCACGACCAGGAAGATGGCGAACACCGGCGCCAGGGCGTAGATCGGCTCGCGCACGCCGCGCAGGTTGAGCACGGTCAGCAGGGCGATGCCCGCCAGGGTCAGCGGCATGCGCAGATGCGCCATCTCGGGCGGCAGCAACGACAGGAACGCGGCGGCGGCGGCGGCGAGCGAGATCGCGATGGTGAAGACGTAGTCGAGGATTAGGGCCGAACCGGCGACGAGGCCGGCATGGCGACCGAGCATACGGGTGGCCACGCCATAGCCGCCGCCGAAGGGGAAGCTCTCGACCAGGGCGCTGTAGGCGGCGGCCAGCAGGCAGACCGTGAGCGCCGTCGCGGCGGCCAGCGGCAAGGCGAGGTATTCGTTCCCCTTGAGGAACTTGAAGGCCTCCTCCGGGCCGTAGGCGCAGCTGGAGAGGGCGTCCGAGCCGAGGCCGATCCACGCCAGCAGCGGCACCAGGGCCAGCTTGTGGAAGATCGCCCGGTCGGCGAAGTCGCGCGGTGCCCCCAGGAGGAGACGACGGAGGCGTCCGAACGGACCCGGGGCGTTGGGCATGGCGGCGCGGAGGTTAGCGTCCGGCCCGGATGGCCAAGGGACGACCACCCGCTGGAACCGGCTTGCTCCCACGCCCGTCGTCGCCAGGGTGCCGCCGTGCTTGCAGCCGACCGCATCACCCTGGCCCGCCTCGTCTTGGCCCCGCTCGCGGTCGCTGCCTACCTGCTGCTGCCGATGGAAGGCAACGCCTGCCTGTGGGCGGCGGGATGGATCTGCGGCGCGGCCGAATTCACCGACTGGCTCGACGGCCGGGTGGCGCGCGCGCGCAACGAAGTCAGCGATTTCGGCAAGCTCGCGGATCCGTTCTGCGACGTGTTCTACCGCATGCTGGTCTACCTCGCCCTGCTGCTGCCCGCCGGCGGGGTCGGATTCACCGTGACCGCGGCCCAGGCGGCCGATCTGCAGCAATCGGTGCACCTGGTCGGGATCGCCGGCGACGGCTCCGCCATCCTGGGCGCCGGCCTGATGCCCTGGCTGCCGGTCGTCCTCATGGTCATGCGCGAGATCGTCCAGGGCGCGGTGCGGGCGATGTGCGCCGCCCGCGGGCTGGTGCTGGCGGCGCGCTGGAGCGGCAAGGCCAAGGCCTGGGTCCAGGGCGTCGTGCTGATCACCAGCATCGGACTGCCGGCTGTCTTCTTCGGCTGGCAGGAGTGGATGCTCCACGCCGCAGCCTGGGGCTGCTGGGCGGCGGCCCTGCTCAGCCTGGCCTCCCTCGGCGAATACCTCTGGGTCAACCGGTCGGTGCTTGGATCGCTCGCACGCCGCACGGCCTGAGCAGCCTTGATGTCGCACCTGCCAGGACGTAGACCGTGGGCGTGAGCATCCTCGCCGCACCATCCGGGACATCCGCCGGCACCCGTCCATGGGCAGCCTGCACCACCGCATTGCTCGCCCTCCTGGCGATGGCCCTGCCGGCTGGCGAGAGCGGGACAGCCCTCGACCAGGCCCAGGTCGTGCTGAAGGTCCGCGATGGGCGCTGGGTCGATCGCGAAGCGACGCGCTTCGCCGCCGCCTACGGCGGCGATCTCGCCGGCATCCGCGGCGAGCTCGCACGCATGCTCTTCCGCACCTCGAGCTTCGACGGCATCGATCTGAGCCGCCCGTCGCTGCTGGCGTGGCGCGAGGGCAGCGCCCCGCTGGTCGCCGTCATCCCGATCAGCAACCGGGCCGCCTTTCTCAGCGCCTTCGGAACGGTCGACGACGGCGAACCGCCGATGGTCCGTACCGGCGAGCGCGACGGCACGGTGATCTACAGGCAGAACCAGCCTGGCGGCGAATGGGAGTACCGCCTGCTGGTCGCCGGCAGCGTCGCCTACCTCGCGCGCACCGCCCAGGAGTGCCAGCGGCTGGCATCCGCGATCGGGCAGCTCGGCAATGAACCGACCGCCGCGCCGCTGGAGCTGATCATGCGCGGGGACGCACTGCGCGCTCCGCGCCTGCCCGGCGCCAATGCGCTCGCCTCGCTGCCGCCACTGCCCTTCTCCCCTGCCGAATTCGCCAGCGTCCCCGCGCTGGCGGTGAACGCCTGGGGCGGCCTCTCCGAGCAGCTTGCGTCGATCTCCATCCAGGCGCGCAGCGATGCGCAGGGGAACCTGCTCCTCAATGCGCGTTTCACAGCCAGGGCCGACACCTCGCTGGCGTCCTGGATCAGCGCTCAGCGGCCGGGCACCGAGCGGCTGGCCAGCCAGCTGCGCAGTCCGGACACCGCGATCCTGGTCAGCGGACGCCTGTCCTTCCAGGGCCAGGCCGAACGCTGGGCCTTCGAGCAGGCGGACGAGCTCAAGTCGGCGGCCGGAGCGCGCTGGAATGATGCAGCCGACGGCGCCTACCGCGGCCTGTGCACGCTGATCGAACGCACCGGAGCCTTCGCGGTCAGCGTCGACCGGCGCGGCACCGGGCTGGTGCAGTCGTGGGTGGCCGAGCATCCGCGCGCCTTCGAGGTGGTGCAGTCGGCGGCATCGGTGTTCGCCGCCCTGCACGGCGGCTCGTCCGAGCAGGTGAAGCTGGGTTCGCGCAGCGCCACCCTCGCGACGTCCGGCACCGCCAGCAGCCTGTTCATCGCCGGCGATCGCCACGCCGCCAGGCTGGACGACAAGGCCTCGGGCCGGGCGGTGAACGCCGCCGGCGATCTCATGCAGCGCCTGGACGAATCCGGGTCGCTGGATGCCGCTCCGGCCCTCCTCCTCGCCTGGATCGATCTCGGCCGAGCCTGGGGAGCGCCACCCCCGGCGGAAGGCATCCCAGCCGAACAGGTGGTTGTCCGCGGCATGGTCCGTCCGTCGTCCGCCCAGGCCCTGGACGTCCTCTGCGAGGTGCCGCTGGCAGGCATGGGCCGCATCCTCGGACGCATGCACAAGACCACGAAGAATGACTGACGGCCTCCTGCTGGCCGGATTCGGCGGCCCGCAGGCGGGCTGCTGCGGCAGACGCCAGTCCTGCGATCGCGGCCCCGGCTGCGAGGCCCCCTGCTTCGTGTCCGGCATACTCGGCGATGACCCGGCCCAGGCCGGGCGCATCGCCGAAGTGGTCGCCCATTACCGGCACTTCGGCGGCTACAGTCCCTACAACCGGCTGGCCGCGGCTCAGGCCGCCGCCCTGGAGCGCGAGCTCCGGCGCCGCCAGCGCGACATCCGCATCGCCCTGGGGTTCCGGCACTGGAGTCCCTGGCTGGCCCAGGCGGCCGCGGAGCTGCGCGGCTGCCAGCGGGTGGCCGCACTCGTCCTCGCCCCCCACGCCGCCGGTCGCACCACCGAGGCCTACCGCACCGCTGCGGCCATGCCCGAGCTGCGCTGGGGCCCCTCGTTCCACCGCCATCACGGCATGGCCGAGGCGGTCGCCGACCGGCTGCGCGAGGCGACCTGCGGCTGGAGCCCCGAGCGGATCGCCTCGGCCACGCTTGTGTTCACCGCCCACGCCATCCCGCAGCCGGCCGAGCGCGCCAGCGGCTACCGGGCGCAGGTCGAGGAGAGCGCGGCCCTTGCCGCCGCTGCCTTCGGCAAGCCGGCCTACCGCATAGCCTACCAGAGCGCACCGGCCGCCTCGGCGATCCCCTGGTCCGCACCCCGGGTCGAGGATCTGCTGGGCGAACTGCATGCCGCCGGCTGCGGCGACGTCGTGATGCAGCCCATCGGCTTCGTGGTCGACCACATCGAAGTGCTGTACGACCTCGACGTCGAGGCGCAGCTGGTGGCGCATCGGCTGGGTCTGAAGCTGACCCGCGCGGCCACCGTCGGCGACCATCCCGCCTTCATCGCCGCCCTCGCGGACAGCGCCGAGCAGGCTCTCGCCGGATAGCCGCAAGGGCTTGTCCTGACGGGCGGATGCGGATCATCCGCGCCCCCGCCATGAACGATCCCCGCCCCTACGAGCCCGCATCCATCGAGACCAAGTGGCAGCAGACCTGGGAGGCCGCCAAGGCCTACAAGGTCCGCGACGACCTGCCGCGCGAGAAGTGCTACTACGTCCTCGAGATGTTCCCCTACCCCAGCGGCAAGCTGCACATGGGGCACGTGCGCAACTACTCGATCGGTGACGCGGTCGCGCGCTACAAGCGCATGCGCGGGCTGCACGTCCTGCACCCGATGGGCTGGGACTCCTTCGGCCTGCCGGCCGAGCAGGCCGCGATCGAACGCGGCGCCCATCCGGCGAAGTGGACCTACGAGAACATCGCCTACATGCGCGGTCAGCTGAAGCGCATGGGCTTCAGCTACGACTGGACGCGCGAGTTCGCCTGCAGCGATCCCGGCTACGCCGCCCGCGAGCAGGACATCTTCATCGACCTGGTCGAGAAGGGCCTGGTCTACCGCAAGTCCAGCCTGGTGAACTGGTCCACCGGCCTGAACTGCGTGCTGGCCAACGAGCAGGTGGTCGACGGCAAGTGCTGGCGCACCGGCATGCCGGTGGTGCAGAAGGAGCTGCCGCAGTGGTACCTGCGCATCACCAGCTATGCCGATGAGCTGCTGGCGCAGCTCGACGCCCTCAAGGGCAGCTGGCCCGACGCGGTGCTGACGCAGCAGCGCAACTGGCTGGGCCGCAGCGAGGGCGCCGAGATCGACTTCGCCGTCGACGGCCACCCCGAGGCGAAGATCACTGTCTTCACCACCCGCCCCGACACCGTCTTCGGCGTCACCTTCATGTCGATCGCGCCCGAGCACCGCCTCGTCGACGCCATCGTCCCGGCCAGCCACCGCGCCGCGGTCGAGGCCTTCCGCGCCGAGGTGCGCGCGGTCTCGGCGCAGGAGCGCATGGGCGACACCGCCGAGAAGAAGGGCGTCTTCACCGGTGCCTACGCGGTGAACCCGGTCAACGGCCGCAAGGTGCCGATCTACGCCGCCAACTTCGTGGTCGCCGACTACGGCACCGGAGCGGTCATGGCCGTGCCGGCGCACGACACCCGCGACTTCGCCTTCGCCAGGAAGTACGGCATCGACATCATCACCGTCATCCAGGCCACCGACGCCAAGCACCCGGAGTGGATGAAGCTGCAGGCCGGCGAGGACGCCTACACCGAGGCCGGCGTGCTGACCGCCTCGGCACAGTTCGACGGCCGCCCCAGCGAGGACGCCAAGCGCGAGATCACCGCCTGGCTGGAGTCGACCGGCAAGGGCCGCAAGGTCGTCACCTGGCGCCTGCGCGACTGGTGCCTGTCGCGCCAGCGCTACTGGGGCAACCCCATCCCCTACGCCTACACCGACAAGCTGGGCGCCGTCCCCCTGCGCAAGCAGGACCTGCCGGTCACCCTGCCGCAGGACGTCGTCTTCGACGGCAAGGGCAACCCGATCGAGCGCCATCCGACCTGGGCGGTCACCGCCAAGGATGGCTCGCCGCTGACCGTTCGCGGCCAGGACGGCCCCGAGGCGGCCCGCCGCGAGACCGACACCATGGACACCTTCATGGAGTCCAGCTGGTACTTCGCGCGCTACACCTGCCACGACAACACCGCCGCCGACCTCGGCTGCGCCGCGCCGCTGGACCGCAAGCGGGTCGACCACTGGCTACCGGTCGACCTCTACATCGGCGGCATCGAGCACGCAGTCATGCACCTGCTCTACGCGCGCTTCTTCCAGAAGGCGCTGTGCGACGTCGGCTACTCGGCCAAGCGCGAGCCGTTCAAGCGCCTGCTCTGCCAGGGCATGGTGTGCATGGAGACCCTGTTCCGCGAGAAGCCGGGCGAGAAGAAGCAGTATTTCTACCCCGACGAGGTCGACGTCGAGCGCGATGCCAAGGGCCGCGTCATCACCGCGGTCGCCAAGTCCGACGGCCAGCCGGTGCAGATCGGCCGCGTCGAGAAGATGTCGAAGTCGAAGCGCAACACCGTCGATCCGCAGGCCCTGATCGAGCAGTACGGCGCCGACAGCGCCCGCCTCTTCGTCCTCTCCAACGTCCCGCCGGAGCTGGACGTGGTGTGGAGCGAGGACGGCATCCGCGGCAGCCACCGCTACCTCAAGCGCCTGTGGGTACTGGTCACCGACAACGCCGAGCGTCTGCGCGGCGTGGCGCCCTACTCCGGCAAGGCCGCCGAGGTCGCCGGCGCCGACCAGGCGGTCGTGCGCAAGGTCCACGCCGTCATCAAGCGCTGCACCGACGCCCTGGAGAAGGACTTCGCCTTCAACACCGCCGTCGCGCAGTGCATGGAGCTGACCAACGAGCTGAAGCCCGACGCCCTGCGTCCGGACGTGCTGAAGCTGGGCCTTTCGACCCTGGTGCGGCTCATCGCCCCGATGTCCCCGCACATCGCCGAGGAGCTGTGGGAGCTGCTGGGCGGCACGGGCGGCGTCACCGCCGCCGGCTGGCCGGCCTTCGACGAGTCGGAGATCGCCGGCGACAGCGTCGAGTACCCGGTGCAGGCCAACGGCAAGGTGCGCGGCAAGATCGTCCTGTCGCGCAGCCTGGCCGGCAAGGACCTGGAAGCCGCCGTCCTGGCCAGCGACGTGGTCAAGGCCGCCACCGAGGGCAAGACCATCAAGAAGCTGGTGATCGTCCCCGGGAAGATCATCAATCTCGTGGTCGGCTGAACCCACGACTCCCGCGCTTGCCGAGTCCGGCGGGCGCGGGAGTATCCCAACCATCGGACCGTAGCTCAGCTTGGCTAGAGCGCTTGCCTTGGGCGCAAGAGGTCGCAGGTTCAAATCCTGTCGGTCCGACCAACAGCAAACCCCGCCGGTCTTCCGGCGGGGTTTGCTGTTGGTCGAGTCGATTGGGATGTGCGCCCGCGGCCGCTTCCCCAGGGCGCAAGAGGCAAGCGAGGGAAGTCCCGCAGGGACCGCGATGCCCCAGTGGGGCATCGCGCCGAGCGCGGCGAGCGGCTTGCCCGCGAGCGGGAACGCAGGTTCACATCCTGTCGGTCCGACCATTTTGCTTCGGGGGCTCTGCCCCCGGCCCCCGCGACCTTTGTCGCCCCTCCCTCCTGACCGCCGACGCGGCCAGGAGGGGTTGCGGATGGGCTGCGCCCATTGTATCCGCAAAACGGGGCTCGGCGGTCGGGGCGGCTGGTGCCGCCGGTTTGAAGTCGAGACAGGCAACCCGACCAACAGCACACCCCGCCGGAAGACCGGCGGGGTGTGCTGTTGGTCGAGTCGATTGGGATGTGCGCCCGCGGCCGCTTCCCCAGGGCGCAAGAGGCAAGCGAGGGAAGTCCCGCAGGGACCGCGATGCCCCAGTGGGGCATCGCGCCAAGCGCGGCGAGCGGCATGCCCGCGAGCGGGAACGCAGGTTCACATCTTGTCGGTCGGGCCAGCCGAGTTGGCGACGCAACTCGGGATCCAGCCGCCCGCCCCTCCCAATCACCTTCCCGCGAACGCGCTCCGGACGGATTGCGCCTGGCCGGCGGCCCGATCCAGATGCGGGCCGGCAGCCTGCTCCTCGCCTGCCGACAACAGGAAGAATGCGGCGAGGGCGTGCCGTTCTTCGCCTCCGGCACGCGCAAGGTCCTCGGCCAGGCTGGCCAGCTCGCCCACCTTCAGCTGCTTCCAGGCCACCAGCATGGTCGCACCGCCGGCCAGGACGGTCAGCCCGCCCTCGGAATCGACATCGCGGACGCTCACCCGGCTGCGCATCAACTCGGACCGGTACTGCGGCAGCCCTCCTGCGTCGACAGCAGCCCGCACCGTGGACAGCAGACGCACCTTCCAGGCCGCCATCGTCTCGGCTGGTGGTCCCTGCGGCGATGCGTCTCCGCCGGCCACCGTCACGCGCGCACCGGCGGTAGCCACCCGTCCATAGGCGTTGCTCACCATGCAGACGTAGGTGCCGGCATCACCGGGCCTGGCGGCCGCGATGGCCAGTTCGGGCTGGTTCCCGCCCACCGCCACGCCGCTGCGGCGCCACTTGTAGGTCAGCGGCTCGGACCCTGTCGCAACGACAGCCATGCGCACCGCCGCTCCCGCCTGGACGCTCTGCGCCGTCGGCTCGGTCGTGATCAGGGGCGGAAGCCCCCCATCGACAATGGCCTGGCCGGGCGGGGCGAACGGAGGTGCCGATGACCTGCGGCGCTTGCCTCCGCCACCGACGTTCTGCGGGCTGTTGTTCGCCACCACCTGCAGCAGCGACACCAGCTTGGCGACGTCGCCGCGACCGACCTCTGCGACTTCGGCTGCGGCGGCCGGCTCAGCGTAGAACGACAGGTTGGTGCCGGTGCAGTCGGTGATGTAGGCGCCGTAGTCCTGGAGGGCGATCCCCATCTCCAACGCCGGACCACGCAGACCAGACGCCTTCAGATCGACACCCGCCGGGATCGCCAGCAGCGAGCCCATGAACAGGTTGCCGCTGGTGCCGTAGCTGTTGTTGTTGTCGCAGCTGGAAGCTGGCCACACCCAGGCCTTGCCCATCGGCCCCTGACGGTTGAGCGCCTGCTGTTCGACGGCGATCGCCAGCGCATGGCGGATGCCATTGGTCAGCTCGCCGGTCCGGATGAGTCCCGCCAATGCCGACCCGCCATACGCACGCACGCCGTGCCAGGCGGGGTAGATGCCGTCGTCGGTGAGATCGTTCTCCACCACCGCCGTCGCAGTGATGCCACCATCGGCCTCGCGCCTGGCGCCGAACATCTCGATGACCTTCCGCCTCCCCGGATCGATGATGTGCAGGTGCCCGTCCGCGTGGGAGTCCGGCTTGGCCTCCGCCGGGACACGCGCGGTCGCGAATGGAGTCGCGGTGCCGCGCCGGCTGATGCGGACCTCGGGATCGGAGGCGCCCGCCAGGTAGACGGGATGGCTGAATCCGGCGCAATTGAGCGATCCTCCGCGGTCGCAGGCGAAGCGCGGCGAGGCGATGGGCTGGTAGGCAGCCTGGTCGCCGATGGCCATGTTCCACGGGCTGGCTGAGGAGAACGGCCACAACGCCGCATCACGTACCACCGGTTCGTTCGCCGCGGCCCACGCCACGACACAGGGCAGCGATATCAGAAGCAGCCAGCGCATGCCCGGATCCTGCACGTCGGGCAATTTATGGTTAACGTTATCCTTTTATTCCAGCCATCCTGGATGACACCCGAAAAGCGAAGACCCCTGGCTCGCGCCAGGGGTCTTCGGTGGTGGAGGTAAGGAGATTCGAACTCCTGACCTTCTGAATGCCATTCAGACGCTCTACCAACTGAGCTATACCCCCACATCCACAGCCTCCTGTGCCGTCCAGGAGTCGCACCCTCAGCGGCGCGAGGCGGGATTCATAGAGGGGTCTTCCCGTCCTGCAAGAGCCTGTTTGCGACCCCCTGGCTGCTCGCGACTTGTGGCCCCCCGGGGCTGCGCCTACGCTGCGGACGACGGAGGTCATCCATGCCCAGCCGCCTGCTCCTGGCCGTCTGCGCCGGCACCGCTCTCTTCGCAGCCGATCCCGCAGCAGTGGCCGGCGCCGGACAGGCGCCGTGGTCCAACGCCTTCACCATGACGCTCCGCGGGGCAGAGCGCCAGTTCGTCGACCATGCCGGCAAGACCTACCTCCTCCTGCGCATCGACGACGTGATCGCCGGCATCGGCGATGGCCAGGACGTCGCCTTCACCGGCAAGCTGCGCCGGCTGCCCGGCGACAAGTTCGCCCTCTACCGTCTGGATGGCGTTGCGGTGGTCCCGGTCGGTGAAGCGCTCGCGGGCAGGCTCGATGGCGACAACCTGCACGTGATGGGCAGCTTGGCGGGCAATCAGGGAAGCCGCATCTTCTCGGTCGAGGCGGTGGCACCCGCCGCGTCGGACGCGCAACTGCTGCACGACCGCATGGCCGGGATCGGCGAGGCGGACTGGGATCGCCGCATCGCGGTGGCCAACTGGTGCCAGGAGCAGGCTGTGAACGCCGGCAATGCCGACTTCTGGAATGCGACCGCCGACAGCCTGCTCGCGGCGATCGTCAGCGACCTGGGGACCAAGGCCGCCGAGCGCAAGGATCTCGCCCTGGTCGGCCGGGCTGTCGATCTGGCCTTGAACCGGCTGCGCGATCCCGGCATGGCCGCCCGGACATGCTCGCCGGTGTGGATCCGCGAGCACGGCGGCGCGCAGGCCGAAGCCCTGGCCAGGCGCATGCGCAGCCTGGGCTATGCGCTCTACAAGGACGAATGGCTGCCGCGCGCCCAGGCGCTGGAGCGGGAATACGAAGACAGGTTCGCCGCCCTCACCTGGAAGGATGCCGAGGGCTTCTACCGGCTCGGCCGCTGGGTGGATGACAATGCCGAGGCGCTGACGCGTTCGCGCGAACGTTCTTGGCGCTGCTATCAGGCCGGGTTCGCTGCCGATCCCAGCCATCCCGGCATTGCGCGCGAACTCGGCGTGCAGCCACAAGCCAGGACCGCCAACGATGCCTCCGGCAGCATCGGCCAGCCGGCCGCGGGCTCCGGCGTCCTCGAATTCTTCGACGCCGAGACCGGCCTGCACGTCACCGCCCCGTCCGGATGGAAGCGCGGGCAGCCGGACGGCACGACCACCGTCTGGACGGACCCAAACAGCGACACCGGCCTGATCCGCGTGCGCGCCATACCGCCCCCCTTCGAGCACGAGTCGCAGTCGACCGTGCTGCTTGACGAAGCCCGTCAGCGTCCCGGTTTCCTCGAGATCGGCTCCAGCTCCGAGGAGGTCGCCGGCGGCCGAATCACGAAGTTCAGCTACTCGTGGACCGAGGGCGAGCAGCAGCGCTTCTGCATGATCGCCCTGGCCTCGGCAGGCGCGGATGCCCCGGCAGCTGCGATCGAGGCACGCGGCCTCCCCGGCGACCAGGAATCGCTGCAGCAAGCCGTGGAGAGCTGCATCGGCAGCGTCTCCCGCCAGCCGCCAGCCGCCCCTGCACCGACCCAAGCTACTCCATAGCCAGCATCGACCTTGCCCCGGGTGGGAGTCGAACCCACAACGTATTGCTACCGCGGATTTTAAATCCGCTGCGTCTGCCAATTCCGCCACCGAGGCGTAGGTGGTGCCCAGGGGGGGACTCGAACCCCCATGACCTTGCGGCCGGCGGTTTTTGAAACCGCTACGTCTGCCATTCCGTCACCCGGGCAGGTGATGCGCGCAGCCTAGGAGGCCGTTTACGTCCGCAACGTGGCAGCGGCGCTGCGCAGCAGGGCGGCGAAGGCTTCGGGCAGAGGCAGCCCCAGGGCCACGTCACGGGCGGCCGGACTCATCTTGCGCAAGGTCTTGGCGAGGATGGCGACATACCGTGCCGCGTCGTAATCGGGGTGCCCGGCGGCGAACCCAGCCAGTTCGCGGTCGAGGAAGACCAGGCAGGCGGCGTCCTCGATCGCCTGGCCGTCCACTTCGCGCAGACGCGCTTTCGCGACCAGAGCCTCGACGCGCAGGGCGTCGGCCTCGGCGATGCCCGCCTCGCGGCACAGCCGTGCGGCCAGGGCGCCCTGCCGGCGGTACTGCTCGGTGCGCCAGCGCAGGTAGCCGGCGCGATCTGCGGGATACGAGGTGCGCGGCAGGCTCCAGCGTTCGAGATGCTGCGCCCGGGCCGCGAGCCGCAGCACCGGATCGGCTGCCGGATGCAGACGCAGGAGCCAGGCCTCGACCGCATCGGCATAGGCCAGTTCGTCGGGGATCCCGTCATGCACTTCGGGGTCACGACGATGCACGGCGTCGATGGCGGCACGCGCCATGGTCACGGCGTCGGTCATGGCTGCTCCGGGGGTGGCGTCCTGACCGGCCTCTTCCATCCGGTCGAGCTGGGAGGATCGCGCACGGGTTGCTGCGGCTCGGCGGGGGCCGGAGTCGCCGGGTATTCATCGCTGGGTGATGCCGCGGGCTGGGCCGGATGCAGCCAGGCCGGTCGTGAAGGCGGCGCTCCGGATGACGGCTCCAGCGCCGGCGAAGGCTGGGCCGGCGGCGGCGCCGCGGGCTGCCCATCATCGGCGCGAGGTCGACGCCAGCCGGTCGTTCCCGACGATCCCGGCGGTGGAGGCTGCGCCGGAGCCGACGGACGTCGCCACGAGGCGCTCGGCGGCAGTTCCGCCGCGACCTCGGTC
>JAFLCQ010000520.1 GCA_017302815.1 Planctomycetota bacterium
CACCGCGCGCAGGGCGGCAAAGATGCGTTCGACGCGGCCGCTGAGCGGCGGCCGGAGATCACCGGGCGTGCGCCACTCGCCATCGCGGCGCGCGTAGCGGACGCCGTCGACCATCAGCCAGTCCGCGGGCGTCTGCGGCAGCTCGATCAGCGTGCGCGAGTCGAGGCGCGATGCGGCCTGCGACAGCTGGCGCACCGCCTCGGCCGGGACGAGATGGATGCGCCGCCGGCGGGGATCCCACACCGCGCCGCCGCCATCGGCCTCGCCCCACTGCCGCTCCTCCTCGCCGACCTGCAAGCGGCGGGTGCCGTCGACGCCCCAGGCCTTGGCCGCCTGCGCGTCGATCCCGTCCACCACCCGGTCGGGCGGGATCGTGATGGCGGTGGCGGTGGCGGAGAAGCCGGACACCGCCTCGGCGGCGGCGGGCCGGTCCAGGCCGGCGACCTTCACGCGTCCGCCTTCGATCCGCTGCTCGCCGAGGGCCCCGGTGACGGTGAATGGCTCGGCGATGGCGGACGGGAAGACGGCGACGCCGGCGGCGCCCGACGAGGGCCACAGGACGTAGCCGGCGAGGACGGCGATCAGTGCAGCGACCAGCGCGTAACCCCACTTCGGCATCAGCTCGCTCCGAACTCGTGGCTCTTGGGCAGGTCGTCGACGCGCGCCAGGCCGAAGCGCGAGAGGAACTGCTCGGTGGTGCCGTACAGCAGCGGCCGGCCCAGCGCGTTGTCGTCGCGGCCGACCACCTGCACCAGCTTGAGGTCCATGAGCTGGCGCAGCACCGGCCCGCATTGCACGCCGCGCACGTCCTCGATGGCGCCGCGCGTCACCGGCTGCTTGTAGGCCACCACCGCCAGGGTCTCCAGAGCGCTGCGTGTCAGCTTGTCGGGCAGGGCGCGCTTCTCGAAGCGGCGCACCCACGGGTGCACCTCGGGGCGGGTCAGCAGCTGCCAGCCGCCGGCGATCTCGCACAGGTCCCAGCCGCGGCCCTCGCGCCGCCAGCGGTCCTTGAGGCCATGCAGGAGGCCGCGCAGGTGATCCTCGTCGGTGCCGGGCAGGGTGTCGAGGAGGCGGCTCATCGGCACCGCCTTGGGCGAGACGAACAGCACGCCCTCGACCGCCATGCGCAGCTCGGCCGGGGTCAGCTCGGTGGCGTCGGGCGGGGTGGCCTCGGCGACGGGTTCCGGCGCCGGCACCGTGGGCTCGGCTTCCGCCGGCGCCGTTGGCTCGGCGGCCTGCGGCAGGCTGTCGTCCGGATCGCTCACCGCTTCCCCGCCAGGAAGTTCTTGAGCATGGCGTGGCCGTGCTCGGTGAGGAAGCTCTCGGGGTGGAACTGCACGCCCTCGATCGGCAGGGTCTTGTGGCGCACGCCCATCAGCTCGTGCTGGTCCTCGCTCCAGGCGGTCGCCTGCAGGCAGTCCGGCAGCGCGTCGTCGACCACCAGCGAGTGGTAGCGGGTGGCGGTGAAGGGGGTGGGCAGCCCGGTGAAGACTCCGTGCTGGTCGTGGACGATGCGGCTGGTCTTGCCGTGCATCAGGCGGCCGGCGCGCCGCACCACGCCACCGAAGGCGTGGCCGATCGACTGGTGGCCGAGGCAGACGCCCAGCAGGGGGATCTTGGCCTCGCCGGCCAGGCGGATGGTCTCCAGCGAGATGCCGGCCTCGGTCGGCGACGCCGGACCGGGCGAGATGACGATGTGGTCGGGGCGGTCGGCGATCACGCGCGACGCCGGCACCTCGTCGTTGCGGTAGACCCGCACCTCGCAGCCCAGCTCCCAGAAGTACTGCACCAGGTTGAAGGTGAAGGAGTCGTAGTTGTCGATGACGGTCAGCACGCGCCGCGGAGCGTACGGCCCCCGGCGGGCTGGCCAGGGGCAGGCGGGGGTGCGGGGACGTGCCGGTCCGGCCTTCCCGCCGGCCGGCCCGGGCCATAACGCGCGTCCTCAGGAGTCCCGCCATGGCCACCAACGCCGACGCCCAGCTCATCATCCAGCTCTACGACCTGCGCCGCGAGGCGGTGTGCCGCAAGGCCCGCGCCTTCTTCGCCGGCTGGATCCCCACCACCGCCGAGGAGGCCCGCACGGTGGGCAGCGGCCCGGGGCGCGAGGACAACGCCTACGTCCGCCAGGCCACCAGCTACTGGGAGATGGCCTTCTCCTTCGTCAACACCGGCGCGGTCGACGAGGCCCTGTTCGCCAAGAACTGCGGCGAGGGCATCCTCTTCGCGGTGAAGTGCCAGTGGCTGAAGGCGAAGTTCCCCGAGGTGTGGACCCGCACCATGGGCGAGGCCGAGGCCTTCATCGCCCGCAGCGCCGAGGCCCAGAAGAAGGCGGAGTTGTTCCGCAAGCGCCTGCCGGCCTGATCGGCGCTACGGATCGCCGTAGATGAAGGTGCCCGGCGCTGCCGGCGGATCCGGTTGCCAGGGATCTGATGCCCGGATCTTGCCCAGCGGTTCGTACAGGGCCGTGCACAGGTCCTTGTCCGGCCTGCCGCCGTCGTCGGTCCCGTTGCGGCCGAGCAGGTAATAGCCGATCAGCCGGCCTTCGCGCTCGATGCGCCGGATGGTGCCGCCGGCCGGGTCGGTCGGATCCTGCGGCCAGGTGGTGCCGCGCAGCTCGGCCGCCAGCAGCGCCAGGCTGGCGTCGGCCTTGGCCCAGGCACCGCACACGGTGGTGCCCGCCGGGGCCAGGGTCTGCAGGGCGCGTCCGGACGGGGTC
>JAFLCQ010000521.1 GCA_017302815.1 Planctomycetota bacterium
GATGCCCAGCGAGCGACGCACCAGCCAGCGCAGATGGCTGGCCGAGATGCCCAGCTGCGCCGCCAGGGCGGCGATGCCGGGCGGACGGTCGAGGCGGTCGTAGACGATGCGGTTGATGCGGCCCAGCAGGTCGAGCCGGGCGTCGACCGGGGCGGGGGCGCTGTCGTCGGGCGGCGGCAGCGCGCGCTCGGCCAGCTCCGCCAGCAGCAGCCCCGCCACCAGCGCGAGGCGCTCGCCGGCCTCCGGTCGCGGATCGCTGAAGAGCTCGACCAGCCGGGTCAGCAGCGCCTCATGGTCGCTGCGCAGCGCCGACATGCGGTTGAACAGCCCGCGCCAGGCCAGGGCGTCCTGCTCGAAGGTGACGAAGAGCCAGAGCAGCGGGCCTCGCACGTCGACGTAGTGGTGCAGCTGGTGCGGATGGATCAGCACCGCCATGCCGGGCCGCAGGAGATGGACGTGGCGATCGACGCAGACGCCGCCCTCGCCCGCCAGGGCGAGGATCAGGACATGGCGGTGGTGGTGGGTGGCATGCGAGGCCTCGCCGAACATGCGGCGCAGGAAGAGCAGGATGTTGTCGGGCGATCCCGGCCGGCCGCCGGTGCGGCCGCGCAGATAGTCGACCGGACTGGGCAGGGTGCCCAGGAGGGGGTCGAGGCGGGCGGCGATGTCCGGCCAGGGATCAATCACTAATGTTAAATCTAGCGGCGAAAGCGGCCGATGACAGGGGGTACATGGATCGATATGCTGGGCATCATGACCACTCCATCCTCCGATCCGCCTCCCCTGCGCGCCGCGGTGTGCGGCTATGGCGCCCTCGGCCACGTCCATGCCGACGGCCTGGCCGCCACCCCCGGCATCCTGCCGGTGGCGGTGTGCGACCTGCGCCCGGAGCAGTTCCAGCCGCGCGATGCCGAGTTCAACCTCAAGGCCGGCGAGCGCCGCTTCGACGTGCGCAGTGTGGCCACCTACACCGACTGGCGGACGATGCTGCGCGAGGCGCGCCTCGACCTGCTGGTGGTCGCGCTGCCCACCGACCTGCACGCCGAGGTCAGCATCGCCGCCCTCGAGGCGGGTGTGCACGTGCTGTGCGAGAAGCCGATGGCCATCGACGCGGTGCAGGCGGCGCGCATGGCCGACGCCGCCGAGCGCACCGGCCGCCGCCTGATGATCGGCCAGTGCCTGCGCTTCTGGCCGCAGTACGAGGCGCTGAAGGGCCTGATCGACGCGCGCACGCACGGCGCCCTGCGCGCCCTGCGCCTCGAGCGGGTGGGCTCGTACGCGCAGTGGTCCGCCGGGGACTGGATGAACGACCACCGCCGCAGCGGCGGCGCCATCCTCGATCTCCATCTGCATGACGTCGACTGGGTTGGCCACGTCCTCGGGCGTCCGCGCGCCGTCTTCGCCGCCGGCCAGACCGGCCGCAGCGGCGGCATCGACGACGTCACCGCCGTGTTCGACTATGGTTCATGCCAGGTGACGGTGGTGGGCAGCTGGATGTACGGCGGCTTCCGCATGTCCTTCGAGGCCGTGTTCGAGCAGGCCACGGTGGCGTGGTCCGGCGGCGCCATGACCGTGCGCCGTCCCGGTGTGGCCGAGGCGGAGGAGATCCGGGTCGAGCAGGGCTCGGCCTACCAGCGCGAGCTGGCCTACCTCTGCGACTGCATCCGCACCGGCAGCGAACCCCTCCGCTGCCTGCCCCGCGACACCGTCCAGACGGTGCGCATGGTCGAGCTGGAACGGCGCTCGATCGCCGAGCGCGCCTGGATCACCCTCTGAGCAAGCCCCGGAGCACACCATGGACATCGGCGTCATCCAATCCCTCGCCAACGGCGGCGACTGCTTCGCGCAGGTGCGCGACTTCGGCCTCGGCTGCTGCCAGCTGGTGAGCTGGAATCCGGACCTCGCCACTCCCGAGATCGCGGCCACCGTGCGCCGCTGCGCGCAGCGCGATGGCGTGCGCGTCGCGGCGGTGTGGGGCGGCTTCCCCGGTCCGGCGCAGTGGAACTTCACCGAGGGTCCGACCACCCTCGGTCTGGTGCCGCGGCAGTTCCGCGCCGAGCGCGTCGCCGCCCTCAAGCGCTGGGCCGGCTTCGCCGCCGCGATCGGCGCCCCGGCGGTGATCACCCACGCCGGCTTCATCCCCGAGAACATGACCGATCCCGAATACCCCGGCGTGGTCGACGCGATCCGCGAGGTCGCCGAGTCCTGCAAGGCCAACGGGGTCGGGTTCTGGTTCGAGACCGGCCAGGAGACGCCGGTGACCCTGCTGCGGACGATCGAGCGGGTCGGCACCGGCAACCTCGGCATCAACCTCGACCCGGCCAATCTGGTCATGTACGGCAAGGGCAACCCGGTCGACGCGCTGGACGTCATCGGCAGGCATGTCCGCAACGTCCACGCCAAGGACGGCCGCTATCCGACCAGCGGCGACCATCTCGGCCCCGAAGTGGCGATCGGCCAGGGCAAGGTCGGCTTCCCGGCCCTCATCGCCCGCCTCAAGGAGCTGGGCTTCACCGGCGAGCTGATCATCGAGCGCGAGATCCATGGCGAGCAGCAGGCCCGCGACATCCGCGCCGCCGTCGACTACCTGCGCGCGCTCATCGCCTGATCAGCTGCGCGTCGGCCAGGACGACGTGGTCGCCGATGTCATGGCGCTCGCCGGCCTCGACGCGCAGTTCCAGGCGCTTCACGCCGGCGAGGTCGAGGTCGATGCTGCGCGGGGCGTCGCCGCCGCGCAGCCGCGCCCGCCACAGTTCGCGGCCGTCGCCGGCCAGCACCGCGATGCAGTC
>JAFLCQ010000522.1 GCA_017302815.1 Planctomycetota bacterium
CGCGCAGGCGGCGCAGAGGAGGGCGGCGCAGAGGAGGGTCAGCCTCATGGCTTGGCCTCCGGCGGCTGCACGATGCCGCTGGGTGCCATGCGCCCGCCGTCACCCGGTTCTGTGTAGCCGCGCAGCAGCCAGTGCCGGTTCATCCCATCGACCAGCCGCTGCACCTCGTCCAGGAGCGCGCCGCCGCCCTCGGCCAGTGACGGCACTGCCGGCGCGGCCTTGCGCAGTTCGGCGGCGATGGCGCGCAGGTCGGCGGTCAGCTTCGCCAGGTCGTCCGCCATCTGCGCATCGCTCAGGGCGCGGCCGGCGATTCCCTTGCCCTCGACCAGCCCGCCGCTGAGGCGGCGCACGTCGGCGGTGACAGCCTCGCCGGTGGCGGCGATCGCCTCAATGCGCGCCAGCAGGGCGTCGAGGCGCTGCGGCACCTGGCGATCGCGCACCGCGGACAGCAGTTCGCCGGCCTGCTGCGGCAGGCGCTGGGCGCGCACCTCGATGACCAGCTGCCGGCTCTCCTCGACCAGGCCGGTGATGGCGACCATCATCGGGCCGAGGTTCTTCTGCACGTCGCGCAGCACCGACATGGCCATGGCGGTGGAATCGCGCGGCGGTTCGACGTGCAGGACGTTGAATGTGTTCCAGCCGTCCTTCATCCAGCCCTCGTCGCCCTTGCTGCCCGGCTTCAGCACCACCCGGGTCTGGCCCATGAAGGAGGCGATGGGCGCGTTGATCACCGCCTTGGCGGCGCCGTCGCCGCCGATGCCATGGCGCAGGCGGTCGAGGGCCGATCGCGCGACATCCAGGCGGATGCGCAGCCTGCCGGCGTCGGTCATCGCCTCGACCACCTCGCCCACCACCTTGCCGCCCATCTCGACCGGCGTTCCGGGCTTCAGGCCCTCGACCAGCTCCTCGTAGGCGGGATCAGCGGTGGTGGTGCCGGCCTGGATGGTCTCGCGCTTGGTGAACCACTGCTTGGCCGAGCCGATCAGGGTCAGGGTGAGGATGACGATGGCCACGGCCGAGAGCACGAAGGCGCCGACGATGCTGTCGAGATGGCGGAACTTGAACGGCTGCTTGGTGCTCATGGGTGCTTCCGCGCGATGATGTCGGGGTGCGCCGGTCCGCGCGGCAGCGCGGGCAGCAGGGCGGTCCGCCGCTGCGCCGGCGAGAAGCGGCGGGTGGCCGGAGCGTCTGAACCGGTGAGGAGGAGGGTGCGTATGGTCGGGATGCGCGGCGGATTGGTCGCCGCGGCGAGGATGGCGAGACCGTGCGCCAGGGCGATATCGGCGAGGTGCTGCCACACCTCGTCGGCGGAGTCGGCATCGAAGTCGGCGGCCGGGTCGTCCAGGACCAGCAGGACGGGATCCATGATCATGGCCCGCGCCAGCGCCACCAGCCGGCGCAGATTGGTCGGAGCGTAGGCCGGTGCGACCGGCGGCAGCTCGTCGACGCCGAAGATGGCGAGGGCGGCGCGCGCACGCCGATCGACCTCCGCGGCCGGCGGATCGTCGAGCCAGCGCAGGGGCAGGACGAGGTTGTCGTAGAGCGACAGGTTGGCGAGCAGGGCGCCCTCGCCGCCGACGTAGCCGATGCGCTGGCGCATCTCGGCCGGACTGCGGCCGCACACCGTCACCGTGCCGGTGGCTGGGGTCTCCAGCCCGACCGCCAGCCGCAGGGCGCTGCTCTTGCCGCCGCCGAGCCCGGAGGTCAGCACGGTCAGTTCGCCTGCAGCGAGTTCGAGATCCAGACCCGAGAAGACCGGCTGGTCGCGGCCTTCGGGGCCCCAGGACACCTCGTTCATCGCCAGGATGGGGGCGCTCATCGCAGGTAGACCATGGCGGTGATGCCGGCATCCCACAGGAAGACCGCCGATAGCGAGCGGACGACGCCGCGGGTGGCGGCGCGCGGGATATCGGTCGCGGAGGGGGCTGCGGCGAGGCCTTCGTGGCAGGCGATGGCGGCGATGAGCAGGCCCGGGACGATGGTCTTGGCCAGCAGCACGGCCACGTCGATGCCGCTGAGGGGGACCGCCAGCAGGGCGGCATAGTCGGCGAGCGGCGGCGGCGACACGGCGACGAACTGCAGGATCAGCCAGCCGGACACCAGCGACATGGCGACGAAGGCCATGGTCAGGCCGAGCAGTGCGGCGACCGCCCCGGCCAGGCGCGGAACCACCAGGTAGTCGAAGGGATCGACGCCCATCGCCTCCAGGGTGTCGATCTCGCGATGCACGCGCATGCCGGCCAGCTCGGCGGCGATGGCGGCGCCGCTGCGGCCGATGACGATGAAGGCGACGATCAGGGGGCCGAGCTCGCGAACCAGCACGGTGACCAGCAGAGTGCCGAGGAGGTCGCCGCCGCCGGCCCCCGAGAGCAGGCTGGACTGCACCGCCACCACCGCGCCGGTGAGCAGGGCGATGAGGGCGGTGAAGGGGATCGCCTCGACGCCGGTGAAGAGGATCTGCCGCTTCAGCACCTCGCGCCCGACGCGGGGGATCAGCTTGCGGCCGCGGGTCAGCTGGCGCAGCGCGTAGCCGATCAGGGTGGCGATCGACAGGACGTAGCCGGCGGCGTCGATGACGGCGCGGCCGACGGTGGCGAAGGGCGGGGTGATGCTGGCCATCCCGCCGGCACTCTACGCCGGCCCGCCGTATCGGCCAGGGCGACGCGGCGAGGGGCGCGGGCAGCGGCACACGCCCCGCCGCGCCGCCGGAC
>JAFLCQ010000523.1 GCA_017302815.1 Planctomycetota bacterium
ACCGGCGGCAGGCGGGCGGCGTCGACGGCGCGGAAGCCGCTCGACAACGCGCCGCCGCGCAGCGGCACGGCGGTATCGCTGCGGAACCATCCGATGGTCGCCATGAAGTTGTAGCAGATGAGCGGGATGCCCAGTTCGCCCATGTTGGCCAGCATGCGGCGGTAGCGCGCGAAGTCCTCGTCGCGGCCGGGCAGGCCCAGCTTGATCCGCCGCATGTCGAACTCGTCGCCCTCCAGCCCCGCCAGGGTGAAGCCGGCATCGGCGAAGCGCCGCTGGATGGTGCGCAGGCTGTCGATGTCGTCCGGCGCCTGCAGGCCGGTCAGCTCGGGAGCGCACTTGCAGATGGCATGGCGCACGCCGAGCTGACGCGCGAGCTGCCACGAACGATCGGGCGTGGCGGGAAGGAACTCGGCGAGCTTCATGATTGCCACCACGCAAAGGCGGAAGGCGGAAGGCGGAAGGCGGAAGAGTCGACACCCCCCGCGATCCACGTCCAACGCCGTGCACGCGCCCTGGCAATCCTTCCGCCTTCCGCCTTCCGCCTTCCGTTTTTCGTCATGCCGCCCCCCCGAACAGCGCGATCCCCGTGCCCAGCTCCGGCAGCGACAGCAGCAGGCCCTTCTCCGCCTCGGTGACGACCAGACCGAGACGGTCGCTGGGGTCGAAAGCGCAGTTGGTCGGATTCCTGCCGGGCAGCTCGATGCGCCGCGTGATGTGGCCGGAGGGGTCGACGCCCATGATCTGGCCGCTGCCGTAGACCGCGACCCACAGGGTGCCGTCGGCGGCGAAGGCCATGCCGTCGGGCCCCGGGGGCCCCTGCAGCCCTTCCGCCCACACCCGGCCCTCCCAGCGGCGGGCGGCGGCGTCCCAGCGCCCGCGCCACAGGCGCTGGCGGTAGGTCTCGGCGACCACCAGCTCGCCGCCGTCGGCGGTGAAGGCGAGGCCGTTGCAGAAGTACATGCCGCTGGCGATGCGGGTCAGCGTCCCGTCAGGCGCCAGGCAGCAGACATAGCCGACCGCCTCGGTGCGGGCATCGTTGGGGCAGGTGAACAGCAGATTGCCGGCGGCGTCGAAGGCGAGGTCGTTGGGCTTGCCCAGAGGCGCGCCGTCGAGGCTGTCGACCACGGTGCGGGTCGAGCCGTCACGCGGATCGTGCACCCGCACGCTGCGCTGTCCGGCGTCGCAGAACCACACCCGGCCGTCGGCGGAGATGGCGATGCCGTTGGGTTCGCCGCCGGTGGCGATGCGGGTCAGCACACCGTTGTGCAGATGGCACAGGCCGCCGCCCTTCAATTCGACGCACCACAGCGCGCCATCCGGCGCGAAGGTCGGCCCTTCGGGGAAGCGCAGATCAGTGACGAGGGTGTTCACGCCTTGCGCTCCGGCCGGCCGTACCAGCGCCGCATGACCTGCTGCGCCGGCTTGCCGTCGAGGGTGAAGCCCTTGTCGCCGCGCGGATCGCTGCGGAACTGCGGGCGGTCGTTCTGCTCGTCCCACTTCCACCAGTAGGCGCCGCCGAACCACGGCTGCTCCCAGTAGGCGGTCAGCAGGGCGTCGAGGTAGCGCGCCTGCTCGTCGCCGTCGTAGCCGCCGTCGTGGTTCCAGAAGTAGGGCAGGCTGGTGGCGCCCACCGTGGCGCAGCAGCCGATCTCGCCGAAGTAGACCGGCTTGCCGAGCTTCTGCGCGCGCACGCGGTCGCGCTCGACCAGATGGGCGACCCGCGCCGCGAGATCGACGATCGGCAGGGCCTTGAGGTCCTCGTCGCGCCGTCCGAGCGGGGCGTACATCGACAGCCCCAGCGAGTCGAGCTCGCGGAACCAGCACCGCGGATCGTCCAGCAGGCGGTCGATCGGGCAGCCCTCGGTGAACGAGGCGGTGACGTGCCCGCGGTACTCGGCGCGCACCGCCTGCACCACCTCGCGCCAGAGCTCGTGATGGCGGGCGGTGTGGTCCAGCTCGCTGTCCAGGCCGTAGACCGCGCAGCCGGTCTCGCGCGCCAGGCGGGCGTAGTAGACGCTGCGCGCCCGGAAGGAGGCGAACCACTGCTGCCAGTAGGTGAACGGGTGGTTGGGGATGATCAGGCCGTCGTCGGGGAAGTTGACGTGGCAGCGCTGCAGGCCGTCGTGGCATTCCAGCATCGGCCGCAGCTGCGCCCGCATGCCCTTGGCGTGGATGCGCTCGATGATGCGCGCCACCTCCAGGTCGGAGGGCGTGTTGACGAAGTCGCGGTACTGCCGCGTGCTATGCACGCTGTCGGCGGTGACGCAGACGATCACGCAGACATGATCGATGCCGGTGTCGGCCATGCGATCGACGGCCTCGGCGGCGGCGGGAGAGGCGTACCAGCCGGCCCGGGCCCAGAAGCCGAAGTTCATGCCGCGATGGATGGGGGCTGCGCTCATGCCGCCGATCATAGGCGGCGGCATCGAAGGCTGTCTTGCTGGCCGTGCTTGTTCCGTATAATGGAATATGCATGTCCCGCCTCCTCGACCGCGCCACCACCCTGATCGGCGTCCTCGGCGCGCGCCCGGGCGAACCGCGCAGCGTGCACCAGCTGGCGGCGGAGGCCCGCCTGCCGCCGGCGACCTGCACCCGCATCCTCAAGCGCCTGGTCGACCTTGGCTGGGCCGACCAGGACGGCAACCGCGGCGACTACCGCCTGGGACCGCGCGCCTACGCCCTCACCGCCGCCGCACCACCGCCAATAACGATGTCAGCCGGGCTACTCAGAAACGCAGTCTGAAAGCCCGGCTGAGGTTTAATGTATTGACGTTGGTCAGTC
>JAFLCQ010000524.1 GCA_017302815.1 Planctomycetota bacterium
GGGCGGTGCCGGAGAGGTAGATCACGTCGGGGCCGACCTGGATGCGCAGCGCTCCGTCCTGCGTCGCCAGGGTCTGCTCGCCGCCGAACATGTCGTGGCGCACCACCGTGGCGACGCCCGGGCGCACGTCGACATCGCGGGTCTCGCCGCGGGTCCACAGGGCCAGGACCTCGCGTCCGTCGCGCGCGAACAGCATGGCGTCGACGCCGGGGCCGAACCACAGGTCGCCGATCCAGCGGCTGCCATCGATCATGCGGGCGCTGACGGCATGCGCGATCAGCACCGGCTTGGGCTCCTGGTTCCTGCGGATGAAGCCGAACCAGTCCTCGTGGTAGGTGCGGTTGCGCTCGCTCTGGCCGGCCCAGTGCGGCAGCAGCGCCTTGGCGTCCTCGGCGTAGAGGGCCAGCGACTGCCGCACCACGAGGCGGGCCTGGTCCAGCTCGCTCCGCTGCGCCGGACCTTCGGGGGTCGAGGCTGCGCCGTATTCGGTGATGTAGACGCCCAGCGGCTTGCCGACCTGCTTGCTGAGCCAGGCGGTGTAGCTGCGCAGCCAGGCGCGGTCCTCGGAGGTGCCGTAGGGATGCAGGCAGACCATGTCCATGCCCTGCATGCCGCCGGCACGGACAACCTTGGCGTCGTAGGCGAAATCGTCGCTGACGCCGAGCAGGTTCGGTCCGATGATGGCCTGCGGCCGGTCGGCGCGGATCACCGGCACGATCCACTGGCAGAGGGTGGCGAAGTCCTCGGCGGACATCTTGTCCCACGGCTCGTTCCAGATCTCGAAGACCTGCTGCGTCGGCGGCAGCTTCGCCAGCTCGGCCTTCAGCCAGGCCTGGTAGGGCTCCTTGCGCGGCAGCGTCTTCAGGGTCCAGGCGCCCTTGCCGTACTTCGCCTCCCAGGCCGCCAGGTCGCCGTAGCGATCGCTGTCGAAGAGCTCCTTGGGGAAGCGCTCGACCTTGATCACGGCGTTGATCGGGAACTCCGTCAGCATGCGCACGGTGCCCAGCGCACCGCCCTCGTTATGGATGATGCGCGTCCACTGCAGGCCGAGGGCGCCCATCATCTCGACCGTCTCGGCCTTGTCGGTCACGCCACCCCACCACTTCAGGCCGAAGCGCAGGTCGCGTTCACGCACCTCGGCGGCACTGCGGCTGGTCAGGTCGGCCACGCCGAGGCTGGCCGAGCCGGTCGCCGTGGTGCCGGCGATGGCGACCGTCAGCTCCAGCTGGTACCAGCCACGGCCGGGATCGCCGAGGTCGAGGCGCAGGGTCGCGCCGCCGGCCGGCACGGTGCGGCGCAGCATCTCGCCGCCGCGGGCGTCGCGCAGGATGGCTACCGCCTCGCCCTGGCCGGCGGGGAAGCCGCGCAGCTGCGCCTCCAGCGCCACCGGCTGGCCGGGAGCGAAGAGGTTGCATGGCCGGTGCCGGGCGATGGCGATGTCGGCGGCGGGCAGGGCGGCGAGCGCCGCGGCGAGGGCGAGGAGGGTGCGGACCATGCCGCCATCCTAGCCGCCGCTCGGTGCCGGCCATGCCGCCGGCGCAGGGGGGATTAACCGAAGTGCAGGGGGTCTCAGCGCACCGGCCGCAGTGTCTTGCGGTAGGCGGTGGGCGGGATGCCCTTGTCGGCCTTGAAGGCGCGGCTGAACGAGAAGATCGAGTCGTAGCCGCAGCGCCGGCCGATCTCGGCCAGGCCGAGATCGGTGGTGTCGAGGAGGATGCAGGCCTGGCGGATGCGAGCGGCGCGGATGTAGCGGCCGATGCTGCCGCCGCTGAGGCGGTGGAACTCGTTGCGCAGATGCCCGGGCGAGACGTGCAGGGCGCGGGCGATGGAGGCGATCGAGAGGGGGGCGGCGAGGTGGTCGCGCACATGCGCGACCACCCGCTGCACGAAGGCGTGGGTGGGATCGGCGTTGGGGGTTTCGCTGCTGGCGCCATCCTCGCGCGCGGCCGACAGCTGCTCCAGGGCGGTGAGCAGGCGCATGGCGACCAGGCGCTGGCTGTGCACGGTGCGGCGCTTGCCGCGGTCGGCGTCGAGGAAGTGCTCGGCCAGCATCGAGCCGATGTCGTCGGTCAGGCGCGGCGGCATCGCCACCGGTACCCCGCGCAGCTCAGGCCAGGCGTCGGCGTCGGGGTGATGGAAGCAGCAGAACAGCCAGCACACCTCGGCGTCCTCGGCATCGGCGTAGCCGTGCACCACGCCTGGCGGGATCAGCAGGGCCTCGCCCGGGCGCAGACGCACGACGTGGCCGTCCATGTCGACCAGGCCGGCGGTGCGCAGGGCGACGACCAGGTTGTACTGGTCGTGCACCGACGAGCCCAGGTCGCCGGCGCGGCGGCGGCGGACGATGATGCGGATGTCGCTGGGCAGGGCGATCGGCTGCCGCGAGGCCGCCACGTACTGGTAGCCGTCGAGCACGGTCAGCTTGTCGACGGCCTGCAGCAGGCGCTCGAGGTGGTCCATGCGATCGCGAGTATGGCGTCGGCGCGGCGGGTGGCCAGCCCGCCTCCGGCGGGGGCGCCTCGCATCGCCTGTCCCGGCGCTATCCTGGCGCCATGCGCTGGACCCCGCTCATCGCCCTGGCCTCGCTGCTCGTCACCGGCTGCGCCGCGCGCGCGCCGTCCCCGCCGCCCGGCCTGGCGGTCGACTGGCCGCGCTATCTTGGCACCTGGTACGAACTCGCCCGCTACGACCACAGCTTCGAGCGA
>JAFLCQ010000525.1 GCA_017302815.1 Planctomycetota bacterium
GGTGCCGGGCCTCAACGGCACGCAGAGCAGCGGCGTGCGCCAGGCCGTTGCCGCCGCCGGCAGCGCGGTGCCGGTGGTCCACGTGCGCGGCGAGATGGCGTCGCCCTACGTGCCGGATGGCTCGGCGGTGTTGATCGGCGTCGATGATGCCGCTCCGTCCGCCTCGATCCGCCGCTGCCTCGATCTGCTGCCCGAGGGCGTCGCCATCGGCATCGCCGAGCCCGGCGCCCTGGGCGAGACCCGCGCCTACCGCCTGCTCTCGGCGGTGGTCGAGGACGCCTTCCGCCTCGACGAGGCGCGCGGCGCCGGCAACGGCCGTCGGCGGCCGATCTGCATCGCCCTGCCCTTCCTGCGCGACGAGCTGGCCATCGCCGCGGTCGCCGGCGGGCTGCTCATCGACGGCATCGGCGACGCGCTGTACCTGCCCGGGGCGCCGGATCCGCGCGGACTCGCCTTCACCATCCTGCAGGCGGTGAAGGCGCGCACCACCCGCGCCGACTACGTCGCCTGCCCCAGCTGCGGCCGCACCCAGTTCGACCTCTTCGAGGTCACCGCCCACATCCGCGAGAAGACCGCCCATCTCGACGGGGTGGCGATCGCCATCATGGGCTGCATCGTCAACGGCCCCGGCGAGATGGCCGACGCCGACTTCGGCTTCGTCGGCAGCGGTCCGGGCAAGGTCGACCTCTACCGCGGCAAGGAGCTGGTCCGCCGCAACATCCCCTTCGAGCAGGGCCGCGACCAGCTCCTCGAGCTCATCCGCGAGAGCGGCAAGTGGCGGGATCCGGCCTGAGACCGGCGGAAAGCCGGTAATGCCGCGCCCCCGGCCCGGTATCACCTGCATGCGCCATCTCCTGCTCGCCGCCCTGGCCTGCACCGCCATGACCGCCGACTCCTGGAGCGGCACCCGGCCTGCATCCCCCGCCACGCAGGTCGATCTCGATCTGGCCCTGGCCGGCGGCGCATCAGCCGGCATCCGCGTGCATCATCCCGCACAGCCCGATGGGCGCTGCCCGGTGGTGGTGTTCTCGCATGGCCTGGCCGGCTCGCGCAGCGGCTACGGCTTCCTCGGCGCGCATTGGGCCGCGCATGGCTACATCGCCATCCATCCCGACCATCCCGGCAGCGACACCGCCGCCTTCAAGGGGCTGCGGCCGGCCGACATCCCCGCCGCCCTGCGCCGGGCCACCGGCGACCCGGCCATCCTGCAGGGCCGCCCGCGCCTGATCGCTGCCATCATCGACGCCCTGCCGGCGCTGGAATCCGCGGTGCCGGCGCTGGCAGGTCATGTCGACGCGGGCCGCATCGGCGTCGCCGGGCACAGCTTCGGCGGCTGGACGACCATGTGCGTCGCCGGCATGCGCACGCGCGGCGGCGACTGGTCGGACCCACGTCCGCTCGCCTTCGCTGCGCTGTCCCCGCCGGGGCCGAATCCGCTCACCCGCCCGGACGACTTCGCCGGCTGCACCCGGCCGGTGCTGGTCATGACCGGCAGCGACGACCGCCAGCCGGCATTCCTGGCCCGTGGCGACGAGCAGTCCGGCGCCTGGCGCCGCGAGGTCTTCGAGCGCATGCCGCCGGGCGGCAAGCTGCTGGCCTGGTTCGACGGCGCCCGCCACTGCACCTATTCCGATGGCGCGGGCAACGTCCTCACCGGCGAGCCGCGTCCCGACCCGACCCAGGTCGAGGCGGTCGCCGTGATCACCCTCGCCTGGTGGGATGCGCGCCTGCGCAACGACGCTAAGGCGCAGGCCTGGCTGGCCGATCCGGCCACCCCGGCGGTCCTGGGACCGTGGGCGGCGCTCACCGCGCGCTAGGGCGATGAACATCAGGGCGACGGGAACCTGGCGTGGTACGCCATGTCGCGGAGACGCCGCGGTTCATCCACGGCATTGTCCGGTGGGGGTCTTCGGGGGAGGGGCGAACGTTGTAGCGACGGGAGACTAGCGTCGTACGCCCCTCCCCCGGCAAAAAGCGTCCCCGGCAGGAATCGAACCTGCGACCAGCGGTTTAGAAAACCGCCGCTCTATCCAGCTGAGCTACGGGGACCCGATGCGCATCCGCGCCGGGACGAGGCGTCCGCGGCGCGGGGCATGCTAGGCGGGTCCGGCGTCCGGCCAATGGGCGCGGGCGTCACCGCCGTTCAAGGCTGCGCTTGCGGCCGGTGCAGCGCTTCACCAGGGTCGCGGCGCGGTCCAGGGCGCGCGAGCAGGCGTCCTGCCAGTCGCTGCTGAGGCTGGTCGACACCAGGCTGCCGCCGCCCACCAGCTGCAGGGTGGCGACGCAGCGCAGGGCGCGGCCGCCCTTGGGGCCGTTCTCGTCGCTCAGGCGCAGGACCACCCCGGCGACGCGGTCAGCGAGCCGGCCGAGGGCGGCGTCGGCGCGTTCGGCGGCGAGGCGGAACAGGCGGTCGTGGCGGCGTCCGGCGAGTCCGTGGGCGTGCATGGCGAGTTGCATGGCTGCTCCTTCGTGGTTTGCGGTGATGCGCCCACCATGTCCGCCCATGTGCCGCATTCCATTGCGTCTCTGCACATGAATGTTCGAATTCATGCAACAATGTCTCAGGCGCGCATCCCCAGCCTCCGCCATCTCGACGTCCTGCGCGCGGTCGTGCGCCATGGCGGCGTGCACGCCGCCGCGCGCATGCTCGGCCTGTCGCCGTCGACCGTGTCGGTGCATCTCGCAGGCCTGTCGCGATCGCTGGGGACCGGGCTGGTGCGCCGTCGCGGCCGGGGGCTTGAGCCGACCGAGAGCGGACGCGCGGTGGCGGCCGCGG
>JAFLCQ010000526.1 GCA_017302815.1 Planctomycetota bacterium
ACCAGCGAGAGGCCGCGTCCGTCGCCCGACGCCTCCATGCGTTCGAGCAGCTTGCGCCGCTCCTCGACCATCGCGCGCAGGCGCGGCGCCTCGGCAGCCTGCAATTCCAGCTCATGCGGCACGGCCTGGGCGAGGCCGGCGACGGCGAGGGCCAGCTCGGCCTCGGCGCGCAGCACCGACTGCATGACGGTATCGCGTTCACGCTCCAGCTCGCGGCAGTCGAGGCGCGCCAGCACCTCGCCCGAAGCGACCTTCGCGCCGGATACGGCGCGCACCTCGGCCACCGTCCCGGCCGCGGCGGGGAAGACCAGGGTGTAGTCGGACGGCCGCACCACGCCGGGGGCGGCGACGCGCTCGTCCATCGGTCCGATGAGGACGATGACCGCGGTGAAGACGCAGATCACCACGGAGATGATCCACAGCCAGGTCATCCACGACGGGGCCACGGACTGCGGCAGGGACTCGGCGAGCAGGCGCTGGCTGCGATGGCTGTCGGGGTGGCTCATGCCGGCCCCCGCTGGTGGCGGGTGGCCCCGCTCATCGGCACCATGCCCTCGACCTGGGCCTGGAACAGCTCGCGGTAGCGGCCGTCGCACTTCTTCAGCAGCTCCTCATGCGTGCCGATCTCGACCACCCGGCCGGCATGCATGACCACGATCTGGTCGGCGCGGAAGATGGTCGACAGGCGGTGGGCGATGACCACCGAGGTGCGACCGACCATGAGGGCGTCGAACGAGCGCTGGATCTGCTTCTCGGTCTCGCTGTCCAGGGCGCTGGTCGCCTCGTCGAGGATGATCAGCTTGGGATCGCGCAGGAAGACGCGGGCGATCGCCAGGCGCTGGCGCTGTCCGCCGGAGAGGCGGGTGCCGGACTGGCCGAGCGGCGTGTCCAGGCCCCTGGGCATGGCGCGGACGGTGTCCTCGAGATGGGCCGCGCGCAGGGCCGCCCACAGCTGGTCGTCGGAGTAGACCTCGCGACCCATGGCCAGGTTCGAGCGCAGGGTGTCGTCGAACATCAGCGAGTCCTGCAGCACCACGCCGACGTTCTCGCGCAGCCGGCGCAGATCCCACTGCCGCACGTCGGTACCGTCGACCAGCAGCTTGCCGCCGGTGGGCAGGTAGAAGCCGATGATCATGTTGGCGAGGGTTGTCTTGCCGCTGCCGCTCTGGCCGACCAGGGCGGTCATCGTCCCCGGCTTGATCACCAGGTCGATGTCGCGCAGGACGTCCTCCTGCCCGTCGTAGCTGAAGCGCAGCTTCTCCGCCCGCACCTCGCCGGCGAAGCGCTCGGGCGGCGGCTGCTCGGACCGCGCCAGGTGCGGCTCCTGCTCGGCCTTGATCACCTCCGACAGCTTGTCGGCGCTGGCGGCGCCGATCTGCACGGTCTGGCCGGTGTTGAGCAGGACGTTGATCGGGCCCCACAGCATGCCCTGGTAGCCGGCGAAGGCGAAGAACTCGCCGAAGGTGATCTTGCCCTGGATCGCCAGCACGCCGCCGACGAAGAGGAAGATGTCGGCGCCGAGGTTGGTCAGCAGGCCGAGGAGGCCGTTGACCATGTGCCAGACCGTCCAATGCCGGATGCCCTCGAAGCGCAGGGCCTCGCTGCGATCGCGGATGCGGCGCAGGAAGGTGCGTTCCGCGGTGAAGGCGCGGATCACCTTCACCGCCCCGAAGATCTCCGCCGAGGTGGCGGACAGCGCCGCGCTGCGGTCGCTCTCCTCGCGCGAGAAATCGCGCAGTCGGCGGTACCAGGCGATCGAGAGCAGGGCCGTGATCGGCATGGTCGCCAGCACGACCAGGGTGAGGAAGGGATCGAGGAAGAGCATGAACACCATCACCACCAGGACGGTGAAGACGGCGGTGAGGCAGCTGCGCAGGATGCTGAAGACGGCGCCGTCGATCTGGTTGGGATCGTTGGTCAGGCGCGAGGCCACCTTGCCGGGTGACAGCGTCTCCAGCGACTTCATCGGCGCGCCCATCACCCGCTCCGCCGCCTCGACGCGGACGTCGTAGAGGCCGTTGCGGGTGATCTGCAGGATGTAGTGGCTCTGCCAGCCGCCGATGATGGTGCCCAGCAGCTTCAGCAGCACGCCCAGCAGGACGATGCCGGCGAGCATCCAGATGGTCGAGGACACCCCGAAGACCGCGTTGATGCCCGGTCCCCCGCCGGACTGCTGGCGGAAGATGAGATCGTCGATGATGACCTTGCCCAGGTAGGGCGTCGGCGCCGTCACCAGGGGCCCGAGGAAGGCGAGGAGGGTGATCATCACGACCAGGCGCGGACGGCGCTTGATCAGGTCCAGCATCAGGGCGTAGCCGCCCTGGCTCGGCTGCTCATCGGGCATCGTTGAACTTTAGCAGCGGGGCCGGGTGCGGAAGCCCTTCCACGCCCGACGTCCGCAACCCCATGCAGGGCATGGGGCGCGGACGGTGGCATGGAACTGGCTATGGTGGGGGTTTTCAGCCGCCAAGTCGCCGAGGGTGCCAAGTTCTCCAGGGCACCGCAGTCAGCCCTGCGAGTCCTCTGCGTCCTTGGCGCCCGTGGCGTCTTGGCGGCTCAATCCCCCTGATCGGGTTCGTCGGCCAGGCGGCAGCGGCCGTGTGCCCAGGCGCGGATCTCGGCGATGCGCTCGTGCATGATGCCGGACATGGGCGGGCTGGCGGCCAGCGCGGCGAGGACGTCGGCGGTGGCGGTCGGCCGCTGCGCCGCACCGGATTCGAGGATGGCGGTGACCACCGCCGCCTCGAGGTCGGCGCCGGTGCA
>JAFLCQ010000527.1 GCA_017302815.1 Planctomycetota bacterium
GCCGGCCGCGCCGCCGCCGGCGCGGCGGCTGCTGTTCGTCGGCGATTCCGTCACCTGCGGCGCCTGCACCGAGCTGATGCCGCCGGACTGGCCCGAGGGCCACGCCAACTGCAACGCCGCGCGCAGCTTCGGCATGGAGCTGGGCCGCCGCCTCGACGCGGCGGTGCATCTGGTGTCCTACGGCGGGCGCGGCCTGATGCGCGACTGGCAGGGCCTCGACCACGAGCGCGACGGCATCGCCACCGCGCCGGTCTTCTTCGAACGCGCCCTGCCCGACGATCCCGCCTCGGTGTGGGACCATGCGTCGTGGACGCCGGATGCGGTGGTGGTGGGCCTGGGCACCAACGACTTCAACCAGGGCATCACGGATGAAAAGACGTGGGTCGCGGCCTACGACCGCTTCCTGGCGCGCATCCGCGCCGTGCATGCGCAGGCGTGGATCCTGATCACCTCCAGCGCGATGTTCGGGCCGCGGCTGGACAACGGCGACGTCGCCAAGGCCGCGGCCCTGGCGCACTACCTTGACGAGGTGGTGGCGTTGCGGCAGCAGGGGCGCGACCGCCGCGTCGAGCGCGTCCTCTACCGCCACCAGCCCGGCTGCGGCCGCAACGGCCACCCCAACGCGCCGCAGCACCAGCAGATGGCGGACGACCTCGAACCGGTCCTGCGTGCCCGGTTGGGATGGTGAAGGTCCGGGGTCCGGGGTCCGGGGTCCGGGGTCCGGGGTCCGAGACCATGCGCGTCGCGCGCGGTGGCGGTGTCTGGGTGCCTTGGCGACCTCGGACCTCGGACCTCGGACTGCGCATGCTGCCATCCCCTATCCGATGAGATCGTCGGCCGGGCTGGCGACGCCGCCCGGGCCGCGCGTCGAGACGTGGGTGTAGATCATCGTGGTGGTGATGTCGCTGTGCCCGAGCAGTTCCTGGATCGAGCGCAGGTCCTGGCCGCGCTCCAGCAGGTGGGTGGCGAAGCAGTGGCGCAGGGTGTGCGAGCTGGCCGGCACCAGGATGCCGGCGGCGCGGAAGGCGGCGCGGTAGCTGCTGGCGAGGTGGCCTTCGTCGAGGTGGTGGCGCTTGCACACGCCATCGTCGGGATCGCGGCTGAAGCGGTCGCTGGCGAAGATGTACTGCCAGGCCCAGTTGCTGGCCGCCCGCGGATCGCGGCGCGCCATCGCCCCGGGCAGATGCACCGCCCCGCGTCCGGCCTCGAGGTCGGCGCGGTGCTGCTTCCATCGCCCGCGCAGGTGCTCGCGCAGCGGTTCGACCAGGCGCTGCGCCAGCGGCACCATGCGGTCCTTGCCGCCCTTGCCGTTGCGCACCAGCACCATGCGCCGCACCAGGTCGACCTCCTTCACCCGCAGGCGCAGCACCTCCATCAGGCGCAGGCCGCTGCCGTACTGCAACCAGGCGGCGAGGCGGACCTGGCCGTGGACGTGGTTGAAGAAGGCCGCGACCTGCTCGCGGGTGAGGACGATGGGCAGGCGCTGCAGGCGCTTGGCCCGCACTGGCCGCACCGCGTCGCTGGGCAGCGGTCGCTGCAGCACGGCGTCGTAGAGGAACAGCAGCGCCTGCAGGGCCTGGTTCTGGGTCGAGGCGGCCACCTGGTCGCGCAGCGCCAGGTGGGTCAGGAAGTCGGCGGCGGCCTGCGGCGGCAGGTCGAGGGGATGCCGACCGCCGTGGTGCATGACGAAGCGGCGCGCCCAGTGGATGTAGGCCTCGGCGGTGCGGCGCGAATAGCGGCGCACGGCGCAGGTGCGGGCGATGTCGTGGCCGAGATCGGCCAGCTGCGGGCGCGGCTGGCTGCCCGGCGGCACATCGTAGGCGTCCTCCGCCTCGCAGAGGCGCAGCGCGGGGCAGGCGATGTCGTATGAGTCCATACGAACTCATGATGTCCAATGGATCTCCGGACGCAATGCCCGGTGGCGTCAGCCGAGCAGCGGCAGCGCGATCCGGAAGGTGGTGCCGCGGGCGGCGCTGGTGGCGACGGCGATGCGTCCGCCATGGTCCTGCACCGTGCGCTTCACCGACGCCAGGCCCAGGCCGGTGCCCTTGCCCTCGGCCTTGGTGGTGGCGAAAGGCTCGAAGAGGCGTGGTAGGAGGTGGGCCGGGATGCCTTCGCCATCGTCCTCGATCGTCAGCACGGCCCAGCCGTTGGCGTCCAGCGGTGGATCGAAGCCCGGCTGCGCGCCGTCGGCGATGGCGCAGCGCATGGCGATGCGTTCGGCGCCGGCGTCGCGGGCGTTGGTGGCGAGATTGATCAGGCAGCTGATCAGGGCGGCGCGGTCGCCCATCACCGGCAGGGGATCCTCGCCGGCGTCATGCCGGAGCTGCACGCGGCGTCCGAGACCGTGCGCGAGGATCGCCGCCGCCTGCTCCAGCACTTCGCGCAGGTCGAGGGGCCGGCGTGCGATCTCCTGCTGCCGCGCCAGGCGCTGCACCTGGCGGTAGAGCTCGCCGGCCTGCTGCACCGCCGCCTGGGAGATGTCGGCGTAGCGGCGGCGGTCGGCGGGCTCTTCGCAGGTCGCGGCCAGCTCGGTCGCCGAGGAGATGGCGGTCAGCAGGTTGTTGGCGTCGTGGGCCAGGCTGGCGGAGACGCGGCCGATGGCTTCCAGGCGATTGGCGGAACTGAGGCGGTCGCGCGCCGCCAGCAGCTCGGTGACATCGCGCAGCACGACCACCAGCCCGGCCGGGGCCGCCAGGGGCAGGACGGTAGCCATGACCTGGCGCTCGCCGTCGGCCAGGGCGATGCGCAAC
>JAFLCQ010000528.1 GCA_017302815.1 Planctomycetota bacterium
GAGGCCGCCGCGGCCGGAGCCGCCATCCTCGCCGCCCCGGCCGTGGGGGTGCACAAGTCCCTCGATGCCGCGATGCAGGCGATGGTCCGCCGCCATGGCCCGCTGCAGCCGCGCAAGGCGGCCGCGAGCGGCTACACCAGCATCATCCCGCGCCACCGCCGCATCGTCGCCGGGGTCGCCGGCGACCTGCCGGCCGCTCCCGAGGCGCAGGCCGAACCGGCGTCATGAGCATCGCCCTCCGCCTGCTGCATGCCGCCTTCGCCATCGCGCTGGTCGGCTGGCTGATCGCCAGCTACCTCGAGCGCCGCCAGGAGCTGGGCAAGGTGCAGGAGGCCGCCGAGAGCGAGCGTCGCGAGACGCAGCGGATGCAGGCCGACATCGAGCACGGCAAGGCCCTGCGCGACGGGCTGAAGCGCGACGACCCCTACGTCATCGAATACCTCGCCCGCGACCGCCTGCAGTACACCGGCCCCGGCGAGCTCAGCCCGCCGCCGCGTCCGTAGGTAGCGGCCGCGGCGCTGCGCGCTTGATCCAGCCGCTGCGGCGCCAGGGTGCGCGCCCAGCATGACCTGGATCCTCAAGGCCCGCGATCTCCACAAGTCCTACGGATCCAAGGAGATCCTCGCCGGCTGCGACCTCGAGGTCGACGAGCGCGACCGCATCGCGGTGATCGGCCGCAATGGCGCCGGCAAGTCCACCCTGCTGCGCGTGCTGCTGGGCCAGGAGGAGCTCGACGCCGGCAAGGTGACGATCCGCGATGGCGCCAACCTCGCCTGGCTGCGCCAGGACGAGCGCTTCGAGGGCCAGGAGACCGCCCTCGCCTTCCTCGAACGCGCCACCGGCCAGCCTGACTGGGCCTGCGCCCAGCTCGCGGCCGACTTCCACGTCCTCAACGACACCCTGGAGAAGCCGGCCTGCGCGCTGTCCGGCGGCTGGCAGACCCGCCTGCGCCTGTGCGCCATGCTCCTGCGCGAGCCGGACATGCTGATCCTCGACGAGCCGACGAACTACCTTGACCTGCGCACGCTGATGCTGCTGGAGCGCTTCCTCGACGGCTTCCGCGGCGGCTGGCTGATCGTCTCGCACGACCGCGGCTTCCTGGAACGCACCTGCCCGCAGACCATGGAGGTCGGCGGCGGGCAGATCCGCTCCTTCCCCGGCCGCGTCCCGGCCTGGCTGACCGCCAAGGTCGAGCGCCGCGCCGCCGCCGCCGCGACCAATGCCAACCTGCTGGCCAAGAAGCGCGACCTGGAGGACTTCGTCGCCCGCAACAAGGCGCGCGCCAGCACCGCCACCCGCGCCTCGTCCAAGGCCAAGGAGCTGGAGAAGCTCACCGACCGCTTCCTCGACATCGACGTCGACGATCCGGATCCGCACATCCGCCTGCCCGCCTGCGAGACGCGCAAGGGCTGGGCCCTGCAGTGCGACCAGCTGACGGTCGGCTACGGCACGCGCGAAGTCGCGCGCTGCGATGTCATCGACTTCGACCGCGGCCACCGCTGCGCCGTGCTGGGCGACAACGGCCAGGGCAAGACCACCGTGCTGCGCACGCTGGCGGGGCAGCTGCCGCCGCTGTCGGGCCAGTTCCGCTGGGCCCAGGGCCTGCGGGTCGGCCTGTACGCGCAGGACGTCTACAGCGCCTTCAAGCCGGACATGGTCGCCGAGGATCATCTCTTCCGCTGCGCCCGCGAGGCGCCGGGCCAGAACCCGCCGCGCCAGGAGGTGCTCGACCTCGCTGGCGCGCTGCTTTTCCGCGGCGACGATCTGCAGAAGAAGGTCGGCGTGCTGTCCGGCGGCGAGCGCGCGCGCCTGTGCCTGGGCGGCCTGCTGCTGGGGCGCTTCGACGTCCTGCTGCTCGACGAGCCGACCAACCACCTCGATGTCGAGACGGTCGAGGCGCTGGCCGATGCGCTGGTGGAATTCCCCGGCACCGTCCTGTTCACCAGCCACGACCGCGCCTTCACCGCCAAGGTGGCGACGCGGCAGATCGAGGTCGGCGACGGGCGCTTCAGCCTCTTCCCCGGCGACTACGCGACCTACTGCGCGCAGCTGGAGGCCGAGAGCGATGGCCAGGCGCCGCCGCCGAAGCCGGCGGAGAAGCCCAAGACCCAGGCCATCGCCAAGCCGCCGGACAAGGCGAAGCAGCGCGCGATGGAGCGCCTCGAGAAGCGCATCGCCGAGCTGACCGCCGAGCGCAAGGCGCTGGAGGAGAGCCTGGCCGACGGCTACGACGCGCAGCGCGGCCAGCGCCTGGCGGCGGTCATCGCCGAGCTGGATCAGGCCGAGGCGGAGTGGTTGAAGCAGGCCTGAGCGCCGGCCTCAGCCGTCGTCGCCGCCGGCGCGGCGCACCACCCGGATCGCGGCTTCGCCCTCAAGCGGGCAGACCAGTTCGCACCAGCCGCAGCCGGTGCAGTGCCGTCGCCGCACATGCGGCACGTCGATGCCCTGCGGGCCGGGCTTCAGGCGGATGGCCTTGTCGGCGACCGGGCAGTGCTCCTCGCACACCAGGCAGCTTTCGCGGCCCTGGAAGGGGATGCAGCGCTCCTCGTCGATCACCGCCACGCCGATCGGGCGCTCCGCCTTCGCCGCGGCGTCCAGGCGCGGGATGGCACCGGTCGGGCAGACCTCGCCGCAGCGCGTGCAGTCGGGCGCGCAGGCCCCGCGGCGCGGCAC
>JAFLCQ010000529.1 GCA_017302815.1 Planctomycetota bacterium
CACCCGCTGCACCAGCCCGGGCAGGGCGGCGATGTGGCCGCGCGCGGCGATCTCCGGCACCACGCCGCCCCAGGCGGCGAGGTCGTCCTCCAGCGAGGCGCGGGCCTCGGCCAGCACGGTGCGGCCGTCCGTGACCAGGGCGGCGCAGGCGTCATCGCAGGAGGTCTCGAGGGCGAGGACGGTGCTCATGCGGCGGGGCGCCACTATGCCGTCGTGATCCCGCCACCCAATGCCCAACAGCTGCCCGAACTTGCGCCTGTCCGCCCGCCCGGATAGGGTTCCACGCGTGAGGCATCCATGGCAGGCCTGAACGTCGACTACATCAACCCCTTCATCGAGGCGACGGTCAACACCTTCTCCACGATGTGCAACGTCACGCCTGCCCGCGACAAGGTCTTCCTCAAGGGCGAAGGCGAGGAGGTCTACGGGGTCAGCGGCATCATCGGCCTCGGCGGCGAGGCGATCGGAGCCGTGGTGCTGAACTTCCCCGAGCCGGTGGCCATCGCGGTGGTCAGCAAGTTCGTCGGCGAGGAGTACAGCACGATCACCTCCTCGGTGGTCGACGGTGTCGGCGAACTGACCAACATCATCGCTGGCGACGCCAAGAACCGCCTCATCCAGAAGGGCTACAAGTTCGAGATCGGCCTGCCCAAGATGGTCACCGGCAGGAACTACATCACGGCCCAGAACAAGTCGGTGCCGTGCATCGTGGTCTCGTTCAGCAGCCCGATCGGCAAGTTCTGCCTGGAAGTCAGCCTGCGCAAAGCCGGCTGAGCCGCCATGCGGCGCCTGACCGCGGCCCTGGCCGCCGCCCTCATCATCTCCGGCTGCTCCGGCGACCGCCCTGCGGCGCCCGGGCTGGCATGGGAGCTCCTCGACGGCTTCGAATCCGACCCGCTGTGGGCGCACGACAGCGCCGACGACCATGCCGAGCTGTCCTGCCTTCCCGGCGACGCCATCCAGGGCGCCACCGCCCTGGTCGTGCGCGCCCACGCCGGCACCCGCGGCAAGGTCATGCTGCGCAAGGATGTCGACCTCGACTGCAGCGAGCTCGCCGGCCTGTGCGTCTCGCTGCGGGTGGCCGACGGTCCGCCGCCGCTTGTCCAGTTCGCCCTGCGTGGCGCCGACGGCGGCTGGTTCGAGTCGCCGCGGGTGCAGCTGCAGCCGGGCTGGAACCGCGATCTGGCGTGGATGATCGCCGGCGGCGAGGCCTGGGCCAAGTCGTCTCCGCGCATCGAGCGCCTGCTGCTGCTGGTCATCCCGCAGGGCGGCGACTGCACCGTCGCCATCGACGATCTGCGCGCGGCCGGCGCCTGGCGCTGGCGGTCGGATCCCGCCGAACTGCGCGCCGTGGCTCCGGCTCCGCCCGCAGCGCAGCGCAACCAGCCGGTCGAGACCTCCTTCACCGTCGCCTGGCCCTCCGACGCGCACGCCGCCAAACCGGCCAAGCCGACCCCGGGCGAACGCCTGATGCGGCGCATGGTCGCCGGCGGGGCGTGGATCACCGCTCCCGATGGCGAGCGCTGGTTCCAGCCCGCCGCCTGCCTCGGCCCTGCGCCCGATCCCGAGCGGCCGCTGCTGCGCTACGCCGTGCGCTTCACGCCCGATCGCGCCGGCACCTGGCTGGTCGCGCCAGGCCTGGATGCCGGCGGTGGGCGCTGGGCCTGGGCCGGCGCATCGACCGTCGTGGTCGATGCCGAGGCGGCCAATCCCGGGGCGGTGCGCGTCGATACCGGCGACCGGCGCTGGTTGGCGCTGGCCGACGGCTCCTTCTTCTGGCCCCTGGGCATGAACGTCGCCTGGGCCGGGGACTACCGGCCCTGGCTGGAGCTGCTGCAGCGCGACGGCTGCAACGCCGCCCGCGTGTGGCTGTGCCCATGGAGCAATCCGCTGGATGTCGCCGGCGATCTGCAGGCGGTCAACCAGGCCTCGGCCGAGGCCATCGACGCCCTGCTCGACGACGCCCTGGCGCGCGGCATCCGCATCCAGCTCTGCCTCGCCTATCACGGCTGGTTCGGCCCGGACTGGTCGCGCAACCCCTTCAACGCCGCCAACGGCGGACCGGTCGCGGATGCGCGCGAGTTCTGGATCGACGGCCAGGCGCGGGCCGGCTTCCGCCGCGTCCTCGACTACGTCAGCGCGCGCTGGGGCCACCACCCCGGCCTGCTGGCCTGGGAGCTGGTCAACGAAGCCGATCTCGCGCCGCGCTACCGCGACAAGGATCTCATCGACTGGCATCGCGAGATGGCCGCCCATCTCGCCCGCATCGACCGCCGTCGCCATCCCGTCACCACCAGCGTGGCGGTGCCCGGCCGGCTGCCCGAACTGTGGCGCCTGGGCGACATCGATCTGGTCAACGTGCACCGCTACGAGACCGATCCCCTGCGCTCGATCGCCGCGGTCGCGGCCGACGTGTCCTACGCCGGCAAGCCGGGCTGGGCCGCCGAGGCCGGTCGCGACTGGACGCCAGTGGGCGCGGTCGCCGATCCCGACGGCGCCTATCTCCGGCAGGCGCTGTGGTGGAGCTGGGCCCACGGCCTGGCGGCCTCGAGCTGGGCCTGGTGGTGGGACGTGCAGGTGCAGAACCAGGGCCTGACCCGCCACCATGCCGCCCTCGCCCGCTTCCTCGCCGGCGAGGATCCGCGCGGCGCCGGCCTGCGCAGCGTCGCC
>JAFLCQ010000053.1 GCA_017302815.1 Planctomycetota bacterium
CGGCAGCGACGCGCAGACCGCGGCGCTGGCCGCCGTGGACGCGCTGCCGGCGATGCTGGCGATGCACCGCATGCGCGGCATCGATGCCGACATCAGCCGCGCGACGGCGATGGACCTGGCGTTGTGGATGCGCGAGCACCACCGCCGCCACGGCGCCTGGGGCCTGTCGGAGGGGGGCTGGCTGCGCCACCATCTCTCCGGCCGCCTCCTGCGCCTCGGCCGCTTGCAGTTCATGCCCGCCACCTGCCGGCTGAACGGGAACCATGCGGGCGCAGCGGTGGCGAGCGGCGACGCGGTGCTGGAGGTGCACATCCCCGCCGGCGAGCCGCTGACCCGCGAGGCCTGCCTCGACGCCTGCGCGCGCTCGCGCGAGGTCTTCTCCGGCGATCCCTGGACGGGCTGGTTCTGCCGCTCGTGGCTGCTGGCCCCGCGCCTGGCCGAGGTGCTGCCGCCGGGTGCGAACATCCTCGCCTTCCAGTCCCTGTTCGCCGTGCTGCCGGGCGAGATGGACGATCGCCAGTCGATCGAGCGCATCTTCGGCGCCTGGCCGCTGGATCGCGAGCAGGCTCCGCGCGCCACCTCGCTGCAGCGGGCGGTGCTGGCCCTCTATGCCGCCGGCGGACGCCTGGACGGGGCGGCGGGCTTCCGCCCGCGCTGAGCGGGGGGCGGCGGCATGTCGCATGGGAATGCGACCGGAAATGGACACCTGCGCCTCTTGTCGCCGCCTGCGCGTTCTGCAAATGCCTGACCTCATGCTGGTTGAACCTCTGGCTTATCGTCTTGCCCGGGTCTGTCTCGCAGCGGCACTGCTGATCGCTGTCGCCGCCTGCGCGTCGTTCCACGGCGGACGACCCGCCCAGGCATCCCCGCCAGTGGCGGCGACGCCAACGTCCGTTGCTGATGCGGCGGTCGTGTCCGCCGATGGACCGATGCCGTCGGCCATGGATGGCACCGCGGACGATGCGATCCCAGCGGCGATATCGCAGGGTGCCGACGGATCCATGTTGCGCATCCGCCTCGTGCGCGCATCCGGGAAGTATGCGCTGCTGCGCCGTGAGGAGACCCTGGTGCGGCGGGCGCAAGGCATCGAGGTGGCGTCGGTGCGCGAGATGGTCGCCGACCATGTGCTGGTCAGCCTGGGGCGCCGCCAGGCGGCCGAGGTCGCCGCCGCCACCGGTTGCACGGTGCGGCGCATCCTGCATGGAGGCGCGACGGCGCTGCTCGCCTTCGAGTACCGGGCGCATGCCGACTTCGAAGCCAATCGCGGCCGCATCGCCTCCGTCGCCGGCGTGCGGGCTGCGGAACCCGACTGGATCGTGCATGCCATCGGCACCCCCGACGATCCGGGGTTCGCACAGCTCTGGGGCATGAGCAACGACGGGGATCACGATATCGACGCTCCCGAAGCCTGGGACATCCACACCGGCAGCTCGGCCGTGCTGGTCGGCGTCATCGACACCGGCATCGACGACGCGCACCCGGATCTGGCTGCCAACATGTGGCGGAATACCGGCGAATACGGCCCGGATGGGCAGGGCAATCCGAAGCAGAGCAACGGGATCGACGATGATGGGAACGGCTTCATCGACGACTGGCGGGGCTGGGATTTCGTCAATGAGGACAACGACCCCAGCGACGACCACTACCATGGGACGCACTGCGCCGGAACCATCGGCGCTGTCGGCGGCAACGGCATCGGGGTCGCCGGCGTGTGCTGGAACGTGTCCATGGTCGGCCTCAAGTTCCTCTCCTCCTACGGTTCGGGGGCGATCTCGGATGCGGTCGAGGCGCAGCTCTATGCCAACGCCATCGGCTGCACGCTGACCTCCAACAGCTGGGGAGGAGGCGGCTATTCGCAGGCGATGAAGGACGCCATCGATGCCGCCGGCGCCCAAGGCTCACTGTTCGTCGCCGCCGCGGGCAACTCGGCGGTCAACAACGACGTCTATCCCCATTATCCTTCCAGCTACGACAGCGCCAACCTGATTGCGGTCGCGGCCACCGACTCGTCGGATGCCCAGGCGTATTTCAGCTGCTGGGGGCCGACCAGCGTCGACCTGGCTGCGCCAGGCGTGTCGATCTACTCCTGCCAGCCAGGTGGGCTGTACCAGTACCTGTCGGGCACCTCCATGGCCACGCCGCATGTCGCCGGAGCCTGCGCGCTGCTGAAGTCGGTGAACCCGTCACTGACCGGCCTGCAGATACGGCAGACCATCCTCGACCATGTCGACGCCATCCCATCCATGTCCGGGAAATGCGTGACCGGTGGGCGCCTGAACCTGTATGCGGCGATCCAATCGGTGTCAGGCCCGGTGATCGCCCTCAGCGGCGTCTCCATCGCCGAGTCGGGCGACGGCGACGGACTGCTCAATCCCGGTGAGGCGGCGATCCTGACCGTGACGCTGGCGAGCGTCGGCAGCGAGGCCGTGGCCGGCCTGCAGGCGACCATCACCACCAGCGATCCGGCGGTGCAGATCGAGCAGGGCACGGCTGTCTTCGGCGACCTGGCACCTGGGCAGTCGGCAAACGGGGACGCGCCCTACCGCATCCGGTTGGCCGCGGATGCGTCGACGCCGCACGCCGTGGCGCTGACCCTGACCGCCGGCGCCGGCGCGTCTTCCTGGGTATTCAACCTGCCGGTGGAGTTTGTCACCACCACGCGGATCAGCGGAACCGTCAGCCGTCAGGCGAGCGGAGTGCCCATCTCCGGGGCCACCGTGTGGTGGTCCGGTGCGGTGTCGGGCAGCGCGACCAGCGGGGCCGACGGAGCCTTCGCGATGGTGGTGCCAGCGGGCTCCTACCAGGTCCGGGCCGAGGCTGCCGGCCTGAACCCGGGCAGCGCGGTCGCGGTGACGGTGCCTCCGGATGCGGTCCTCGACCTGCAGCTCGGAGCCGCCGGGATGCTCGTGTCGCCGACCGAGGTCGATCTCACCACCGACCAGCCAGTCGCCAGCGTGACCATCGCCAACCCCGGCGATGCGCCGCTGGCCTTCGCCATAACCAGCTCGACCGAAGCGATAACCAGCGGTCTGTGGCATACCACCAGCTATCGTACCGCTTCGGGGTCAGGTACGTCGTGGTATTACGGCGACGAGGCGAAGCGGAACTTCGACACCGGCGGGCGCACCAGCGGCGCCCTCGCCTTCCCATCCGTGGCCGTCCCGATCGACGATCCGATCCTGCGCTTCTCATCCTGGCGCAGCGTCGAATACGGGATCGCCTGGGACCAGAGCCTGGTGCAGGTGTCCAGCGATGCCGGGCAGAGCTGGATGACCGTCGCTGCACCCGCTGCGCAGATGGCGCGGCGCGACGGCATCGCCGAGGCGCAGGTCGTCGCGCCTGCCGGGACCTGGACCACCCTGCGCCAGGAGACCGACAATTCGCTGTCCTGGTACGACGTCAGCGTCGACCTCAGCGCATATGCCGGGCAGAGCATCGCCGTGCGCTTCTGGTTCGACAGCATCGACGGGGTCTTCAACTCCACCGAGGGCTGGTACGTCGACGCCATCCGTATCGGCCAGATCAAGATGGAACCCTGGCTCACCTGCTCGCCAGCTTCCGGGATCGTGCCTCCTGGAGCGAGCGCCGACCTGCAGATCCAGGCCAACGCCTCCGCCGTCCCGGCAGGTGCCTACGAGGGCACGGTGTTCGTCGCCGGCGACGTTCCTGGCGGCGCCATGGTGCCGGTCCAGGTCTCCTTCGTGCGCGAGATCCAGCCCGAACTGGTGCTCACTAACGCTGCCTGGACCGATGCGGTTGCGCCAGCCCTTGGCGATGGGGACTCCGTCGCAGAACCGGGTGAGACCATCGCCTTGTCCCCCACCTGGAAGAACCAGGGGACGATCACGGCCAGCGGCGCTGTCGCCGCCCTCTCCAGCACCAGTCCATACGTGCAAATCACGGCCGGGACGTCGGCTCTGCCGGTCATCCCCGGCGGCGAGTCGGCCATCCCCGAGCAGCCCTTCGTGCTCACCATCCTCTCCGACTGCCCGAACTATACCTCCATTCCGCTCCATTACAGCGCCACGTTGCCAAATGGCATCACCACCAGCGCGGACACCACGCTGCTGGTGCATTGGAGCTCGCGACTGAGCGGCACGGTGCATGACGGCCTGGGCCAGCCTGTCGCCGGCGCCATCATCAGCATCGCCGGGATCGTCACCACCAGCGGCGCCGATGGCAGCTACGGCTTCACCGGCGTCCCTGCGGGAACCCATGCCGCCAGCGCCAGCAAGCCCGGTGCGCTCACCGCCCAGACCCAGATCACCACTCCGCCGGACGCTACCTGGGATCCGCTGCTCGGAACGCCGGGATTCACGAGCCCGGCCGGTCCGCTGCAGCTCAGCGCCGTACCGGGCTCGAACGGCAGCACGACGATCACGCTCGGCAATCCTGGCGACATCGCGACGGAATTCACGGTGGCCGCGCAGACCAGCTTTCCGGCGGCAACCGGCCTATGGCACTCGACCAGCTACCGCACGGTTGGCGGCCAACCAGTCTGGTACTACGGTGTCGAGGCGCAGCGGAACTATGATACCGGCGGCAGCAATTCCGGCATGTTGACCTTCGCCAACGTCGCCGTCCCGTTGGACGATCCGACGCTGAGCTGGCAGCAGTGGCGCGAGACCGAGGGAAGCTACTACTCTGATGCCAGCCTGATCCAGGTGTCGACCGATGGCGACTACTGGAGCACCGTGCATCAGACCTATGAGAACGATGCCGCCTGGCACACGGTGGCGGCATCATTGGCCGGCTATGCTGGCCAGAACGTGCAGATCCGTTTCTGGTTTGATACCCGTGGCAGCTACGGCAATGCCTACGAAGGCTGGTATGTCGGCGATCTGCGCATCGGCGGCCAGTCCGTCGGTGCCGACTGGCTGCAGACGAGCCTGCTCTCCGGCACCATACCCCCGGGCGGAAGCATCGACCTGGATGTGATCGCGACAGCTGACGCGCAGATGGGCGGCAGCTACCAGGGCAGTCTGGTCTTCATCACCACCGCTCCTGCCGACCCCAAGGTCTCGGTGCCGGTGCTCTTCACCGTCGTGACTCCTGCGCAACTGGACTCCGGCACGCCTACGGTGATCGATACGGGCGACGTGCCGATCGTGGGCGATGGCGATGGCACGGCCGAGCCGGGCGAGACCATCGCCTGGTCGGTGCCGCTCAGGAATCGCGGCACGACAGCGGCTGTCGATGTGACGGCGACGCTGTCCAGCAGCAGTCCGTACGTCACCTTTCCGGTCGCCACCGCTGTCTACGCCACTGTCCCGGGTCTGGGCACGTCGCTGCCCGCCGCCCCCTTCGCCATCAGCATCGATCCGGACTGTCCCGACGGGGCCATCATCGCCGTCGCTTGCTCGATGACCGCGGCGGAAGGTGGCCCCTGGAATTCCACGTTGGAATTGCAGGTGACATGGAACTGCCGGGTGCAAGGCGTCGTCACCCAGTATGGGACCGGTGCGCCGCTGGAGGGTGCGTATGTGAGCTGCCAGGGCTGGTGGCAGGTGACCGCATCTGATGGCAGCTATTGCATCACTGGGCTCAAACCTGGCAGCGGCACGGTGAACGTCTGGTGCTGGAACTATGAATCAGCAAGCACGACGGTGACGCTGCCTCCGGATGCCGTGTTCAGCCCAGTGCTGGGGAAACGTTCCCTTACGGTGTCGCCCGACCCCGTGTCGCTGACCTTGCAGCGTGGATCCTCCGCCAGCCAGGCCATCACCCTCACGAGCACCGGCAGCCTTCCGAGCCAATGGGAAGTCGCTTCCAACTGGTATCCCTGGCTCGCCCTGTCCCCGACGCAGGGCGCGGTGCCCGCAGGCGACGAGGCCTCCGCTGAACTGACGGTATCGGCCGACGGCATGGCGAACGGCTACTATTACGGCTACCTGCCCCTGCTCACCGATTCGACGGACAGCATCTACAAGTATATCACGGTCTACCTGACCGTCCGCAGCGCCAACCCTCCGGTCGCATCGCCGGTGCAGGCGACGGTGCCCGAGGATGGCAGCGCCCAGTTCCAGCTCCTCGGAACGGATGCGGATGGGGACGACCTGACCTATGAGATCCTGACCCAGCCGCAGCATGGCACGGTCGCCCTCGGCGGTGGGGGCGAGGTCACCTACGTTCCGACCAAGCTGTTCCATGGCGCTGACAGCTTCACCTATGCGGTCAGCGATGGCATGGACCAGTCGCAGCCGGCCACGGTGTCCATCGACGTCACGCATGTGAACCATCAGCCGCAAGCCTGGTTCTCCGTCGTGCGGATCGCTCCGGGAGGCGAGGCCAGCTTCGCGCTACCCTGCTCCGACGTCGATGGGGATACCCTGACGACGCGCATAGCCAGCCCGGCCAGGGTCGGCATCGTCGCATGCGCCGGTACTACCGCCACATACCAGCCGGCGGACGGATTCACCGGCCAGGACCTGTTCACCTTCGCCGCCTCGGACGGGCAGGTCGAAAGCCCCGTCGTCCAGGTCCTGGTGGTGGTGGGCGGAGACGCGGTTGCCGATGGCTGGCCGACGCTGGGCAATGGGCCGGCGCATCTGGGCTATGTCCCGCGCGAACTCGGCACGATGGTCATGCTGCCGCTGTGGACCGCCACGACTCCGGCGTACATCCATCAGGTCGCGGTCGGAGATGGCAGGGTCTACTACACGACCCAGAGCTATTTCGGCGTCATGCAGGCGGCGGCTGTCGATCCGTATGCAGGCCAGGTGCTGTGGACGCGCACCTTCAATCCCGGGTTCGCCCTCAACCCACCAACCTTCGCCGATGGCAGCATCTATCTGCAGCGTGGGAACCATGGCGGAGACTCCCAGCTCTGGCGTCTGTCCGCCGCCAGCGGAGCGACGGAATGGAGCGCGCCCTATGACGAGCAATGGGAGCGCCACCTTGCCCCTACTGTCGATGGCGACCGGGTGTGGGTAAATGGCGGTTACTACGGCGGCATGTATGGATTCTCGCGTACGACCGGCGCGCAAGCGTTCTTCGCCTACAAGCCGCAGGTCGATGGATGGACCCCCACCTTGAGCGGCGGTGTCCTGTATGCCTGGGCTGGCGGCCAGCTGGCAGCTCATGATCCGCAAGGCGGCGCGATGCAATGGTCGGTGAGCCCGGAGGGCGGATACTATGGATACGGCCAGTGCGGCGCTGCGGTCGCCGACGCATCGCGGGTCTACGTCATCTATAACGGGGCATGCATCGCCCTCGACCTGGCCACGCACCAGATCGCGTGGAGCACCACAGGCTCCTTCCTCGGCATTCCCTCCCTCCACGACGGCGTGCTCTTCGCCTACTCCAGCACGGGCATCGCCCAGTTGGATGCGGCCACCGGGGCCATGCAGCTCATCTATCCCTGCGCGAGCCTCTATCCCAGTCTCCAGTACAGCCAGCAGCCGATCGTCACACCGGATGCAGTGATCGCCTCGGGCGCGGAGGGGACCTACCTCTTCGCCCGTGGCGATACGACGCTCCAGGCCAGTGCGCCCGTCGGTGGGCACATCAGCCTCGCCGGTTCCCGCCTGTACATCGCTGGCAGCGACCTGCGGGCCTACCGGATCGGCAACCATGCGCCGACGGCGGTCGCGCGCAGCGCCGAGATGCAGCAGGAAGGGATCATAGGCCTGTCGCTGTGGGGGGCCGACATCGACGACGATCCGCTGTCCTGGTCGCTGGTCACCGCTCCGGCGCACGGCTCGGCCACCATCGCGGATGGCCGCCTGACCTATGCTCCTGAGGCCGGTTTCTCTGGCATCGAGGAGTTCACCGTGGCGGCCAGCGATGGCTTCACCGTCTCCGAGCCTGCGCTGGTGCGCATCACCGTGCTGCCTACGCCGAATGTCCCGGTGGCGACGCCGCTGCACCTGGTGGTCCGCCAGGGACAGCAGGTCGCGATCACCCTGCAGGGCTCCAGCCCCATCGATGGCGAACTGACCTATGCCATCGTTCAGGCTCCCGCCTCCGGCAGCCTCGCCGGGACGGCGCCGAACCTGCTCTTCACAGCGGCGGCAGGCGCGGGTGGCGACATCACCTTCAGCTACACCGTCACCAATGCTGCCGCGACCAGCGCCCCCGCCCTGGTCACCATCACCGTCACCCCGGATCTTCCGGCGGGCTGGATCAGCACAGCCATCGGCGGCGGTCAGATGGGCCAGGCCTGGCAGGATCCGCTCAGCGGAACCCTGTTCATCAGCGGTTCCGGCAAGGGTCCGGTCGGTAGGCGGGAGAGCGGCCAGCTGGCAGCCACGGCAGTGGCAGGGGATTTCGACATCGTGGCGTGCGTCCCGCCTCCGGCGACCACGGTCGCCGCTGCACGGGTGGGCATCGTAGTGCGTGAGAATGCGGACGCCGGTTCGCGGGGCGTATTCCTGGGACTCTCCGGCGCTTCCCAGGCCCTGTGCATCGGCCAGACCCGAGCCGGCGCCACGCCGGGCACCACGAGCTGGAAGGCCAGCGGTCCGACCTGGTTCCGCATCCGCCGCCGCGGCAACGTCCTGTGGTGCCAGCGTTCCAACGATGGAGAGACGTGGATCCCGAGCGGCACGCTGACCATCCCGCTGCCGGATGCGGTACAGGCGGGCGTGCTGGTGAGCAGCGGCAGCACAGTCTCGCAGCTGGCTGCGCAGGTGGAGGGGTTGTCCATCACCGGTCCGGACGCAACCGCGCCTGCAGATCTGGCGATCAACTTCCAGCCTGGGAAGGATGCGGCGCCTGTCAGCGATGATGTCCAATGGCTCATCGCCGATGGCGCGCCATTCGGAGCGCGCTGGTGTGGTGCCAGCTATGGCTTCTCGGTCGCCAGCACGGCCACCTACAACCGCAACAGTCGGCTCAGCCTGGATGAACGCTATGATACCGGCATCAATCCGGCCCTCGGCAATGCCTTCGAGGTGGCGCTGCCGGCGGGTCTCTACACCGTCACGGTGTGCGTGGGCGACGCCCAAGGGGGGACGGGCCGCCTGCATCCCGAGGTCGAGGGCGTCCGCGTGGTCACCGGTATCGTGAAGCCGTCCAGGCGCTGGTTCACCGGGACCATCGATGTCGAGGTCCTCGATGGTCGACTGACCCTCCGATGCGGAAGCGGAGCCAGCGTCGCCCGCTGGGGATGGGTGCTGATCCAACCGCAGCCAGTTGCGACTCCAGGGGATGGCTGAAGAGACGCTGTTCGTGGTTGGATAAGGTGTTGCCACCGGATTGGCCGCTGCCGGCATCTGTCGCGGGCGCTGGCTCGGATTCCGCATGTCTTTTCAGACACGGTGCTTAGCATGACGGATGGAGATCTGTCATGCCGACACTGAGGTCACGATGTTTTAACTGATCCATTATAGGCATAGATAATAAATTTAGAGCCATAAAGGATCTCACATGCGCACCCTGCTCGCCTCTGCCCTGTGCGTCCTGCTGACCGCCGCCCTGGGGGCGGCCGAACCCTTCCGCTGCGCCGATCCGCAGAGCGGGCTGATGTCGCTCGCTGGCGTGTGGCGCTTCCAGCGCGATGCGGCGGCGCACGACGGCGTCGGCGTGGCGCAGGGCTGGCAGGCGCCGGGCTTCGACGATGCGGCATGGAAGGATCTGCGCGTCGGCGAGAGCTGGGAGACGCAGGGCGAGTCCTACGACGGCGTCGCCTGGTACCGTCAGCGCGTGGTGGTGCCCGAGGCCTGGCAGGGCCAGGCCCTGGCGCTGTGCCTGGGCCGCCCCGACGACAACGGCACGGTGTGGTGGAACGGCCAGGAGGTCTTCGCCACCAAGGTCTTCGGGCCGCACATCGTCGTGCGCCTCGACCCGGCGTCGATCCGCTACGGGGCGGAGAACAGCATCGCGGTGCGCATCGTCGATCGCTACAAGAACGGCGGCCTGAACTTCGGCGTCTTCAGCCTGGGCCTGGCCGGCCGCTTCGCCGCCGGTCCCGCCACCGCCGCGCCCGAGCCGCTGCGCCTGAGCGTCACGCGCGGCCTGCGCGACGACATACTCTCCGACAAGCGGTGGACGTCCGGCTGGCGCGACGGCGGCACCGCCGACACCCGCCCGCGCCTGTCGGCCGAGCGCGGTGCCTGGGAGGGGGGCGATGCGCTGGCGATGGAGGTGTGGTATCCCAACTCCAGCGGCGAGTTCGTCGACTGCGCCCTCGGCGCCAACGAGGACGGCGACGCCTGGGCGGCGCGCGGCGACCAGTTCCTCAGCTTCATGGTGCGCAGCGACGACACCGAGGGCGAGTTCATGGTGCGCCTGAACACCGGCGAGTTCCGCTGGGGCAGCAAGGGCGTGGTCAGCTACTTCGTGCGCGTCGATCTGGTGCCTGGCGCCTGGCAGCGGATCATCCTGCCCTTCGCCGCCTTCCAGCAGGGTTCGGACGGCAAGTACACCCAGCTGTCGACCACCGCCGGCATCGACCACCTCTCGCTGGGCTATCGCAATCACGAGCTGCGCCGTCCCGGCACCATCCGCTTCGCCGACTTCCGCACCGGCCGCTTCGAGCTGCCGTCCGCGCTGCGCCCGATCCCCCTCGACGGCGCCTGGCGCTTCCGTCGCGACGACCGCCGCGCCGATGGCAGCGCGATCGCCCGCGAGGACGAGGACGCCGTGCAGGGCGTCGGCCGCGCCCAGGGCTGGCATCAGCCCGAGCACGATGACGCCGCCTGGGGGGTCGCCCGCGTCGGCCTGCACTGGGAGGATCAGGGCCACCGCTACGACGGGCCGGCCTGGCTGCGCGCCCGCGTCGAGCTACCCGCGGCCTGGCAGGGCCGGCAGATCCGCCTCGATCTGGGGCGGCCGGACGACCGCGCCGAGGTGTGGGTCAACGGCGTGTCCGTCGCGCGCATCGACAAGTTCGGCCCTGCCTTTCGCGGCATCGTCATCCCGCCCGAGGCCCTGCGCTTCGGCGCCGTCAACACCATCGCGGTGCGCGTGGTCGACTGGTACGGCAACGGCGGCCTGATCGACGGGCCCTTCGCCATCGGGCCGGCGGTCGAGCGCCTGGCGGTGCGCACGGCGGGCGATCCGTCATCCGAGCGCGATCCCGCCGCCTTCGAGATGGGGGCCCTGCCCGGCCGCCCGGTCGAGATCGTGATGCGCTTCGCCGGCGCGCTGGCGGCCGACGGCCTCGAAGCCGACTTCCGCCTCAAGGAGTGCTTCCACCGCACCATCGCCGCCGGCACGCTGCCGCTGGTGCGCGGTGCCGACGGCGACTGGGAGGCGGTGATCCGCCTCGATGCCGCCGCCAACCGGCGCCTCTTCTACGGCGAGATCTTCGCCCTGCGCGGCCTGGTGTGCAGCCGCGGCGTGCCGGTGGCGGCCTTCGACTGGAGCGGCCAGCGCCTGCGCTACGCGCAGCGCGACGTCCTCGCCCTGCCGCCGCTGCCCGAGACCTGGGAGGACACGCCCTACGGCCGCCTGCGCCTGGTCGACGTCATCGACTGCGCCGCCGATCCCGCTCTGGGCCCGCATCCCTACAAGGAGGGCGGCATCCGCGACAGCTGGGTCGGCCGCCGCGCCTACGCCACCTGGCAGGACGGCATCTCGGTGAAGGAGCACCAGGGCCGCCGCTACCGCGAGGCCAACAACAACGAGCACTTCCTCTACCGCATCGGCCGTGGCGACATGAAGCCGCACCAGGCCTACGTGCTGCGCATGCTGTTCCCGGACAACGCCAAGCGCTACATGCCGGTCGAGATCAAGGCCGGCCGCAACTACAACGGCACCGGATTCCGCTCCGGAGCCGGTCCTGACGATCCCCGGGTCAACTACCCGCAGACCGGCGAGTGGCAGTGGATGGACAACTTCGTGTTCAACGACACCACCACCTACGGATCCGAAGGCGCGCGCATGGCCTCGTCGCGGCACGGCTTCTGGGTCGCCTTCCACGACATCGGCAGGTGCTACGCCCCGGAGTACGATGTCGGCCCGGGCGTGGCCGAGCTCCGCCTGTACGAGATCCCGGATCCGCAGGCGGTCTATCCGCAGATCCGCCTGCCCCAGGGCCAGCCGCAGCGCGTGCTGATGCACGACTGGGAGCGCGAGCCGGAGATCCGGCCCTTCGACATGGCGCGGCATGCCCGCCTCATGGGCTTCAACGCGGTCGCCCCGGTCTTCGAGAAGTGGGGCGCGGCGGTCTACTTCCCCACCAAGGGCGGCTGGAACACCCCGGCGCCGGACGCCTGGAACAGCGCCACCGAGGGCGAAGGCGAGAACAGCGCCCTCTACGAGCAGTTCCTGCGCGCCACGGCCGCCGCCGGATTGCCGATCATCCCCCGCATCGAGTACGGCGGCAGTCCGACCCTGGCGAAGGAGGCGCGCGTCATCGGCCCCGACGGTGCCCCGGATCCGTGCGGACGCTTCTTCAACTTCGGCGCCAACATCCTGCACCCAGCCGCCTGGGCGGAGATGGAGATGCTGATCGATGAGCTGGTCGGGGCGTGGATCGGGGCCTACCCGCACATCGCCGGCATCCACTACCGCATGCGCAGCGACCGCATCAAGGTCAGCTACGGGATCCCGGACATCGCGCTGTTCTGCCGCGAGACCGGCACGACGCCGCCGACCGGCGATGGCAAGGCCCAGGCCAAGTGGGCATCGGGCAAGATGGGCGCCGTGTACAACGAGTGGTGGCGCGGCAAGCATCGCGACTTCCTGGTGCGCATCCGCGACAAGCTGCGCTCGATCAGGCCCGATCTCCAGCTCTACTACTACAACTGGGATCCGGATGGCTGGAACATGGGACCCACCGCGAACGGCTTCAACAAGCCCGAGGACTGGTCGGACTACTACAACATCGACCGCGCCCGGCTGTATCATGAGCGCATCACCGCGGTGCAGCGGGCGCTGAAGGACGCCGACTACGTCCGCCAGCTGACCTCCTTCGCGGAGCCGCACTGGATCCTGCGTCCCGAGCTGTACGCGAAGATCGACGGCATCCATCTCTTCGCGCCGATGCACTGGCGCTACCTCGCTGACAACGCCCCGTACCTGGAGTACTTCCGCACCGGAGCCGGCCTCGCCGTCTGCAACATGTTCAACTACGAGGAGAAGGGGCGCTGGAACGTTCACCACGACAACTACGAGACCAGCGAGATGGTCCCTGGCGGCCGCGATTTCGCGATGGCCGAGGAGGTGCTGGCCAGCTTCCACGCCGATCCGCACATCTTCACCCTCACCACCTACACCTTCGGCCGCGCCTTCGTGGATGTGCACCGCCGCTTCGCGCAGGCCTTCCGCGCCCTGCCCGCGGTGCCCGGCACGGTGCGCCCCGAGGCCTGCGCCGATCCGGCGGTGCGCGTGCGCACCTATCCCGGCACGGACTGCGCCTACGTTGGCATCGTCCACGTCGGCACCGCCGCCACGCGGGTGGCGCTGCGCCTGCCCTTCCCCGCCGCCCGCCGGGTGGTGGATCTGGTCACCGGTGCCGACGTCCCCTTCACCATCGTCGACGGCGCGCTGCGCATCGACGCCTTCGAACTGGGCGCCATGCGCCTGGACAGCCTGAGGGTCGAATGATGCGCCTGCCATCCCAGGGGCTGCTGCTGCTCGCGATCTGTGTCGTCGGGGCGGCGGAGCGGCCATCCCTGCAGGTGCCTGCCGCCTCCGCGCCGCCAACGATCGACGGCAGCCTGGACGACGCCGTCTGGGCCGCGGCGGCGGTCGTCGACGGCCTGTCGCCGGCTCGTGGGGCGAAGCGCCCCGCCATCTTCGACCGCCTCGGCACCGAGATCCGCCTGCTGTGGGATGCCGACGCCCTCTACGTCTCCTTCCGCTGCCAGGACGACGAGCCGTGGGCCGCGGGGACGATCGAGCACGATGGCAACGTCTACATGGACGACGTGGTCGAGGTCTTCGTCGATCCGCAGGGCGACGGCCGGCAATGGATGGAGTTCCAGGTCAATCCGCTCAACACCACCCTCGACCTGATGTCGCTGAACGTCGGCGACGGCGCCGCGCAGCCCAGCGGCCGCCTGGTCTCGACGGACGACCTGTTCAGCTTCCGCGCCTGGGAGGCCACCGGCCTGCGCACCGCCGCCGGCCGCATCCCCGGCGGTTGGAGCGCCGAGCTGGCCATCCCCGCCAACGGCAGTTCCGCCACCATCCGCTATTCGCTCAGCGGCGGCGGCCAGCTCGCCGTGGCCACCGAGTTCCGCCCCGGCCGCAACCTGCCGGACCTGCCGCGTCT
>JAFLCQ010000530.1 GCA_017302815.1 Planctomycetota bacterium
TTGTTTAGTTGCGGCAACCCCTCCGAAGAAGGATCGCCCCGGGAGACCGAAGTCTACCGGTCGCGCTACACCCAACGGGGTTGGGTTTCGCGCTACGACTCGCGCTACGGATCTCGATTTGTCAACCATCCCCGCATTCCCTCGGCTGCTTGTCGCAGCCTCCGTCGTGCGTGGGAGGAACAACTTAGCAGCCTCGCGAAAGTGTCAATAGGGCAATTTCCACTGCCCGCCCCACGGGTGTCCGGACCCGACGGAAGATGACTGCACACAGAACTTTACGGATATAGACTTGAGCCGTGCCGAGCCCGTTCCGCATCGCCTCCGCCCTCGCCTGCGGCGCCCTCCTGGGCGCCCTCGAAGCCCCGACCGGCATCCTCGCGGTGGCCTCCGCCAACGGCGATGAGATCGCCGGAAGTGCGGTTTTTATCGATAAAAACAGCACTGCCATCACCCTTGCGGAAGCGGTGCCCGAAGGACAGGCGAACGTCGAGGTCGTCGTGCATGGCGGCCTGCGCCGCTCGGCGCGGGTCGTGGCCCGCGACCCTCGTTCCTCAGCGGTGCTCCTGCGGGTAGCTGATCCGCCAGCCGATCTGCAGCCTGTCCCCCTGGCCGACAGCCGTCGCCTGCAGGTGCTGGACCGCGTCTGGAGCGCGGGAAACGCCACCGACGCGATCATGCTGGATGGCGCAGCCTCCATCTCGCGCGGCGTGGTCAGCGGCCTCTATGAACTGCCGGAAGGTGAACCCGCCGTGCGCGGGCGCGGCGGCCGCGTGCTGGCGAGCTGGAACGGCCCTGCGATCGAAACCGATGCCGCGATCAACGACGGCAACCAGGGCGGCGCGCTGCTGGACGATGCCGGGCGGCTGGTCGGTCTCACCAGCCGGGCACAGGCGCGCGAACGCCGTCTGCCGCTGTGCGTTCCGCTTGCGCGCATCCTCGACGGCCTCGATCTGCCGCCTGCCCAGGCTGCACCGGCCACCTCGGGCGCGGCATGGAGGCGCATCGCCAGCGCGGCTGCGCCGTCGCTCGGCCTGGTCTACATGCAGCGTCCGCGCGGACCAGGCAACCCGGATGGCGTCGGCCGGCCGCCGCGCCTGCTCGGCGAGGCCGCCGCCTCCGAACGCGATCGCCTGGCGACCTGGTGGGAGCAGTACTGGCATCAACAGCAGGTCTTCTACACCGATCAACCGATCTGCGCCCTGTCGCTTGGCGATGACCTCCTGCTGACCTCCGCCAGCAACCTGCACGGCGGCGCGACCGATGGACGCCTGCTGCTGCCCGCAGGCGACATCGCATGCACGGTACTCGGCCGCGACCTGCCGCTCGATCTGGCGTTGCTGCGCTGCGAACGCGCGCACGGCCTGCCGGTCGCAGAGCTGGCCAGCGCCGGACCGGGACTCGGCGACGAGATCGTCCTGATGGGCAGGCATCGCGGCGGCGGATCATGGACCGCCACCCTGGGCTGCATCTCGGCGACCGAGCGGCGGCGGGCGCAATCCCGCCTCGCCCTGCTGCAGACCGACGCGCGGGCGAACTACGGCTCGCTCGGCGGTCCGCTGATCGACGCTTCCGGGCGCGTCACCGGCCTGTGCGTCCTGCTGGGCCCCAGCGACGAGCGCCCGTGGCTGATCAACTCCGGCGTGGCGATGGCGGTCGATGCCGCGCGCATCGCAGCCGCCCTGCCGGCGATGCGCGCCGGACGCACCTTCGAACGCCCGCCGATCCTGGGCCTGGGCGTGGTGCTGCGCCCGCGCGATGGCCGGCTGCAGATCCTCAGCGTGACGCCAGGCACCGGGGCGGAAGCCGCCGGCCTGCAGCAGGGAGACGTGCTGCGCACGGTCGCCGGCACCCAGGCCACCAGTCCCGACGCCATCTCGCGCATCCTGCTGAAGCGCCGACCGGGCGAGCGGGTCGAGGTCGTGGTCGCGCGCGGCAACGCCGACGTCACGGTGCAGGTCGAACTGCGGGAATTCACGCCATGAACCTCCTGGCGGCATTCCTGCTGCTGCTGTGCGGCGCACTCGTCGGCGAAGACGTCGCCGCCCGTGCCGTCGGCAGCTACGTCTTCGTCGCCAGCGGCAGCGGCGTGGTGGTCGACGCCAGCGGCCTGGTCCTGACCAACAACCACGTCATCGCCGGCGAAAGCGACCTGGAGGTACGCTGGAACGACGGCGTGTCGGTGCCAGCGCGCATCCTCGGCACCGACCCGGTCGGCGATCTTGCTCTGCTGTCAGCCGTGCGGCCCGACGGGCGGATGCCGGCGGCGGCGCTGGCCACGGCCGCCGACCTCATCCCCGGCGCCCCGGTCTTCGCCATCGGCAACCCCTTCGGGCTCGGCGACCTCGACGATGTCCCCACCCTGACCCGCGGCGTCCTCGGCAGCGGCAGGCTGGTGCGCGGCGACTACGCCGACTGCGTGCAGGTCGACGCGCCGGTCAACCCGGGCAACAGCGGAGGCCCGCTGTTCTCCGCCGATGGCCGGCTGCTGGGGATAAACGGGCAGATCCGCTCGCGCACCGGCTTCCGCATCAACAGCGGCATCGGGCTGGCGATCGCCTGCACGCAGCTCGCCGAGTTCATCCCCCTGCTGCGCGAAGCGAAAGGCGGCTATGTCCGTCATGCCGACCTGCCCGAGGGCCTGGAGCTGGTCGATGGACCGGCCGGACCGGCGGTCAAGAGCCCCGGTGCCAGCGGCCTGCAGGCCGGCGACGTCATCCTGCGCATCGCCGGACGGCCCG
>JAFLCQ010000531.1 GCA_017302815.1 Planctomycetota bacterium
CCTTTCAAGGCATGGATGTGTCCGTAATAGGAATGGACATTGGTGAGTTCAAGTAGTTTTCCCATAACAGGGGGCAGCAGATTGGCGGCAGCGCTGCCGCTGGTCACGCACACCGCCACCGGCTGGCGCAGCGCCTTGGCCATGCCCAGGGCGTGGAAGGCGGCGCCGCGCTCGTCGACATGCACCACGACGCCGTCGCCGAGGACCTCGGCGAGGGCGAACAGCAGCGGGCTGTTGCGCGATCCCGGGCAGAGCACGGCGCGGCGGCATCCCGAACGCAGCAGCTCCTCGGCGAGGCAGCGGCACCACAGGGCGTTGAGGTTGGGGTCAGGCATGGCCGACCCGCAGGCTGCGGCGGATGAGCCCGAGCTTCAGCTCGGTCTCCTCCCATTCCAGGTCTGGGTCCGAGGTCTCGACCACACCGACGCCGGCAAAGCAGCGGGCGACCGCGCGGTCGGGCGACAGCAGCGCTCCGCGCAGCAGCACGACGGCGCGGCAGCTGTCGGGACCGATCCATCCCAGGGCGCCGCAGTAGAGGCCGCGGCGCATGCGCTGATGGCGCGCCAGCCAGCTGGCGGCGGCGGGATTGGGCAGGCCGCAGGTCGCCGGCGTCGGATGCAGGGCGGCGATGACGTCGAGGTAGTCGGGGTCGGCCAGCTCGGCGGCGATGCGCGTCTCGAGGTGGGTGAGGCGGCCGCAGCGGCGGGGATGCGGGCTGGCCTCGACCGCGAAGGGGCGGCAGCGGCTGCGCAGGGCGGCGACGATGTGCTCGACCACCAGACCGTGCTCCTTGCGCTCCTTGGTGCTGCCGAGCAGGGCTTCGATGCGGTGCTGGTCGGTGTCGTCGTCGTCGCTGGCGGCGCAGGTGCCGGCCAGGGCATGCGTCTCCACGACGTTGCCGCGCGCGGACAGGAGCAGCTCCGGGGTCGCCCCGAGATAGAGCGCGCCATCGGGCAGGTCCTGGGCGTAGACGCAGGCCCCGTCGCCGGCGTTCGCCTTCAGCCGGGCCAGGGCGACGTCGTCGCGGTGGTCGGCGGGCAGGTGGTGGTCGACGGCGCGGGCCACCACCACCTTGCGGAAGGCGCCTTCGCGGATGAGGCCGGCGGCATCCTCGACCAGCTCCTTGAAGCCATGCGGCGGATGCCCCCACGGCGACGGATCGCTGCGGGGGACCGCTGCGATCGGGCCTTCGCACTGGTCGACGTCGATCCCTTCGCGCTGGATGCGCAGCCGGGATGGCAGCCACAGCCGCGCTCCGGGCAGATCGCCCCAAGGCGAGGGCTGCTGGCTGGCGTCCTCGAAGGCGAGGGCGCCCATGACCAGCGGCCGGTTGCCGCGACCGCCTTCCAGGCGACCGAGGGCGCGCGCCAGACGGATGCCGCGACCGGGGCCGCTGGCTGCGGCATCCCAGGCCACGCCCTCGGCCAGCACGACGCCGCCATCATCCCACAGGAGGGTGCGCGGGAAGGCGGCGGCGCTCCAGGTTTCGATGGGATCGGTGATCATCGCGCGACGGCGATGTGCCTCGTCTCGCGGATCAGGGTGACCTTCACCTCGCCCGGGAAGGCGACCTGATCGGCGATGGCACGGGTGATGTCGCGACCGATCTTGGCCAGCTCGGCGTCGGCGACGGTGTGCTGATTGACGATGACGCGCAGCTCGCGGCCGGCCTGGATGGCGTAGGCCTTCTGCACCCCGGGGAAGCGCACCGCGATGTCCTCGAGCTGCGCCAGGCGCTTGAGGTACTGCTCAAGGTTGGCGCGGCGGGCGCCGGGGCGTGCGGCGCTGATCGCGTCGGCGGCGGCGGCGATGACGGTGTAGGGCGTCAGCGGATCGTGGCCCTCGTGATGGGCGAGGGCGGCGTTGGCGACGGTCTCACTCTCGCCGCAGCGCTTCAGGGCCTCGTAGCCCAGCTGCGGATGGCTGCCCTCCTGCTCGTGGTCGATCGCCTTGCCGACGTCGTGCAGCAGGCCGCAGCGGCGACCCAGACGCGGATCCAGGCCCATGTCGGCGGCCATGGCGCCGCACAGGAAGGCGACCTCCTGGGTGTGGACCAGGACGTTCTGGCCGTAGCTGGTGCGGAAGTGCAGCTTGCCCAGCAGCTTGATGATCTGCGGGTGGAGTCCGGAGACCTCGCAGCGGAAGGCGGCCTCCTCGCCCAGGCGGATCAGCTCGCGGTCGAGCTCGGCGCGGACCTTGGCCAGCTCCTCCTCGATGCGCGCGGGCTGGATGCGGCCGTCCTCGACCAGGCGCTTGAGGGTGCGCACCGCGACCTCGCGGCGGATGGGATCGAAGCAGCTGATGAAGATGATGTCCGGCGCCTCGTCGATGATGACGTCGACGCCCGAAGCCTGCTCGAAGGCCTTGATGTTGCGGCCTTCCTTGCCGATGATCCGCCCCTTGTACTCCTCGCTGGGCAGCTGGATGCGGGTGGCGGTGGTCTCGGCGGTGTGCTCGGCGGCGTAGCGCTGCACGGCGCGGGCGACGATCTCGACGCCCAGGTCCTTGGCGCGCTCGTGCAGGGACTTCTCGTGCGCCGCGATGCGCGCGGACTGCTCGGCGGCCAGCTCGGCATCGAGCTTCGCCAGGAGTTCGGCCTTCGCCTGCTCGGGTGCGAGCCCGGCGACGCGCGCCAGCTCCTCGGCGATCAGGCAATATTCGAAACAGCCCAGGCCCATGCCGCCATATTCTTCGGGAATCATGATGCCGAAATAGCCCATGTCGGCGAGCTTCT
>JAFLCQ010000532.1 GCA_017302815.1 Planctomycetota bacterium
TTCCAGCGGCGCACGTCCGCCACCGCCGCCATGGCACGGCCGACGGGCAGGGCGGAGGCAGCCGCTTCGACCGCCGTGCGGTCGGCATCGACCAGCACCGCCGCGGCGCCGCCGGCGATGAAGCGCTGCGCCGCCAGCAGGCCCATGCCCGAGGCCGCACCGGTGATGACGGCCACGCCGTCGCGGAAGTCGTTGGTTTCCATGTCGTCTCCCTGCGGTTCAGGCGGTCCAGTCGATGCAGCCGGACGCCGCCAGGGTGATCTCATGCACCAGGCGGTCGTGGGCGCTGCCGTGGCGTCCGCGTGTGCGCGTGCGCACCATGTCGGCGAATTCCAGCAGGTGCTCGCGGTAGCGGTCGCGACGCGCACCGCAGTCGATGACGCTGCGGCCGGCGGGATGGCCGCCACGCGCCTCGCGCAGGGTCAGGTGCACAGCGAGGGGCTGGCCGTCGAAGCGCTCCAGCGGGCTCAGTTCGATGGTGCCGTTGCTGCCGCAGACGACCATGCGGCGGGCGTCGAGCCCGCCCGCCTTGCGGCTGCAGGCGTTGACGGTGGCGAAGGCATGCGGGTAGATCAGGGTGGCCTGGCAGAGGTTGGCGGTGCCGTCGGCGACGTCGGAGGTCGACAGGTTGAGCGGCACGACCCGTTGCGGCCGGCCCAGCAGGCCGGCCACCGCGTCGATGAGGTGGCAGCCGAGGTTGAACATGATCCCGCCGGGCATCCGCGCGAGGTAGCGCTGGTAGGCCTCGCCGCCGTAGTCGTGGCTCATGTCAGCCTGGATGGAGCTGATCTCGCCGATCCAACCCGCCTGCACCGCCTGCGCGCAGAAGGCGAAAGCGGGATTGGCGCGGAACATGAAGCCCATCTGGAAGGGCAGGCCGCGTGCGTCGCAGCCGGACAGCAGGCGGTCGAATGCGGCAAGATCCCAGCCGGCCGGCTTGTCCATGTGCATGGGCAGGTCGTGCTCCAGGCAGCGCAGGGCGGTTGCTACGAGATCGGCGTTGGGCGTCTCGACCAGCACGGCGTCGAGGCCCGGCATCGCCAGCGCCTCGGCCTCGCTCAGCCAGGTCAGGCCATCGTAAGCGGTCAGGCACTCCTCGACGATGTGGGCGGAGGCCGCATGGAGGGTGCGATCATCGACCACGCCGACGACCTCGAAGACCTCGGGCAGGGCGCGTAGCGTGCGCATCTTGGCGGCGGCGTGCTCGTGGCAGATCCCGATCTGGACGACGCGGAGGCGGGGCATGCTCATCGTGCGAGGAATCCGCCGTCGACCGGCAGAGTGTGGCCGGTGATCATCGCCGCCCCCGGCCCGGCGAGGAAGACGATGGCCGGCGCGATCTCCTCGGCTTCGGCCAGGCGCCCGAGCGGCACCAGGTCGGCGAGCCTGGCGAGGCGGGCCGGGTCCTTGTCCCAGCCGATGAAGGGCGTGCGCACCCAGCCCGGGGCGACGGCGTTGACGCGGATGCGGTGCCGGGCCCATTCCACCGCCAGACCGCGCACGAGGTTGACCACTCCGCCCTTGCTGGCCTGGTAGTTGACGTTGTTGCCGAAGCCGCCGCCCGACAGTCCCATGATCGAGGCGGTGCACACGATCGCGCCGCCGCGCTCGGCGGCGATCATATGCCGAGCCGCCTCGCGCGCGCACAGGAAGGTGCCGGTCAGGTTGACCGCGATGGCCGCGTTCCACGCCTCCAGGCCCATCTCGACCGCCGGCGCGTTGCTGCCCGCGCCGGCATTGCATACCAGGGCGTCGATGCGCCCGTGCCGCCGCAGCGCGGTGGCGAAAGCATCGGCCACCTGGCCCTCGTCGCTGATGTCCATGCCGCTGGCGCTGGCGTCGGCGCCGCTGGCGCGCAGCTCGGCCGCCGCCACCTCGGCCTGGTCGGCGTGGCGATCCATGAGGCAGACCGCCGCACCCAGGGAGGCGAAGAGGCGGGCGCTGGCCAGGCCGATGCCGCTGGCGCCGCCGGTGACCACGGCGACCTGGCCGTCGAGGCGGAACGAGACGTCGCTCATGCGTGCTCCGCGGCTGGCAGGGTGAGGACGACCTTGCCCATGTTGGCGTTGCGGCGCAGGATGTCATGCGCCTCGTCGGCGCGGGCCATCGGCAGCGCCTGATGGATAGCGACGCGCAGCCTGCCGTCGGCGAAGGCGGGCCACAGCTCGTGCTCCATGCGCGCCAGCAGCCTTGCCTTGGCTGCCGGGGAGCGGCTGCGCAGGGTGCTGCCGATGAGGCGCAGTCCGCGGCGGAAGAGGTCGCCGGCGTCGATCGTCGCGGTCGGCCCGGCCAGGGTGGCGATGACGATCCAGCGCCCGCCGCGGCGCAGGCATGCGAGCTGGCGCCCCAGGTCCGGCCCGGCGACGCAGTCGAGGGCGATATCCGGCGGATGCCGTTGCAGCACCGCGACCAGATCCTCGTTCTTGTGGTCGACGACGATGTCGGCGCCGAATGCGGCGGCAAAGTCGCGCTTCGCAGGCGAACCGACGGTGGTCACCACGGTGGCGCCGGCCAGCTTGGCGAGCTGGATCGCCGCCAATCCCAGGCCGCTGGCGCCGGCCTGCACCAGGACGGTGTCGCCCGCCTGCATGCCGGCCTCGCCGTGCAGGTTGAGGAAGGCGGTGGCGAACGACTCGGGGATGGCGACGGCCTCGGCCATGCCCAGTCCCGCGGGCAGCGGCAGGACCATGTCCTGCGGCACGGCGGCCAGCTCGGCGTAGCCGCCGCCGCC
>JAFLCQ010000533.1 GCA_017302815.1 Planctomycetota bacterium
GCGGCGCGCTCCTCGACCACGCCGGCGACCTGGCGCAGCAGCCACCCGGCGACCACCATGGCCAGCACGGCGGCGGCCGGGGCGCGCCAGGCCAGGGCCACCGGGTCGGTGCCGAGCCAGAGGCCGATGATGATGTAGGTCATGCCGACCCACAGCAGCACGCGCGCCTGGATTGCGAGCAGGATGGTGTCCATGGCCGTCCCTGTCAGTCTAGCGGAGCACCAGCGTCAACGCAAACACCGGTCCAACCGGGGCGGCTTCGTTGGATGTCCCTAAGTGATTGTCAGGACATGGTCTATCAGGACTTCGTCAATGGGATGACGGCGACGTGGTTGCCGTGCACCTGCTTCACCACCACCGGGGTCCCGGCCGCGATCTTCTCGCCGTGGGCGAAGACCGGGAACTGCGGCGCGCTGCCGAGATGCGCCTCGCCCAGCGGCCAGGCGTCCTTGCCCAGGATGCCGCTGGTGCCGATGGCGATGCCGAAGGTGCGCGGATCGTTGTAGGACAGCTCCGGCTCCAGGTGCTGACGCACCAGGTTCACCGGGTCGGTGCCGGCCAGGGCGATCGCCGCCAGCTTCTGGGCGTCGATCTCGACGTGGCCGCGCTTGGCCGCGATGAGGGCCCTGGCGAGGGCGCTGACGTCGCCGCCGCTGCGGTGGTGGCCGGTGAAGTAGGCGATGGGCAGCTCGACCCCGGCTTCGCGGCAGGGCAGCCAGGCGTCGTGGCTGCGTTCGCTGTGCTGGCGCGACAGCACGGCCAGGACCAGCTCGCCGGCGGGGACGGGGATGCCGGCCGACTTCGCCCGCAGCCACAGCAGGTACGCACGCGAGTAGCTGAGCAGCAGCATGGCGCCGGCGCCGAGGATGAAGCAGACGATGCCGATCACGATCTCCATGGCCCGGAAGCCTCCGCCGCCATGCTCGGGCCTGGCGGCGGACGGCAACAGCATGGGTCCGTATGTGCCGGAGGGCTCGCACTTGCCCCTCCCCCCCACGCCGGCACACTGCGCGCCCTTTCGCGGAGCCACACTATCATGCAGGTCCAGGTCGCCGACGCCGGCACGCTCGCCAAGCGCCTCACCATCACCTACACCCCTGCCGAGGTCTCGGCCCGCAAGGACCAGCTGATCAAGCGTCTGGCCAGCGAGGTGAAGGTGGAGGGCTTCCGCCCTGGCAAGGCCAGCAAGGCCCTGCTCGAGAAGCGCTACGGCGCCGCCGCCCAGGCCCAGGCCGAGGAGGCGCTGTCCGACGAGGCGCTCAACAGCGCGATCAAGGAGCACAAGCTCCGCCCCTTCGGCCAGATCGAGAACGAAGGGCTGGAGCGCAAGGACGGCCTCAAGCTGATCCTCTCCTTCGAGGTCTACCCCGCCGTCGCCATCCCCGCCGCCGCCGAGCTGAAGGTCGAGGCCGGTGACGCCGCGGTGACCGACGCCGAGGTCGATGAGTTCGCGAACTCTATCGCCAAGCGCCTGGGCGAGATGACCGCCCTGGCCGCCGACGAGACGGTGCAGGAGGACGACTCCGCCGTGCTCGACGGCAGCCTCAGCGTCGATGGCGCCGAGATCCGCAAGCTGAGCCAGTTCAACCACCTGGTCGGCGGCTACCCGCTCTTCGGCAAGCAGCCGAAGGAGGTCATCGCGGCCTTCGCCGGCAAGAAGGTCGGCGACAGCGTCGCCTTCGACACCGTCCTGCCCGGCAACTTCACCCCCGCCGAGCACGCCAACAAGACCGCCAAGCTGACGGCCACCATCGTCTCCGGCAGCCGCATGCGCGCCGCCGCCCTCGATGACGCCCTGGCCGTGAAGGTCGGCGCCAAGGACCTGGCCGGTCTCAAGGAGACCCTCAAGGCCCGCATCGCCGCCCGCAAGCAGGGCGAGGTGCGCGGCAAGCAGGTCGAGCAGCTGACCACCGCGCTGATCGAGAAGGTCCAGGTCGAGCTGCCGCCCAAGGCCCTGGCCGCCGCGGTCGCCCGCGCCGAGGCCGACGCCGAAGCCAAGGCCAAGGAGAAGAACGAGGACGCCGCCAAGGCCAAGGCCGAGGCCAAGGCCGGGGTCGAGAAGGCGTTCAAGCGCCACTGCATCATGACCGCCCTCAGCGACAGCCTGGACGTGCAGGTCACCGACGACGACTTCCGCGAGCAGATCCTCATGGCCGCGCAGCAGACCGGCCGCCGTCCGCAGGACATCGCCGAGCAGCTGCGCAAGAGCGGCCAGGGCAACCAGGTCGCCATGGAGATCCGCGAGGCCAAGGCCATCGAGGGGCTCCTCGACAAGGTCCTGACCGCCAAGGCCTGAAACCGGGCCGGGCCCGCAGGGGTCCGGGGTTCCCGACTCGACCGGCCGGACGGCCTGGGCAGGATGCAGCCCGGCCGGACCGGCCGCGACCATGACAGGGGCACGCACATGAAGCTCGTGATCGCCGGCGACCACGCCTCTCCCGCCCTCAAGCGCGCGCTGGTGGCGCACCTGCGCGGCAGCGGCCACGAGGTGCGCGACCTCGGCACCGAGGGCGACGCCAGCGTCGACTACCCCGACTACGCCGCCCTGGCCTGCGCCGAGGTCCTGCAGGGCCGCGCCGAGCGCGCGATCCTCATCTGCGGCACCGGCATCGGCATCAGCATCGCGGCCAACAAGATCGCCGGCATCCGCTGCGGCCTGGCCCACTCGCCCGACACCGGCCGCCTGGCCTGGGAGCACAACCGCGCCCAGGTCCTGGCCATCGGC
>JAFLCQ010000534.1 GCA_017302815.1 Planctomycetota bacterium
GTCGCATAGTCGACCATGCCGGAGCCCACGCCGTCATCGCCGGTCAGCCCGCCGGCGCCGTTGTCCGCCAGACGATACCATTTTCCGAGCGCCAGATAATCGACCGAAACCGACCCCGGCGCCGGCCCTGGCGACAGGGATTTGACGTAGGTATAGCCGCGATTGCCAACGCTGACCGCCCCGCGCGACGGCCTGCATGACGATCTGCGCCGCGCCGCGGCACGCATCGAGGAGCAGGCCGGTCCGCCGGCCTGAGCCGGGCGGCGTTGCGCGTCATTCCATTGTGCGGAACAATCGTTTGCTGTCGTCGCCGTGATGCCCGGCGGGCATGATGGCCGGCATGGCCGCGCACCCCGTCTTCCTCGTCCCCTTCAGCCACCTCGACCTGTTCTGGACCGGCACCCGGCACGAATGCCTGGCGCGCGGCAACGCCATCATCGCCCGCGCCCTCGATCTGCTGGAGCTGCATCCCGACTTCCGCTTCCTCATCGAGACGGCGAACTTCCTCGAACATTATGTGTCCTGCCATCCCAGCGACGAGGGGCGCATCCGCCGCCTGGCGCAGGAGGGCCGACTGGAGCTGGCGCCACTGTGGAGCGGCGTCTACCAGCAGCTGCCCGGGGGCGAGACCCTGGTGCGCAACATCCTGCTGGCGAAGCGCTGGTGCAGCGAGCGCTTCGCCGTCGATCCCGAGGTGGCGCACTTCGGCGACCTGCCCGGCTTCACCCCGCAGTTCCCGCAGATCGCAGCCAGGGCCGGCGTGCGCCACGCCCTGCTCTCGCGCGGCGGTCCGGCCAGCGCGCCGCTCTTCCGCTGGCGGGCGCCGGACGGCAGCGAGATCGTCTCCTACTACGTCGTCGGCGGCTATGCCGTGCTGGCGGTGGCGACCGACATGCACAAGGACTACGCCGCGATGCGCGGCGGACGGCTGCAGGAACTGCTCGACAAGGCCGGCGGCGACCTGCCCTACCCGGCGCTGCGCCACTGGGGCTGCGACCTCTACGCTCCGCACGCCGACCTGATCGCCAACGTCCGGCGCTGGAACGCCGAGCGCTCACCGCAGCTGCGCTTCGCCACCTTCCGCGAATACTTCGCCGCCGTCGCGGCGGCACCGGATCTGCCGGCGCTGCACGGCGAGCTGCCCTCGGCCTGGCCGAACATCGAGGGCAGCTGGCCCGACGTGTGGCCGGAGGACCTGCCCTGCGAGGCCGCCCTGCGCCTGGCCGAGTTCCTCTGCGCCGCCTGCCGCCTGCGCGGACACCGCGACCCGCCGCGGACGCAGCTGACCGACGCCTGGCGCGCCCTGCTCGACGGCATGGACCACAACCAGAACGGCCAGGGCGGCTGGCAGGCAGACGCCGACAAGCTGCAGCTCAAGCGCTTCGCCCGCCTCACGGCCGAGCGCATCCGCGACCGCATGGCCGCGCGTCTCGCCGCCGAGGTGCCGGCCCCGTCGCCCGAGGCCGTGCCGGTGGTGGTGTTCAACCCGCTGTCCTGGCGCCGCGACGGCATCGCCACCGCCCGGATGGCGGTGTTCGGCTCCGAGCGCTCGTCCGACATCGGCGCCTGGGACGTCGGCGCGCGCCTGATCGACGCCCATGGCCGCACCGTGCCGCACGTCGTGCTGAAGCGCACCGAGGCCCTGTCGCTGGGCCTGGAGATCGCCTTCCCGGCCTCCGCCATGCCTGCAGCCGGCTGGGCGACGTGGTGGCTGGTGCCGGGGGCGGATCCGACCCCGGCCCGCACCTGCATCAGCATCGTGCGCGACGAGGACGCCGACCGCGATCCAGCCGCAGTGTGGCGCTATACCCCCGACCGCACGGTGCAGACCGGCCCGCGCCGGCACATGGGCCACCACATCTACAGCACCAGCCGGCTGCGCCTGGCGATCGACGCCGTCACCGGCGACATCGATGTCGACAGCGCCGACGGCCGCCCGCTGCTGCGGCGCATGCGCCTGGACGCGGTCGAGGAGCGGCGCGGCAACTACATCTTCGACATGACGCCGTCCGGCCGCGCGTTCCCCGCCGTCCTCGACGCGGTGGAGACGGTCGACGACAACGCGGTGTGGTGCCGCATCCGCCTGCGCGGCACCGTGCACGGCATGCCCTGGCGCCAGCTCATCACCCTGCGCCCGGACTGCGACGAGATCGGCATCGAGAACGAGATCGACTGGCGCGAACCGCGCTGGATCCGCGTGCAGCAGCTCTTCCCCTGGGCCGGCGGCGGCGAGGCGGTGCACTACGGCGTGCCCTTCGGCTCGGTGCGCTTCCCCGAGGTCATGCCCGGCGAGGTGGCGCAGAACAGCGATGAGGTGCCGGCCGAGCTGGGCGCCCGCCTGCGCCTGGTGCGCGACTGGGTCGACATCGGCGACGACGACGCCGGCCTGAGCATCGGCGCCGACCACCGCATGTGGGAGTTCGACGGGCCCGTCCTGCGCGCCTACATGCTGCGCGGCGCCGGCTGGTGCGCCGGGCTGGAGCGCGAGGCCGATGGCAGCGCGCGCAACATCGCCCGCCCGCCGCCCGGCACCTATCGCTTCCGCTACATCCTGCGTCCGCGCCGCGCGCCGCTGGCCGCCGCGATGTCATGGCGCTGCGGCTGGGAATTGAACAACCCCCTCTTCACTGTGCCCGTGGCCAGCGGGCGGCCGCGCGCGCAGGCGCCGGACCGGGTGTCGCTGCTCGACTTCAGCGCGCAGCCGGTGGCGCTGTCGGCG
>JAFLCQ010000535.1 GCA_017302815.1 Planctomycetota bacterium
GTTCGCGGAGCAGTTCGATCAGCGCAACTTCGAGGCGCGACGCGCTGGCCAGCCAGCGCGCGTCCTTGCCGGCACGGACCAGCTCGCGGCCGACCGCGCCCCAGTCCCAATGGTCGCCGCGGATCATCCAGCGCTGGCCATCGAGGAGGTAGCCCACCAGGACGTCGACCACCGCCGGCGGGGCGGCGAAGCGGGTACCGGCCGCCACGTTCACCAGGCGGGCGCCGTCGCAGGCGAAGCCCTGGCCGTAGCCGCCGGCATACAGCACGTTGCCGTGCTGGTGGAAGGACCAGTCGACCTGCACCCCCTCCCACGGCGGCACGCCGATGCGCACCTCGCGGAAGAAGCGTTCGAAGCCCGACGCCACCGCCTCGGTATCGCCTTCGATGCAGCCGCGTGCGATCTGGATGCCCACCCCCCACACCAGATTCTGCCCGGTCCAGCGGGTATGCACGCTGCGGCGCATGATCGCGCAGGCCTTGGCCCGGCGCTCGGCATCCACCGCGTCGCCGGCCAGCAGCAGGATGTCGCCCAGCGCCATCGGCACGCCGATCTCGTTGTGCCACCAGTTGCTGTTGCGCGGATCGAGGCGGAACCAGGCGTCGAGGCCGCGGCGGAGCGCCTCGGCCGCCGCCGGGTCGGGGCCGGCATGCAGCCGCTCCGCGAGGACGCGGCAGTGGCGGCCCAGGTGCTGCGAGGTGCGCCAGGCCGAGCGCTGGGTGTCGGCGTAGTCGACCGAGGCCCAGGTGCCGTCCGCACGCTGCTCCGCCACCGCCTGCGCCGCCTTGGCATCGGGCGGGGCAGCCGGGGCGATCAGCGCGACCAGCCGGCTGCGCACCAGCTGGAGATCGCGGGACGGATCGGCGTCGGTGGCGGCCATGGTGCATGCCAGCATCAGCGCCAGGAAGGTCCGGACCATGCCCGAGTACGGCCGCGATCTCCGCCTGTGACCGTCTACCAGCCCCTGGTTGAGCCCGCCCGCCCGGATGCATCGTTCGCGGCCATGACCTCCATACGCGTCTTCGTCGTCGGCGACAGCATCTCGATCCAGTACGGCCCGCATCTCAAGGAGCTGCTGCCGCCGCGCTTCGCTTACGACCGCAAGGGCGGCGACGAGGCGCTGCGCAACCTCGACCGCGCGGTCGGCGCCAACGGCGGCGATTCGGCGATGGTGCTGGACTACCTGCGCCAGCGCCACGACGTCGGCGGCATCGCCGCCGACGTGCTGCTGCTGAACTGCGGTCTGCACGACATCAAGACCGATCCCGCCACCGGCGCGAAGCAGGTGCCGATCGCGGCCTACGAGTCCAATCTGCGCGCCATCGCAGCCCTGGTGCGGGCGATGGGCCTGCGCCTGGTGTGGCTGCGCACCACGCCCTGCGACGAGGCGGTGCACAACCGGCAGCAGCCCTCGTTCCACCGCTTCGCCGCCGACAACCTGGCCTACAACGCGGTGGCCGACCGGGTGATGGCCGAGGCCGGGGTTTCCGCGGTGGATCTGCACGGCTTCACCGCCCGCCTGGGACCCGACCCCTACTGCGACCACGTCCACTTCAAGCCGGAGGTACGGGTGGCGCAGGCGGCGTACCTGGCGGGCTGGCTGGACGCGGCGTACCCGGCCGGCTGATCAGGATGTAGGCCGCCGGCAGGGCGACCAGGGTCAGAGCCGTGCTCATCATCAGGCCGGCGACGAAGGCGGTCGCCATCGGGCTCCATGCCACCGAGAAGTCCGGCATGCCGATCGCCATCGGCAGCAGGCCGGCGATGGTGGTGCTGGTGGCCATGAGGATCGGGCGCATGCGCTGGTGGCCGGCGGTCAGCAGGGCCTCGCGCAGTCCCAGGCCGTCACCACGGCGCGCATTGATGAACTCGGTGAGGACGATCGCCTCGCTCACCACCATGCCGGTGAGGCCGACGATGGCGATGAAGGTCTGCACCGTGAACATCGCGCGCTCGGGCCGCACCGCCCCGTCGGGCAGCAGCAGGGCCAGGACGCCGAGAAGGCCCATCATCAGGGTCACGCCGATGAAGCCGAACATGACGTTGGTCATGATCAGCGCCGGCTGCACATAGCTCCGGAACTGCGTCGCCAGGATGGCGTAGATCGCGAACACCGCGACCACCAGGGCGGTGAGCAGGCTGGCGTAGCTGCGGGCGGTGGCCTGCGCCTCGCCGCCGAAGGCGAGATCGACGCCGGGATGCGCGGCGGCGGCCTCCGCCCACCATGCGCGCACCGCGGCATCGAGGTGCACGGCGGACAGCGGGCTGTCCGGGGCGAGGCCGGCGGTGATGGTGACAGTGCGGCGGAAGTCGCGGCGCACCAGCTGCGCCGGGCGCTCCTCGACGCTGAGGCCGCCGACGTCGCCGAAGCGCAGGCTGCGGCCGTCCGGCGCTTGCGTGATCGGCACCTGCACCAGCGCCGACGGGTCGTCGGCGACGTCCTCGCGCAGCCGCACCACCAGCGGAATGTCCTCGTCGCTGAGGCGGAAATCGCCGCACCATGCGCCCTCGCTGGCTCCGGCGACGAAGGCCACCACCTGGTTCGGGGCCAGGCCGTGCCGCGCCGCCCGCAGCGGATCGGGACGGAAGACCAGGCGCTGGCTGCGCGCCGCCGCATCGTCGCGGATGTCGACGATGCCGGGCAGAGCGCCGTCGGCGGCGCGCGCCGCGAGGTGGTCGCGCAGGGCCAGGGCGGCGGCGATGGTGGCGGCG
>JAFLCQ010000536.1 GCA_017302815.1 Planctomycetota bacterium
CGGAGCGACCCCTTCCAGCGCCAAGACATCGTCAGCCGAGAAATCGACCGGCAGCAGGGTGTCGGTGGCGGCCTTGTCGTCCGCTTCCGCCATCAGCTTCGCCCACAGCCGGCTGGGCTGACGTCCGGGGATCTTGCGCCGCTTCGAGGATGAGGCCATGCGCCCCCAGTATAGCACGTGATGGCTGCTTTGCCCAACCCGCGGCTGTCGCCCCTCCACCGTCGCAGCGGGAGTCGTTACTGCCCGTACTGCTTCAATTTGGCGTAGAGCGTCGAACGGTCGATGGCGAGGACGTCGGCGGCCTGCTTCTTGTTGCCGCCGCAGCGTTCGAGCACGCGCAGGATGTGGGCCTTCTCGACCGAGGCGAGGGTGGCCATCGGCGCCTCGACCGCGATGGTCGCCGACTGCGCGGTGACCTCGGGCGGGAGGTCGCCGGGTTGTATGGCCTCGCCGGCCGCCAGCACCGAGGCGCGTTCCAGCAGGTTGCGCAGCTGGCGCACGTTCCCCGGCCAGGGATAGCGCAGCAGCAGGGTGCGGGCCTCGGGGGTCAGTCGCTTCGCCGGCTGGCCGAGGCGGCGCGCCGCCTCGGCCAGGAAATACTCGATCAGCGCCTCGATGTCGGCCGGCCGCTCGCGCAGCGGCGGCAGGGTGACGCAGAGGACGTTGAGGCGGTGGTAGAGGTCCTCGCGGAAGCGGCCGGCGGCGGCCTCGGCGGCGAGGTCGCGGTTGGTCGCGGCGATGACCCGCACATCGACCTTGCGCAGCCCGCCATCGCCGACCCGCTGCACCTCGCCCTGTTCGAGGGCGCGCAGCAGCTTGGCCTGGGTGGCCATCGGCAGCTCGCCGACCTCGTCGAGGAAGAGGGTCGCCCCGTCGGCCAGCTCGAAGACGCCGGGACGCGTCTCGTCGGCGCCGGTGAAGGCCCCCTTCACATGCCCGAACAGCGTCGACTCGACCAGGTTCTCGGCGATGGCGGCGCAGTTCACCACCTGCAGCGGCTTGTCGGCGCGCTTCGACTGCTGGTGCACGGCGCGCGCCACCAGCTCCTTGCCGGTGCCGCTCTCGCCCAGGATGAGGACGGGGGCGTGGGTCGGCGCGGCGCGGGCGACGAAGGCGTGCACCGCCTGCAGGGCGGGATCGCTGCCCACCAGCTGCACCGCCTGCCGCCGCGGGGCGACGGCCAGACGCTCGACCTCGGCGGTCAGCTGCGCCACCTTCTGGGTGATCGACAGCTGCACCGCCAGCTGGTTGGCGACCGCGGCGAGGAACTCGAGATCGGTGCGGGAGAACGCCTTGGCGCCGCTGACCCGGTCGACGTAGAGCAGGGCCTGCACCTCGTCGCCGAGGCGCAAGGGCGCCGCCATCGCCGAGATCACGCCCGCCTGCACCATCGACTGCGACGGCGCGAAGTCCGCCTCGGGGGTGGCGTTGCGCGCGGTCGGCGGCAGGGCGACCAGCAGCGGCTCGCGGCGGGTGCGGATCTCCTCCAGCAGGGTGCGGGCGAAGGGCACCGCGCCCCAGCGCGCGCGCAGACGCTTCTCGTGCGGCGGCCATAGGCTCCAGCCGTCGGCGGCGGGCAGGAAGACGGCGACGCGGTCGCCCTCCAGCGCCTCGGCCGAGATGTCGTCGAGGATGTCGAAGAGCTCGTCGCGGCCGCGGGCGCCGTTGCTCTGCAGCACGATGTGGTGCAGCAGCGCCAGGTAGGCGCTGACCCGGTCGCCACCGGCCGGCTGCAGCAGGCCCGAGGTGTGGGTGCGGTCGAGGCCGACCACCGTCTCGCCGCCGACCGAAGCCAGCTCGGAGGCGGTGGCCGGCGCCTTGGATTCGAAGCGCAGCCAGGTGCGACCGATGCGGAAGGTGGCGCCATCGGCAAGCGGAGCCGAATCGATGCGCCCGTCCTCGCTCCAGGTGCCATTGCTGCTGCCGAGATCCTTGAGGGTCCAGCGCCCCTCCTTGCGCGCCAGCTCGGCGTGGACGCGGCTGGCCTTGACGTCGGGCAGGCAGATGGCGTTCTCGGGTTCGCGCCCGAGGGTGACGCGATCCTCGGCGATCTCGAAGACGCGGCCCTTGTCGGCCCCGTCGATGATGCGCAGCAGCGGCATGCGGACATGGTGGGCGCCAGGACGGCGCGGGCAACCCGGGGCTCAGCGGCTCAGCTCGGGATCCAGCCACACCGCCTGGCAGCAGTGGAAGACGCCATCGATCTCAACCCGCAGCTCGAGGCTGCGCACCCCGGCCACGGCGACGTCGAAGGGCTGCGGTGGATCGAAGGTGTTGATCGGCTGCGAACGCCAGAGTTCCCGGCCGTCGCCGCGGACGACGAAGTTCAGCGGCGAATGGTTGCCGCGCCGGCCCTGCACGACGAAGTCCGAGGTGTCGTTGATCGCCGCCTGGCCGGTCAGGCGGGTCCAGCCGCCGGCGAGGTCGTAGACCAGCCGCGACGGGGTGGCGTCCCCCGGCGGATGCGCGGCCAGTCCGTCAGGAAAGCTCCGCCCCTGCACCACGATCGGCAGGCCCTCGCTGCCGAAGCGGCCGATGCCGAAGCCCCAACGCGCGCCGTCCTGGCGGCCGGCGGGGATCACCTGCGTCTCGACCGGGCTCAGACCGGCCAGGCGCTGCCGCATCGGCTGCGTGGACGCGGCAGGCGCGGCAGGGGCGGACACCGGCACCGGTGACGCGGCCGGGTCGGCGGTGGATCCGGCAGC
>JAFLCQ010000537.1 GCA_017302815.1 Planctomycetota bacterium
GTGCGCTCCTGTCAGGCGGCGGCCGCCTCGGCCGAGGCGGGATCGGCGAGCTGGCGCGCGCGCAGCGCCAGCAGGCCGTCCTGGGCATCGATGTAGCCCGATTCGATGGCGGGCAGGGCCGCCAGCAGTTCGGCATCGAGGCCCTGGCCGGGATCCGCCGCGGCGCGCACGGCGCCGAGCGCGGCCTGCATGCGGTCCTCCAGCGGACGCAGACGCCGTTTCACCTCGACCAGCGCCGGCTGCACCACCATCGCCCGCACCTCGCGCAACCCGTCACGCAGGCCCATCAGACGGCGGATGCTGGCATTCGCCGTCGAGTTGGCCGCGCGGGCCTGCTCAAGCTGGGTCTGTGCCGCCTCGCGCAGGGCCAGCACCGCACGGCTCAGCTCGCCGGTGCCGTGCAGCAGGGCATCGATCTCCTGGCCCATGGCATTCGTCGCGGCCAGGACGCGGGCGTCCGAGGCGAGATGGTCCGCCGTCGTGCGTTCGAGGCGCTGCGCCAGACCGGCGAGGTCCTCGACCATGCGCGCTCCGACGTCGACTCCGAGCCGCCGCAGTTCCTCGCGGCTGGCCGCGCAGGCGGCCAGGGCTGCGGCCAGCCGGCCGCGCTTCGTCTCCAGCTCGGCCGGCTGATCGACGACGGCCAGGGCCAGCATGCCCGCGCCAGCCTGCTCCAACGCGGTCTCCAGCGCGCTGGCGGCGTGCAGGGTGGGGGCGCTACGCGACTCCACCGTGCGCATCTGCAGCAGCACCACCAGGGCCACGGCGATGGCCGCAACCAGCACCACCAGCAGGGCGGCGGTGAGTCCTCTGGTCAGCAGCCGCAGCTGCCTGGCGAGTAGCGAGCCGCCGTCGTCCATGACCTACTTCAGCGATGCGGCCGGACGGGCGGCGCCACCCGCGACCTTGGTCAGCCAGACCTGACCCAGGGCCTGCCGGCGCTGCGGGCCGAAGGCGGCGGTCAGCCCGCCGAGATCGGCCGCGGTCAGCGATTCGAGGCCGGCGACCAGGCTGTCGCGAGTCGGTTCAGCGCCGGCTGCGGCAAGTCCCAGGAGCAGGATGCGGCCGCTGATGTAGCCCTCCAGCGAGACGTAGCTGGGCGTCGCCGCCGCATCGGCCTTGGTCAGGGCGGCGCGGTAGGCGCGCACGACCGCCAGGGACTCGTCAGCAGGCGAGGGGACGACCTGGCTGATGATCAGGCCATCCGCCTCGGCGCCGAGCTCGGCGATCAGGCTCTCGGTGCCGACGAAGCTGATGGTCGCCAGCGGGCAGGCGAGGCCCGCCGCACGCGCCTCGCGCACGAAGGCGGCGATCGGCTTGTAGGGCCCCACCATGACCACGGCGTCCGGCTTCGCGGCCAGGACCGCCGCCAGCCCGGTCTTCACCGCCACCGTGTTGCGCTCGAAGGTGCCGGCGCCAGCGAGTTCGAGGCTGCGCTTCTTCAGCGCCTTCTCGGTGCCGGAGAGGCCGGCGGCGCCGAAGCTGTCATTCTGGCGGAAGATGGCGATGCGCTTGGCGCCGAGGTCGGCGGTCAGGCGCTCGACCAGCATCTCGGTCTCATCGTCGTAGCTGGCGCGGACGTTGAAGACCAGGCGCTGCGCCGGTTCGCGGAAGGCCATGGCGCCGGTGAACAGGCCGACCACCGGCACGCCGGCCTCGACCGCCAGCGGCACCGCCGCCTTGCTTGTGGGGGTGCCGACCAGGCCGGCGAGGCAGAACACCTTGGCCTCCTCGATCAGGCCGGCGGTGGCATCGGCGCACTTGTCCGGGTCATAGCCGTCATCGACCGAGCGCAGTTCGACCTGCCGTCCGCCGACGCCACCGCCGGCGTTGGCCTCGGCGAAGGCGGCTTTCAGGCCCAGCGACATGCCGAGGCCGAGGCCCTTGGCCGGCCCGTCCAGGGGACAGGCCTGGCCCACCAGGATGGCGGACGGGGTCACGCCGTCGGCGGCGGTCAGGGCGCTGAGAAGACACAGGGCAGGAAGGATGCGCAGCATGGAGCGGCTCCGGGGGCTCCCCTCATGCTACGCCGTCCACCCCCGCCCGCGCAAGCGGGAACCTGGGTCAGCCGGCGGCGCGCGCCACAGCCATGATCCAGGCGCCGGCGTGCGGGACCCACTCCTCGTCGGTGTAGGCGGTGGGGGCGTCGCGGGCGGGATCGGCCGGGACGTCGAAGCGGAACTGGTCGCCGGAGCCGAAGCCGTTGGACACCGTGCCGGGGATGGCGACCCAGCCGCCGACCCAGCGCCGGCCCACGCCGGTGATCATCGAGGCCGGCAGGGCGCGGCCGGGGATGGTCTCGGGGACGGTCATGTGGCAGCCCTCGGTGACGCCGGCGGCGGTGAGGCCGGCGTTGAGGCCGGCGATCCACTGCCGGTTGGCGCTCGCCAGCGCACGCAGTTCGGGACGGCGCAGGAGGTCGGCGGCCTCGTCGCACAGCGCGGCGGTGAGGCCGTAGGCCGCGTTCATGCCATGCCACAGGCCGCTGAAATGGACCCAGCCGTCCTTCCATAAGCGCGCGGCGATGCCGAAGGGCGAAGCCGCCGACGCCGGCAGCAGCCAGCCCTCGGCATGCGCGTGCAGGGCTTCGCGCCAGCGCCTGGCGTCGGCATGCGCCGGCCAGCGGCGCAGCAGGAGCGCGATGGGCAGCAGCGGCGGCAGGCCGATGTCGCCGGTGTCGGGCCCGATGTTGTTGTGC
>JAFLCQ010000538.1 GCA_017302815.1 Planctomycetota bacterium
GCCGCAGCCGGAACCGCTGCCGCCATCCTGCCCGCCGCCGCCCGAGGAGCCCGAGGAGGAGGCGCGGACCGCGTCGCCGGACACCGACCAGGACATCGGATCCTCGTCGGCGTCGCCGCTGGCGAAGGACACCGGGAACGACCAGGCGCCGGCCGCCGATGGGGTGACGCGCAGGACGAGGGTGGTGGAAGCGCTGGCGGCGACGCTGGCGTCCGCGGCGGCGACCACGGCGACCGTGCAGTTGGTGCCGGCGATCGCGTCGACGGCGGCGATGGACAGCGGCGCGGTGCCGATGTTGGCGATGCGGTAGGAGAGGGTCGTGCCGGCGCCGACGGTGGTGCCGGCGATGACGTCGGTTCCACCCGCGGCGATGGCCGATCCGGAGCGGGACACCGCGATCTCGGGGATGGCGGGGGTGTCGGCACGGACGAACGGGGCCCGCACCGGTTCGGCCGCCGGCGTCAGGCCGCGCAGGATCGCCTCGTCCGGCAGGGGGGCGTCCAGGCTGCGGAACGGCGACTCCGCGGTCAGGCGGTAGTCGCCGCCGGCGAGGTCGACGAACCCTGGATCAGCGGCCTGCTCGGCGAGGCCGCCGAGACCGCTGCCGTCGAAGCGATCGCCGGTGGCGAGATTGGTGCCGCCGACCGGGGCGTAGACCTCGATGTAGTCATTGGCCCAGTTGGCCTGGAAGTCGGCGATGCCCTGCCAGTAGAACAGCGCCAGCGGGGCGGTCTCGGCGCCCGGGGTGCGGCTGGCGGCATAGAGCAGGTTGTTGCGCGCCACCACCGTGGTCGGCGAGCGGGTGTTGAGCAGGTCGAAGAGCGGCACGCCCTGCGGATCGACGTAGTAGCCGCTGGTCCAGAACCCCTGGTTGTCGACGGTGGAGATCACGCGATTGGCGTAGAAGCACAGCGAACCCTCGCGCGGCTGCTTCAGGGTGCCCATGCCGCCGTCGCCGTGGCCGATCACGCTCTGGAGGTAGTCGCGGGTGACGAAGGTGTTGCCGTAGATGAACGCGTTCGCCACCAGGCGCTCGCCCCAGGCGTCGAGCTGCTCCGATTCGTAGTCGACGTTCGACTCGGGATCGCGCAGGGCGATGAGGTCGGCGCCGCCCTCGATGTGGTTGTAGCGGAAGATCACGCCGGCCGAGCGCTCCTTGATGTTGTCGCCATAGGAGCCGTCCGCCGGCGGGCCGAACCAGTTGTATTCGTAGACCGTGCCGATGCCTTCGGTGTAAGCGTTGTGCTCGCTGAAGCTGGCCGGGTTGCCGTTGCCGTGGAAGTGGTTGTCGGCCACCAGCAGGCGCCAGGTCTGGAAGTAGGCGCCGTTGGTCGAGTTGACGAACAGGCCCTGGCCGTTGCCGTGCAGCTCGCAGTCGGTGATCGCGACATGGTCGAAGCCCTGGCCGGCGATGCCGGCCGAGAATGCGCTCCAGGTGGCGGCGCCGCCGCTCCAGTCCGTGTACTGCGCCGGCGGCTTGGCATTGCGCACCTCGAAGCCGGAGACGTGGATGTAGCCGGGCCGGTAGGAGGAGTCGGACATGCCGATCGGACGGTGGATCTTGATCATGCCGCCGCCATCGAACCACTGGTTGAGGCCGAAGGACGGCATGCGCGCGCCATCGCCGTCGAAGACCGGGCGTTCGCCGGCCGGACCCTTCACCCCGCGCACGGTGATCCAGCGCGTGGTCTCGCCGCGTGCGCACAGCAGGATCGCGTCGCGGTACGGTTCGGCGCGGTAGTGGATCAGGACCTGGTCGCCGGGCTGGAGGTCCAGCCAGGGCACGTCGCGCGGCTCGGCGTAGGTCCTGCCCGGTCCGACCTCGTAGGTCGTGCTGGCCACCACCCCGCTGCGATCGGGATAGGCGACGGTGTAGTCCCAGGGCGGCGGCACGGGCGTCGGGCTGGCGTAGTCCGACGCAGCGAGGGTGGCAGCGGCGAGGATGGCGAGGAAGGTCTGCGTCCGCATGGTTGATCCCGGCTGTGGTCTTGGGGTCCGGCGGCGCCGGACCTGGCCTGCCGTATGCGGCAGGACCGGCCATCTCACGGGGAATCCGGCTCAGCGCGGCGTGCGGACCTCCGCCTCGGCGATCTCGATCACCGCCCCCAGCGGGGCGTAGAAGGCGAGGGGGCCGTCGCGCGCGACGGGCTGCTCGGCGATCTCCAGCGGGATCACGCTGCCGTCGGCGAGGCAGGTCGCGCTGCCGCCGCGCTGCGTCACCGCCAGCGACACCCAGCCGTCGCGGTCGCGGCTGCCGGCGGGGATGGCGAAGAACCAGTTGTAGCCGCCGAGCTGCACCTCGCAGCGGTTCGCCCGGGTGATGCGCAGGCGGCAGCGCAGCTCGAGGTCGCCGAAGCCGTCCGCCGACTGGATGCGCGCCGGGGCGGTCGCGGTGGCCTCGCCGCGGACGATGCCGGCGGTGGCGGACCAGGAGCCTCCCTGCAGCTGCCAACCGTCCAGCGCGCCGCCCGGGAACAGCTGCCGCCAGGCGCCGGCATCGCCGCCGTCGGAAGCGGCGGATCCGCCTTGTTGTGGTAAGTACGCGCCAGCTCTTCTTCGACAAAGCACAGCGGGGCCCTGGCTGCCTCAAGTAACTGGAACATCCCCCCGGCGTCGGGGGGATCCTTTAACAAAGCGTCAAGAAAGCCGTCCAGCTGCTTTTCCGCCATGAGCGGGTTGGCCAGCATC
>JAFLCQ010000539.1 GCA_017302815.1 Planctomycetota bacterium
CCGCGATTATTATTGGGACGCCACCGAAGAACTGTACGCCAGGCTTCCCGGAATCGGCTGGTTGATGCGGCTTCTCAAACGCAGGCTGGCGGCCTGAGCCTGCGCTTTGGCCGGCGGGCGGCACCGGCGGCGCAGGCCGCGGCGATGGCGAGGAGGCTGATGAGGATCGATCGATGCACGGTGGAGCCCTCAATGCTTGTACATCTGGAACAGGACCTGGAAGAAGGACAGGTAGACGAAGCCGACGATGGCGCCGATGACGATGATCAGCGCCGGTTCGACCAGCAGCGACAGCACCTTGATGCGCTGGCGCAGCTGCGCCTCGTGGTGGTCGCCGATCTCGGCCAGGACGCGGTCGACATCGCCGGCGAGCTCGCCGACCGCGACCAGCTCGGGGACCATCGCCGGGATGGGACGCCCGCGCAGCAGATGCGACAGCGGCTGCCCCTCCAGCAGCCCGCGCTCGGCATTGGCGATGCGCTCGACCATCACCCGGTTGGAGAAGCTGCTGCGCAGCAGGCGCAGCGCCTCCAGCACCGGCACGCCGCTGGCGAGCAGGGTGGACAGCGTGCGCCCCAGTTGGGCGGTCGCGGCCATGGTCAGGATCCCGCCGACCACGGGGAGGCGCATCAGCAGGCCGTCCATCCACAGGCGCGCGCGCGGAACCCTGGCCAGCAGATACACCGTAAGCGGGATGGCGGCGGCGGTGCAGGCCAGGTGCGGCCAGTGCCCATTCAGCCAGTCGGTCGCCGCCATCATCGCCTGGGTCGAGGCCGGCATCTCGATGCTGCGGCTGGCCAGGATGCGGGCGAAGGTCGGGATGATGCGGGTGACCAGGAAGGAGACCACCGCCCCGGCGAGCAGGACGATGATGCCGGGATAGAGCAGGCTGGTCAGGACGTGCGTGCGCAGTTCGGCCCGGCGCTCGATCTCGGTGGCGATGCGTTCGAGGATGACGTCGAGCTCGCCGCTGGCCTCGCCGGTGGCGGCGAGGCGGACCGCCAGCTCGGGGTAGAGGCCCTCCTCGGCCGCGAGCGCGGCGGAGAAGGCCGATCCGGCCAGGATGCGCGCTGCCATCCGTCCGGCCGAGCTTCGCACACGCGGGTGCGGGCTGTGCTCGGACAGCACGGTCAGGGCCTGCACCACCGGCAGGCCGGAGCGCAGCATCATCGCCAGCTGGTGGAACATCGAGGCCGCCTGCGCCGCCGGCAGCCCCAGGCCGAGGCTGATGCGCCGGCGGGCGGCGCGCGCACGGCCGGACTGCTCGTCCAGCGAGAGGACCACCGCCTGTCCATCGCGCAGCCGGCCGGCGGCGGATCGGCGATCGGGGGCCTCCATGACGCCGCTGCGCCGGCTGCCGTCCGCGGTGATGATCAGGTAGCTCCAGGCCGCCATGCTACAGCTCCACCTGCTGCCGCACCTCGGCCAGGCTGGTCAGGCCGGCCGCGATCTTGCCGCGGGCGTCGTCGGCCATGGCGGTGAAGTGCTCGGCAGCGGCCTCGATCGCCGGGATTTCGGCCCCGGCGGTGATGGCCGAGCGCGCCGACGCCCCGGGGACGAAGAGCTCGCACAGGGCGATGCGCCCCGCGTAGCCGAGGTCATGGCAGCGCAGGCAGCCAGGAGCCTGCCAGACGCCATCGACCTCGCGCCGGCAGTGGGGGCACAGCCGGCGCACCAGCCGCTGCGAGACCACGCCGGCCAGGGTCGCGGCGACCAGGTAGGGTTCGCAGCCCATGTCCACCAGCCGGGTCACCGCGCCGGCGGCGGTCGAGGTGTGCAGGGTGGACAGCACGAGGTGGCCGGTCAGCGAGGCGCGCAGGGCGACCTCGGCGGTCTCGCGGTCGCGGATCTCGCCGACCATCAGCACGTCCGGGTCGTGGCGCAGCAGCGAGCGCATCGCCCCGGCGAAGCTCAGCTTGCCCGCGTCGTCCACCTGCATCTGCGAGATGCCGGGCAGCAGGCATTCCACCGGATCCTCGACCGTCATCAGGTTGACGCCGGGACGGTTGAGCCGGCGCAGCGCCGCGTACAGCGTCGTGGTCTTGCCGCAGCCGGTCGGACCGGTCAGCAGCAGCAGCCCGGATGGCCGCTCCAGCAGCCCCTCGATGCGCCGCTCCATGCCCGGCATCATGCCGAGGTCGGAGAAGCTGGCCGGCCGCTCGTCGGCGCCGAGGATGCGCAGGGTGGCGCGTTCGCCCAGGCGGGTCGGCGCGGTGGCGACGCGGATGTCGATGCCGCGCCCGTCCTCGGACGCGAGCCGGTGGACCAGGCTGCCGTCCTGCGGCGCCCGCGTTTCGGCGATGTCCAGGCGGGCCTGCACCTTCAGGCGCGAGACCAGGGCGGCGCCGAGGCTCCTTGCGATGCCCGAGCGCAGGACGCGCAGCTCGCCGTCGATGCGCAGCCGGACGCGGTAGCCGCTGTCGTCGGGTTCGAGATGGATGTCCGACGCGCGGTGCAGCCAGGCCTGCAGGACCAGCTCGTCGAGCATGGCGACGGCGTCGTCCGCCGCTGCTGTGGCGGGGGCGAGATCGAAGGCGCGGGCGACCGCAGCGCGCAGTTCGCCTTCGTCGGCCAGGGCGAAGCGCACGCCGCGCCCCAGCAGCTGCTGCAGCGCGTCGCGCAGGCGCGGGTCGGCGATGGCGTCGGGGTCGCATTGCTGGCTGCGCTGGTCGTTCTGCTGATGGCGCT
>JAFLCQ010000054.1 GCA_017302815.1 Planctomycetota bacterium
GCCCATCGGCTGCATGCCACCACCAGATCGTAGCGGGCGAGGAAGGCGGCGAATCCGGATGGGCCGTCGGCCACGGCATGGGCGAGGGCCGCGTCGGCCGCTTCCGACCCGCCGGCATGGGCGGCCGCCAGGGCGGCGAAGTCCGGCGGCGACAGGCCGGCCTCGCGCCAGCGTCCGGCCAGCCAGCCCCAGTCGACCGCATGCCCGCGCGACAACTCCAGCGCCTCTCCGGGCGTCAGGGCGCCGTAGAGGTGCAGGTGGGGATCCATCAGGCGTCGCAGATCCGCAGCGGCTCGAACCCGATGAGATCGCAGGATGCGCAGCGGTACTGCACGCCGGCGATCTCGCCCTCGACCCGCGCCGGGCCGATGTCCTTGCCGTGGAGGTGGCCGTAGACGCACCATGAGGCGCCGGCGGCGGCGATGATCGGGGTGAACCTGCTGGAGCGCTTGCCGCTGGCCACCGGCGGGTAGTGGAAGACGCAGATGCGCAGGCCGCGTGGGACCCCGGCCTCGGCGTCGAGGCGGTCGAGTTCGGCGATCGACAGCTTCAGCTCGGCCTCCTCGCGGTCGAGCCAGGCGTCGACATCCGCCTGGCTGCGGGTGTCGCCATAGCGCGTGAGGGGGGCGAAGTCGCCACCGCGGGCGCCGAAGAAGCCGATGCCGGCGATGCGGGCGGCGGACTTCTTGATCGCCGCGGTGCGCGGCGGCAGCACTGCGGCGCACGCCTTGCGGGTGCCCGGCCACCAGTAGTCGTGGTTGCCCTTGGCGATGACCTTCCAGCCCGGCCGCGCCGCCACCCAGTCGAGATCCGCTTTGGCTTCGGCCGGCTTCATCGCCCAGCTGAGGTCGCCCGGCGACAGCACGATGTCATCGGCTCCGACCAGCCGGTCCCACGCCTCGGCCATGCGCTCGTGATGGCGCTCCCAATGCCCGCCGAAGACGTCCATCGGCTTGGCTCCGGAGAGCGAGAGGTGGAGGTCGGAGAGGGCCCACACGGTCGGCATGGCGGCAGGGTCGCGGCTGCGGGAACGGCGTCAAAGGACATGACGTGAAGGATGCGTGAAGGCGATCGGGGCCTTTGACTTGCATCCCCGTGGGGAACAACAGTGCCCATGCCCCGCAAGACCCCTGAATTCCGCCTCGGCATCGACCTCGGAGGCACCAAGATCCATATCGTGGTCATCGACCGCAAGGGGCGGGTGGTCGGATCGGCCCGTACCGCGACCAAGGGCGAACGCGGCTACCGCATCGTCGTCGAGCGCATCGCCCGTACCGCCCTGGAGGCGCTGGACGACGCCGACGTGAAACGCAAGGCGGTCCAGGTCTGCGGCATCGGCGCCCCCGGCCCGGTGGATGCGGCGAAGGGGGTCCTGCGCATGGCCCCGAACCTGGGCTGGCTCGACAAGCCGCTGGCGCGCGATCTGGGCAAGGCACTGGGCATGCGCGTGGTGCTGGGCAACGACGTCAATTGCGGCGGGCTGGGCGAGGTCGCCTACGGCGCGGCCGAGTCGGCCGCCAGCGCGGTCGCCGCCTTCGTCGGCACCGGCCTGGGCGGAGCGGTGATCGTCGACGGACGCGTGGTCAACGGCGCCCACGGCTACGGCGGCGAGATCGGGCACATCCCCGCGCCCTTCGGGGACGCCATGTGCGGCTGCGGGATGCGCGGCTGCCTGGAGACGGTGGCCAGCAAGACCGGCGTCCTGCGCATGATCCGCGATGCCGTCGCCCAGGGGCGCAAGTCCCGCCTGGACACCGCCGGGACGGTGAAGTCCAGCGCCATCGCCAAGGCCCTGGCGGACGGCTGCCCGGTCACCAAGGCGGCCATCGACGCCATGGTCGATGGCCTCGCCTGGGGTCTGTGCGCCATCGGCAACGTCGCCGATCCCGAGGTGTACGTCATCGGCGGCGGCATGGCCGAGGTGCTGGGCAAGCCGATGCTGCCCCGTATCGCCGAACGCATGGCCGCGACCTCCAACCTCTATCGCCGCAACCGGCCGCGCCTGGTCATGGCGTCGCTGGGCGACGACGCGGTGGCGATCGGCGCCGCGGTCGCCTCCGGGGAGGCGGGATGAGCCGCAAGGCCGGCAAGGTCGGCAAGAGCAGGTCGGCTTCGGCCGCGCGCGCCCTGGCGGTCATCGACTGCGGCACCAGCGCGGTGCGCGCCACCCTGGTCGAGCAGCGCGAGGACGGCCAGCGCACCCTCGAGGACATCGTCCGCCCGATCGACCTCGGCGTCGGCCTGACCGGCGGCAAGCTGCCGCACGAGTCGATGGCCGAGGTGATCGACGCGATCGCGGGCATCAGCCAGGCCATGCGCGCGTACGGCATCACCGAATACCGCGCGGTCGCCACCAGCGGCGTGCGCGAATCGGCCAACGGCGACGTGCTGATCGAGCGCGTCCGCGCCGCGACCGGGATCGAGCTCGAACCCATCGATGGCGCCGAGGAGGCCCGCCTGTACTACGCCGGCCTGCAGGCGCTGCTGCGCCGCGAGGGCCGCGGCCTGAAGGGCACATCGCTGCTGATCGAGGTCGGCGGCGGCGGCACCGTCCTCGGCCTGGTCCGCGATGGCAAGCTGGTGCGCTCGTCCGACGAGCACTACGGGACGGTGCGGGTGTGGGAGCGCTTTTCCGGCATGCGCGACTCCGGCGACTACGCGGTGTCCATCGATCGCGACGGCCAGGGCGCCGCGCGCATGATGCTGGTGCGCTATCCGGTCGACAGCATCGGTGCCGTCTATGCGAATGGCGGCGACGTGCGCCGGCTGCTGTCGCAGATCCGCCCCGATGCGCAGGGGCCCCTCGAAACGCTGCCGGGCGAAGGTCTCAGGCGCTGGTTCGCCGCCATGCGCTCGCTGTCGCACAAGGCGCGCGCCGAGCGCTGCGGCTGCGACGTGCGCGGTGCCGACCTGCTGCTGCCCGCGGCCGCGGTCCTGCTGCACGTCATGCGCACGACCGGCCGCGACGAGGTGCTGGTCCCGCGCACCTCGCTGCGCGACGGGCTGCTCGCGGACCTGATGCCCGGGGCGCTGGGGCCTCACCACCTCGACCGCGAGCACCTCATCGCCGAGGCCCACGCCCTGGTCGAGCGCTTCGGTGGCGACCTGACCTATGCCGAGAACACCGCCAGCATGGCGGTGCAGATCTTCGACCAGACCAGCCGCCTGCACGGCCTCGGCGACCGCGAGCGGGCGCTGCTGGAGTTCGCCGCCCTGGTGCACGACATCGGCTCCTACATCAACGTGCGCGAGCGCCACAAGCACACGCTCTACATCCTCGACCATACCGACATCGCCGGCCTGACCGCCGAGGAGAAGCGCATGGTCGGGCAGATCGCCCGCTACCACCGGCGCAGCAGCCCGCAGTCGCACCATGTCGGCTTCCAGGCCCTGTCGCGCCGCGGCAAGGTGGTGGTGTCGCAGCTGGCCAGCATCCTGCGCATCGCCTACGCCCTGGACGTCGAGCGCAGCCAGCGCATCCGCCGCCTGCGCTGCGAACTGGTCCCCGGCAGGCTGCTCATACGCGTCGATCGCCGCCAGATCGCCCTGGAGAGCAACGCCATCCAGGACAAGAAGCGCATGTTCGAGGAGACCTTCGGCCTGCGTGTCGATGTCATCCCGCGAGAGGGGGCCTAGCCATGGTCAAGGCGACCAGCGTGTTCCGCAACGATGCCGGGCGCTTCCCCGACCACTCCCGCTACCAGCGCCGCGAGCTGAGCTGGCTCGCCTTCAACCGCCGGGTGCTGGAGGAGGGGCAGGACCCCCGCGTGCCGCTGGTCGAGCGGGCCAAGTTCCTGGCCATCGTCAGCTCCAACCTGGACGAGTTCGTCATGGTCCGGGTCGCCGAGCTGGCGGGGCTGGCCACCGGCAAGGGGACGCCGGCCGAGGAGGCCAGCGAGCTTCTCGGGCAGATCCGCGCCGGGATGCGCAGCATGGTCGCCGACCAGTACGCCTGCTGGCGCGACGAGATCGTCCCGGCCCTGGCCGACGAGGGCGTCAGCATCATCTCGCCGCAGGAATGGGGCGAGATGGACCGCGAGACCCTGCGCGTGTTCTGGCGCGACCAGCTCGAACCGGTGGTCACGCCGCTGGCGGTGGATCCGACCCGGCCCTTCCCGATGATCCCGAACCGGGCCATCACCGTGGCGGTGCAGCTGGCCTCCGAGGATGGCGAGATCCGCAACGCCATCGTTACGGTGCCGCGCGAGAGCCGCCTGGTCGCGCTGGTCAGCCAGCCCGGTCGCTTCGCGCTGCTCGAGGACGTGCTGATGCACCACCTCGATGCCCTGTTCCCAGGTCATGGCATCGTCGCCCGCTGCCTCTTCCGCGTGACGCGCGACGGCGCCATCGACATCGACGAGGAGCAGGCGGCCGACCTGCTGACCGAGCTTGAGCAGGAGCTGTTCGACCGCGAGCGCGGCGACCCGGTGCGCCTGGAAGTGGTCGAGGGCGGCGATCCCGGCCTGCGCGCCTGGCTGGCGCAGCGCCTGGAGCTGGACGAGGAGGCGGTGACCACGGTCGGCGGCCCCCTCGACCTCACCTTCCTCTTCACGGTCGGCGACCGCATCGACCAGCTGCCGCGCGGTCCGCGTCCGGACCTGCGCGATACGCCGATGCCGGTGCTGGCCCATCCCGCCGACTGGGAGGATCCCTGGGCCGCGATCACCGGCGGCGACATCCTGCTGCACCATCCGTTCGAGAGCTTCCAGCGCGTCGTCGAGCTGGTCGAGCGGGCGGCCGACGATCCGCGCGTGCTCGCGATCAAGCAGACCCTCTATCGCGTCTCGGGCAATTCGCCGATCGTCCGCGCCCTCGCCCGCGCGGCGCGCGCCGGCAAGCAGGTGACGGTGCTCATCGAGCTGAAGGCCCGCTTCGACGAGGCCGCGAACATCCGCTGGGCGCGCGCCCTGGAGGACAGCGGAGCGCACGTCGTCTACGGTCTGGTCGGCTACAAGGTGCACGCCAAGCTGCTGATGATCGTGCGCCGCGACGAGGACGGGATCCGCCGCTACTGCCACCTCGGCACCGGCAACTACAACGACAAGACGGCCCGCCTGTACACCGACCTCAGCTACCTCACCGCCAACGAGGCGGTCGGGCGCGATGTCGCCGCCCTGTTCAACATGCTCACCGGCTACAGCCGCCCACCCGAGCTGGAGCGGCTGTGGGTGTCGCCCCTCACCATGCGTGCGAACATGGTCGCCGCCATCCGGCGCGAGGCCGAGCATGCGCGGGCGGGCCGCAAGGCCCGGATCACCGCCAAGTTCAACGCCCTGGTCGACGAGGTGATCTGCGACGAACTCTATGCCGCCTCGGCCGCCGGGGTGCAGATCGATCTCATCGTCCGCGGCATGTGCATTCTGCGCGCCGGGGTGCGGGGGCTGTCGGAGAACATCCGCGTCTGCTCGCTGATCGGCCGGCTGCTCGAGCACTCGCGCATCTACCGCTTCGAGAACGGCGGCCGGCCGCTGTTCGCCATCGCCTCGGCCGACTGGATGACCCGCAACCTCGATCGCCGGGTCGAATCGGCAGTGTTGATCGACGATCCGCGCCTGACCGCCCGCCTGCAGGCCATTCTGGACATCTGCCTGGCCGACGATTGCGGCGTGCGCGATCTGCGTCCCGATGGCGGATACGTGCGCAGGTCGCCGCGACAGGCGCAGAAGCCGGTCAGCGCCTTCGCCGGCATGTGCCAGGAGGCGGCAGCGCAGTCGCGCCGACCCTCGTCCGGCGAGGCCCAGGTCCCGGCCTTCCGGCCGCGCCGGAAGGGCGACCGGCGACGGCGTTGAGCGGCGTTCCCGGCACGGCAGCATGCCGGGCCATGCGCGCCGCCCTGCTCTGCCTCCTCGCCCTGCTGCTGTCCGCGGCCGAACCCGACGGCGCCGTCCAGCAGGCTCCTCCCGCCGTCCAGCCCACCGCCGATTCGCCGCTCGCACCGGTCAAGACCGACAGCCCTCGCGACACCATCCGCTCGTTCATGCGCGCGATGGACCGCCATGTCGAGGCCCTGAACCGTCGCGACCGCAAGGCCGACGCCTGGCTTGAGGACGCCGTCCGCTGCCTCGACCTGTCGCAGGCCAACCTGGTCGGGAAGGATGCGATCGGCCGCGAGGCGGCCCGCAATCTGAAGGAGGTCATCGATCGCGTGATCGCGGTGGACTACGACAAGGTCCCGGCGACCGCCGACCAGCCACGCTGGCGGCTGCGCGGTACCGAGATCGCCATCCACCGGGTCGAGAGCGGCGAGCGCAAGGACGAGTACCTCTTCACCCCGGACACCGTCGCGCGGTCGAAGGACTTCTTCGTCAAGGTGAAGGACATGCCGCTGCTGCCTGGCGCCATCGGCGGCGGCTTCCATGCCCCGTGGCAGGAGCAGTACATCCCGCCGTCCCTGACGCCGGAGGTCTTCGGCATCGCCTATTGGCAATGGCTGACCATGGGGGTCCTCATCTTCATCGGCCTGGTCATGCGCCAGCTGACCCGCTTCGCCGCGTTCATCCTCAAGCAGGCCACCAGCCGCACGGCCGCCAGCTGGGACGATGAGCTGGTCGAGGCCCTGACCGGCCCGGTGACCCACCTCGGCACCACCGGCATCTGGTTCGCCTCGCTGCACCTGCTGGGTATCACCGGTCCCGCCTACACCCTCATCTCCTTCCTGATCAAGGGCGCCTTCTTCATCAACCTGGCCTACCTCGCCTACAACCTCGCCGGCTTCCTGGGATCCATGCTGGAGAAGCGGGTGGTGGCCAAGCGCCAGGACATCAACCACGGGCTGCTGCGGCTGCTGAAGCAGACGATGAAGATCCTCGCCCTGGTATTCTGCCTGCTGCTGGGTGCCCAGAACATGGGCATGGATGTCGCCAGTCTGATCGCCGGCCTCGGCATCGGCGGCCTGGCCTTCGCCCTCGCCGCCAAGGACACCCTCGCCAACCTCTTCGGCTCGATCATGATCATGATCGACCGTCCCTTCCGGGTCGGGGACTTCATCGTCGCCAAGGGTTCCGAGGGCACGGTCGAGGAGATCGGATTCCGCTGCACCCGCATCCGCACCCCGGGCAACTCGCTGATCACCATCCCCAACAGCGAACTGGTGATGACGAACATCGACAACCTGGGCATGCGCGAGGCCCGCCGGGTGCGCGAGACCTACGGCCTGGTGTACGGCACCCCCCCCGAGCGCGTCGACGCCTTCTGCGCCGGCGTCCGGGCGATCCTCGCCGCCAATCCGCTGGTCAAGCCGGGCGCCTTCGAGGTGTGGTTCAACAACCTCGGGTCGTCGTCGCTGGACGTGCTGGTGAACTACCACCTCGTCGTGACATCGTGGTCCGCCGAGCTGGAGCAGCGTCATGCCATCCTGCTGCAGGTCCTCCAGCTGGCGCAGCGGCTGGAGGTCTCCTTCGCCTTCCCGACCCAGACCCTGCACATCGAGAGCCTGCCGCGCCCAGCTACGGCCTGATCCAGCCCAGGACGAGGAACCCCCCTAGGTTTCTCGTTTGGTACTCCCAACGGGAGTCGAACCTCGCGAGGTGGCAGCGCAGCTGCCAGCCGGTCACGGTCGTGACCGGCGGCCGAGCGACCGGTCGAGGCAGCGAGGCCGGCCGGGGTGGGGCTCCCGGGAGTGCCAAACGAAGAAACCCGGCCGCTGTGGGCCGGGTTTTTTCGTTTGGTACTCCCAACGGGAGTCGAACCCGTGTCGCCGGAATGAAAATCCGGTATCCTAGGCCTCTAGATGATGGGAGCCTGGCGGGCGGGGAATGTGCAGGCGCCGGAGCGCAGGGCAAGCGGCAGGCGCCGGACCCGGTCGGGTGCTGACACCGGGCGGGCGGTGACAACCCACCCGGGGGCACTATGGTCGGGTGAATGCTCCTGCGGACCCGGGTTCTGGCTATCGTCATCGCGGCTTTCGCCGTGGTCGCCTGCGTCGTGCTCGCGGTGAACGCAGCGCTCGCCCTGCACCGCTTCCGGGAACTGGAACGCATCGAGGTCCTTGACCATGTCGACCGCCTGCGCGCCCGGGTGGCGGACGACCTCGCGGACCTGTCGGCCAAGGCCAGCGACTGGTCGAACTGGGACGACGCCTGGCTGTTCTGCAACGGCTCGAATCCGGAATTCCCGGTACGCCAGATCACCCCCACCGCCTTAAGCGGCAATCGCCTCGGCCAGATGATCTTCCTCGACCGCGGCGGCTCGCTGCTGCTCCGCTCCGTCGCTCCGGGGGAGGCCACCGCCGCCCGTTCCCCGGCGGTGATCGATCTCGTCGCCCGCACCGCCGCCCTGCGTCCGCTCGAAGGATCCGCGGTGGCCGTGGGCATCGAGCAACTGCCTGACGGTCTGGTCATGATCGCCGCCAGGCCGGTCCTGCACTCCGACTCCGGGGGGCCCGCCAGCGGTACGATGGTGTGGATCCGGGATATCGATTCGGCTGCCATCAACGCGACGTCAGCCAGTCTCGGGCATCCCATCGGCCTGTGGCCGCGGGCCTCGGCTCCGGCGGGGCTTGCCGCCGCGGCTGACGCGGACCCGATCCTGATGCTGCCCGATGACCGGGTCGCCGGTCTGGCGGTCATCAGCGATCGGGCCGGCGATCCCAGCATCATCGGGCAGGTGGTGGTGCCCCGGCGCATCTGGATCGCAGGCAGGAACACCCTGCTGTGGCAGGCCGCGACGACGGCTGCCGCCCTCATCCTCACCGCCTTCGGCGCCTGGCTGCTGCTCGACCGCCTGGTCGGGCGGCGGGTCGCCGCCCTGGCGCGGCAGACCGACGAGGCGGACCGGACGGGTGAGCCGATCCGCATGCCGGGAGACGACGAGATCTCCAGGCTGGCCTCGGCGATCGAGGACCTGCGCGTCCGCCTGGGTCACGCCCGCGATGAGGCGATCTCCGGCACGCAGGCCAAGTCGGTGTTCCTCGCCACCATGAGCCATGAGATCCGCACGCCCCTGAACGGGGTGCTGGGCATGGCCCAGCTCCTGCAGCGGACCCGCCTCGATGCCGAGCAGCGCGAATACGTCGACATCGTGCAGTCGAGCGGCGATGCGCTGCTGACGCTGCTGAACGACATCCTCGACTTCAGCAAGATCGAGGCCGGCCGCATCGAGCTTGAGCAGGTCTCCTACCGCCTGCCGATCGTCATCGGCGACGCCATGGCGCTGATGTCGGCGCGGGCGCAGGAGAAGGGCATAGCCCTGGTATTCGACGCCGACCCCGACCTCCCCGACAACGTGATCGGCGATCCGGGGAGGCTGCGACAGATCATCACCAACCTGGTGGGCAACGCGGTGAAATTCACCGACCGCGGCCATGTCCGCATCGGCGCCGGGATCATGCCCGGACCGGTGCTGCAGGTGGAGGTCGAGGACACCGGCATGGGCATGGACGCGGATGCGTGCTCTCGCCTGTTCCAGCCCTTCGTCCAGGCCAACGCGGGCATCAGCAGGACGCACGGGGGCACGGGGCTGGGCCTCGCGATCTGCGGCCGTCTCGCCGCCCTGATGGGTGGCGGCATCACCGTGAGCAGCACGCCGGGATCGGGCTCGCGCTTCACCATGCGCCTGCCCGTGCTCCTCGATCCGGGTTCGCTGCCACCGCGCCGGCCGGAGCTGCCGGAGGGGGCGCGCATCCTCATCGCCTGCCATCCCGCCCCGCAGGCCGATTGGCTGGCGCGCATGGCCCGGCACTGGGATGCCCGGCCGGAGGTGCTGCCGGATGCCGATGCGCTGGCGGCGGCGCTGGCAGGCGCGAGACCCGAACTGGTGATCATCGATCGGGATTTCCTTCCGGATGCGGCCGACCAGGCCGTCGCGGCCGTCACTGCCGCCTGGCCTGGCATGGCGATCGTCGCGATCGGACCTATGGCGCATGGCGAGGCTCCAGCCGGTGGCATCCTGATCCGCCGGCCGATCCGCCGCGAACGCCTGGTGCAGGCCTGCGACGAGGCCCTGCGCGGCGAGGCTTCCGGGGTGAAGCCGGGGGTGGTTGAGGCGCAGCGCGCATTCGCCGGACGCGTCCTGCTGGTCGACGACCATCCGGTCAACCGGCGCCTCGGCTGCGTGCTGCTGGCGCAACTCGGGGTATCGGTGGTGGAGGCGGCCGATGGCGCGCAGGCCCTCGAACGTCTGAACGGGGATTTCTTCGATCTGGTCCTGATGGACTGCCTGATGCCCGGGATGGACGGCTATGCCGCGACCGCAGAGCTGCGGCGGCGGGAGGCGGCCTGCAGCGGTAGGCGCACGCCCGTCGTCGCCCTGACGGCGAACGCGTCGTCCGAGGATCGGCAGCGGTGCCAGGCCGCGGGGATGGATGATTTCCTGCCCAAACCCCTGCGCGAAGAGGATCTCGTCGCGCTGCTGGCCAGGCATCTGCCCGTCGCCGCTGCGCCGGAAGACCGGGACCAGCCCGTACCCCTGCCTGCGCCCTGCTCCCAGGCTGTCGATCCGCAATTCGATCTCCAGACCAGGGCGATGCTCGAGGGCATGCCCGGATCCGCTCCCGGGATGAGCCTCTTCCACGAACTGCTGCGGCATTTCCGTGGCGAATTCCCGCACCGCTTCGATGAGCTCGCGCAGGCTCTGATCGACGGCGATGCTGCCGTCGTCCGCCAGCGCGCGCACGCCATGCGCGGCTCGTGCATGTCGATCGGACTTGCCGCGATCGGCGAGGTCCTCGGACGGATCGAGGCGGCTGCACGCAAGGGCGACGTGGCGAGTGGCGTGCAGTGCATCAGTGAACTGGAGTCGGCATGGCGGACATTGCAGGACCGTCTCGCCGAGGAAGGATGGGCTGCGCCATGAACCGCATCGTCGCCTTCAGCATGCTGCAGCCGGGGATGGTCCTGGCGGAAGCGGCATCGATCGACGGGCAGGTGCTGCTCGCCGCGGGCACGACCCTGACGTCGGCTCATATCGCCATGCTTGGCAAGCGCGGCGTGCGTTCCCTGGCGGTCCGGCAGCAGCCGGCCACGGCGACCCTGCCGGCGCGCGTCATCCTGGAGCTGGACAAGCAGTTGCGGGCCAAGTTCGTCCGGGCGGATCTCCAGCACCCGGTGGTCAAGGAGGTCTATCGCTTGGCGCTGACGCGGCGGGTGCACCAGACGATGCGGAAGGGGGCGGCCGATGCCCGCTGAACCTGGCCAGCCCGTGCAGAATCTCGCCTTGATGGCGCAGCAGATCCCGGCCTTGCCGCTGACCTACCAGCGGGTCAGCCAGGTGGTCGCCGATCCGCATGCGACCGCAGTCCACATCGCCGAGGCAGTGGCCGCGGACCAGGGGCTGGCGATGCGCATCCTGCAGCTCGCCAACAGCGCCATGTACGGGCAGGTGGCCCGCATCGACACCCTGACGCAGGCCCTGTCGCTGATCGGCAACCGGCAGTTGCGCGACCTGGCCCTGGGCATGGCGGTGGTCGACCTGTTCAAGGATGTGCGGGCCCCGGAGATCGACCTGCGCAGCTTCTGGGAGCACAGCATCGCGGTTGCGAGCAGCGCCCGCCTGATCGCCGCCGCTCGTGGCGAACGCGAGACGGAGCGCAACTTCGTCGCCGGCCTCCTGCACGATGTCGGCATCATGATCTCGGCGCAGGCCCAGCCCGACCGGCTGGCGCAGCAGCTGCGTCGCGCACGCGAGGAGTCCAGCCTGGTCGCCTTCGTGGAACGCGCCGACCAGGGATTCGACCACGCCGAGCTTGGCGCCGCGGTGCTGGAGCGCTGGCGATTGCCCCAGGTCATGATCGAGGTCGTCGCCGGCCACCACCGGCCGATGCTGACCGCGACCTATGCCCGCGAGTGCGCGGATGTGCACTTCAGCGACCTGCTGGTGGATGCCCTGGGGTACGGCAGCGCCGGCGAGGCGATCGTCCCGCCGCTCGACACCCATGCCTGGGATCTGTGCGGCCTGCCGGTGGGTCAGCTGGCCCGCATCGCCGACGCCCTTGAGCACCAGGTGGTGGAGCTGACCGACATCTTCGTCGGGGCGCGCTGAGCGGCCAAACGCAAGACCCCTGGCGTGTGCCAGGGGTCTTGCGTTCGTGGGGACCTCGACGGGGGTCGAACCCGCGGCCTCAAGAGCCACAATCTTGCGCTCTAACCAACTGAGCTACGAGGTCCGTGACGAGGCGTAGCATGCTAGGAGGCAGAGCCGCCTGGTCAACGGGGTGGCGGCTGGGTCGGATCGACCCGCTTCAGGCCGAGGTGGCTGTCGAACTCCTGCTCGGCCTGGTTGGGGTCCTCGGCGTTGTAGAGGATGAGGTTGCGCAGGTGCTCGTAGCTGTCGACTTCGAGCAGTTCCAGGAAATGCAGGGCGAAGCCTCCGGTCCTGGCTCGGATGACCTCGGCATTGGCCAGGACGCGGACTGCGCCGCCCCGGCCGTCGATGTGCATGGTGACCTGGCAGCGCGCATCGTCGGGAAGGGGGTGCTCGCAGGCCACGAAGCAGCCGTTCAGGCTGACGTCCCTGGTCGATCCGGACACGCTTCCGCCGCCCTGGACGACGCAGTCGATGGGGATGCTGGTGCGGACACGGGTGAACTCGCGCTGGTTCATGCCGCCCAGCATACAGCGGGTTCGCCGTCCATGCACCTGGCAACCGCCATTCCGCGGTGGCGGCCGGCGATACGCTCCCGGCATGCTCACGCTGACCCGCCGCTTCGCCTTCAGCGCCAGCCACCGGCTGGTCTCGCAGGCCCTTGACGCTGCCGGCAACGAGGGGGCCTTCGGCCCCTGCCAGCGGGTGCATGGCCACAACTACCGGCTTGAGGTGAGCGTGTCCGGACGGCCCGAGGAGGCGACGGGCTTCTTCTGCAATGTGCTGGAGCTGGACCGGATCGTCCGCGAACGCGTCGTCGCCCCGTGCGATCACCGCATGCTGAACGAGCTGCCTCTGTTCGCAGGCCGGGTCCCGACGATGGAGACGGTCTGCCAGGCCTTCTGGGACGAACTGCGGCCCGCCCTGGCGGCGAGCGGGATGCGCTTGACCGGAGTGCTGGTGGCCGAGACCGACGAGCACTGGGTGCGGATCGATGAGCGCTAGACGTCGCCTACAGATTGGGCTGGACGGTGAACAGCCGGTCGAGCTTGGTGATGGCGAGGATGCGCAGGTTCTTCTCGTGCAACCCGGTCAGGATCAGCTCGCCGCTGCGACGGGCCAGGGAGATGTGGATGGTCACCAGGTTGGCCAGCGAAGGGCTGTGCAGCATGCTGACCAGCCCGAGGTCGATGATCAGCCGCCGCTCGCCCTCAAGCATGGATTCCAGGACCATGGGGACGAACTCGCTGCGCGAGAACATCGGCTCGGTGGTGATGCGGATCCGGCAGATGCCTTCGGGAAGGTGCGCAACGATCATCGGCCGGGAGTCTATGAACCCGGACATGCTCCTGCAATGGCCTGCGATGCGCTGGCCTCCGATGCAGTCCTGCTGCGCTGCTGCCGCGTGCAGCGGATGCCGTGCGGCGGGCCCGGGGGCCAGCATGCGAACAAGACTGCGACCGGGGTGCGTCTGGAGCATCTGGCCAGCGGCATCGCCGCCACCTGCTGCGAACATCGCGATGGGGCCGCCAACCGTCGTGGCGCGCTGGCCCGGCTGCGTGTGGCCCTTGTGTGCCGGCTGCGTGGCGGCGGCCGCCAGGATCTGCTGCGCCCGCTGGTGCGCGG
>JAFLCQ010000540.1 GCA_017302815.1 Planctomycetota bacterium
CGCCGCCCTCGCCGGCAGCGTGACCTGGAAGAACGCCATCGATCCGGCGCCGATCGCCCTGCGCCTGGCGCGCGAAAGCGATCCGGCGGTACGCCACGCCCTCTTCGCGGTGCTGCTGCGGGTGTCGCCCGGCCGCATCGCCACCATCCCCGGCGCCGGCGGCTGGGCCGACCTCGCCCGCCACCGCCAGGCCCTGCACGACTGGGCGTGGAGACGGTATCTGGTGAAGTAGACTGAGCCCGCGGCCAGTGGCTCTGTTGCCGCCAAGGCGCCAAGCACGCCAAGGTCGCGGAGGAGTTGATCCTCCCATCGGCGATGGTTGCGGTTCAGTAAGCCTGGCGCCCTTGTTGGCTGATGGCCTGTCGGGGCGTCCGAGATCCTTGCAGGGCTGACGCCCCGCACCCCTCACGCAAATTCGGCGTAGATCGCCTTGATCGTCGTGGGCAGATCCGCCTCCTCGACGCCGACGATGATGTTCTGCTCGCTCGATCCCTGGTCGATCATGCGGATGTTGACCCGGGCGCGGGCGAGGGCGGCGAACAGGCGGGCGGCGGTGCCGATCGCGTGGCTCATGCCCTGGCCGACGGTGGCGACCAGCGCCATGCCGGGGACGGCCTTGACGCTGTCCGGCTTCACCGCCGCCTGCAGGTCCTCGATCACCGCGTCCAGCTTGCCGCCCAGCTGCTTGTCCGAGACCACCACTGACATGGTGTCGATGCCGGTGGGCATGTGCTCGATCGAGATGCCGTGCGAGGCGAAGACGTCCAGCACCTTGCGGGCGAAGCCGATCTCGCTGTTCATCATCGCCTTCTCCAGCGCGACGACGGTGAAGCCCTTGGTGCCGGCGATGCCCACCACCACCTGGTGGCCGGGGTCGCGGTCGGCGACGATCAGGGTGCCGGCGTCCTCGGGGCGGTTGGTGTTCTTGATGTTGATCGGGATCGCCTTCTCGCGTACCGGGAAGACCGCCTCCTCGTGCAGCACGTTGGCGCCCATGTAGGACAGCTCGCGCAGCTCGCCGTAGGTGATCTCGGCGATGCCCTTGGCCTCGGCGACCACGCGCGGGTCGGTCATCAGGAAGCCGCTGACGTCGGTCCAGTTCTCGTACAGGGCGGCATCGACGCCGTTGGCGATGATCGAGCCGGTGACGTCGGAGCCGCCGCGCGAGAAGGTCTTCACCTCGCCGCTGGCCGAGGTGCCATAGAAGCCGGGGATGCACACGCGCTTGCTGCCGGCGCAGCGCGCGGCGATGGCGCCGTAGGTGCGGGCGGCGTCGAGGCGGCCGGCCTTGTCGAAGAAGATGATCTCGGCGGCGTCGATGTAGGTCGCGTTCAGCAGGGCGGCGCAGACCACGCCGTGGATCGCCTCGCCGCGGCTGGCGGCGTAGTCCGGGGTGCAGCCGGCCTGGATGCGCGCCTTGGTCTCGTTCAGGACCGGCTTGAGGTCGACCGACAGCTTCAGCTCGCGGACGATGTCGAGGAAGCGGGTCTCGATCTGGGACCACACCTGGTCGATCGGCTGGCCCTTCGAACCCAGCTCATGGGCGAGGTACAGCAGGTCGGTGATCTTGGTGTCCTTGCTGTGCGCCTTGCCCGGCGCGCTGACCACTACGCAGCGGCGGCGGGGGTCGGCGTCGATGATCGCCTTGACCTTCAGCAGCTGGGCGGCGGTGGCGACGCTGGTGCCACCGAACTTCGCGACGCGGACGCCTTCACGGACCTGGACCATGGGATGCCTCCTGATGACGGGGCGGGAGGCTAACGTTCCGCGCCGCCTGTCACGAGGCGTCCCGTGGACCGGGGTTGAACCGCGACAGGGCCGGGGGGCTGACAGCGGGGGATGCGCCATACCCTGCCGGCACCCATGGCCACCGCCCCATCCATCCCCGGCTACACCCTGCAGCACCGCCTGGCCGCCGGCCGCCATGGCGGGGTGTGGGTGGCGATGCGCGCCGGCGACGGCGTCCCCGCCGCGGTGAAGGTGGTGCAGGCCGATCGCGTGGTCGATGGCGCCCGCTTCCTGCGCGAGGCCGCCGCCCTGTCCGCCATCGAGCACCGCCATGTCGTCCGCTGCCTGGAATCCGGGCGCGCGGATGACCAGCTCTGGCTGGCCATGGAGCTGGCCGCCGGCGATCTCGCCACCGAGGTGAGGGCCGGGCCCTCACCGGCGTCGGCGGTGCTGGAGGCCGGCCGCGATGTCGCCCTCGGCCTGGCCGAGCTGCATCGCCGCGGCCTCGTCCACCGCGACATCACCCCGGCGAACCTCCTGCGCATGCCGGACGGCCGGGTGGCGCTGGGCGACTTCGGCCTGGTGCGCGGCGACCAGGAGCGCCTGACCCGCACCGGCGACATCATCGGCACCCCCGCCTACATCTCGCCCGAGCAGGCCGGCGGCGGCGCGGTCGATGCGCGGGCCGACATCTACGCGCTGGGTGCCGTCCTCTTCGCCCTCGCCACCGGGCGTCCGCCCTACCAGGGCGACAACGCCTGGGGCATGCTCAGCCGCATCGCTGCCGGCCCCTTCCCCGACCCGCGCGAAGCCGACCCGGACATCATGCCGCAGCTGCGCGCCATCATCCTCGCCGCCACCGGCCTGCGGCCCGAGGACCGCTATGCCGAGGCGGCCCTGCTGGCCGAGGACTGCGCCGCGGTTCTCGCCGGCGGCATCCCGCGCCATGCCG
>JAFLCQ010000541.1 GCA_017302815.1 Planctomycetota bacterium
CGCGCAGCAGGGCCGAGGCCTCGGCGCGGTCGCGGCAGCGCGACATGCGGTGCAGCAGCGACAGGTAGGGGACCCCCTCGCGCACGCCGTGCACCTTGAGGTTGGTGGTGCCGAAGGCGAGGCCGTGGGCGTTGACGCCCATCAGGTTCGGACACCCGGCGCAGGTGACGCTGATGGTGGATGGCCCTTCGGCGGGACGGCGGCGCACCGCGACCACGAAGGCGAGATCCGGCGGATTGAGGTCCCAGGTCTGGGCGGCGATGGGCGCGCCGGTGGCGCTGCGCGCGGCGGGGACCAGGGCGGTGGTGCAGCCCTCGGACTCGGCGCTGGCGGCCATCGGCCGGAAGCAGGCGGCGTCGCGGATGTCGGTGAGGTTGGCGGCGGCGTACAGCTCCACCGCATCGACGCCGGCGCCCTCGGCCACGCCCATGTGCTCGTCCCAGCCGGCGTGATCCCAGCCGCGCAGGATCTCCAGACATGCGGCGGCGGTGGCGAGGAAGTCGCCGTCGCGGCGCTTCTGGCGCACGAACACCGCCCCGGCGCGGACGCGGTCCGTCATGAAGCCGCGCACCAGCTCGCGCACCGCCTCGCCATGGGCGCGGCCCATGGCCCTGGGCGTTCCGGCGACCTCGATGACGGGCAGGCTGAGCATGGGCGGACAGGGTAACGACGGGCGGGAAAGGGGAATCATTGCCCCGGGCTTTGGGCTTTGGGTCGGTGTGCGCAGGGGATCTTGAGCCGCGCGTCACGGAGCGACGGCGAACGTACACCAGCCCAAAGCCCGGGGCAACCCTCCCACCCGCCCAAAGCCCGTGGCAATTCCCAATCCCCGCAGATCATCCCGCCTGCATGTCCGCGACCCTCGCCCTGGCGCGACTCACCACCATCGACCTCCTGCGCCAGCCGGCGACCTGGCTGGCGCTGGCGATCGCCGTCGGCCTGATCGCCCTCTCGCTGCTCTTCGGCATGTTCAGCTTCGCCGAGGCAGACCGCATGCGCATGCTGTGCTCGTCGGGCATCGCCGTGCACGCCCTGGTCGCCCTCTTCGTCGGCGTGGTCGGCGCCACCGTCGCCGTGCACCGCGAACTCGCCGACCGCACCGCCCTGACCCTGCTGGCCAAGCCGATCGGCCGCGGGGCATTCCTCATCGGCAAGGCTGGTGGCGTCCTGGCCGCCATCGCGCTGTGCGGCGTCCTCATCGCCCTGCTGCACATCGCGGCGGTGCACCTGGGCAGCATCACCGGCTTCGAATTCGACCGCATGGGGCACAGCCACCGCAATCCCGAGGACATGGTCGCCATCCCCTGGGCGTCGCTGCTGGGTGGCCACGTCCTCGCCTTCGCCCAGGCCGCCTGCCTGACCTGCATGTCGGTGGTGCTGGCGCTGCGCCTCGGACTGGCCGGCAACATCATCGCCTGCTTCGGCACCTGGATCATCGCCAACCTCCTGCCGCAGATCGGCCTGCATGGCGCGGTGGTGCTGCCGGCGCTGGATCTGCTGGCGGCCGACGATGCCGCCCAGGTCGAGGGCGGCCTGCCCCTGGCGGCGGTCGCGACCGGCCTGGCCTACGCCGTCCTCTGGTGTGGGGGGGCCCTGACCCTGGGGCTGGCGCTCTTCGAGCGGCAGGATATTCCGTAGGTCCGGAGCTACCGCGTGCGCTACGCATTCCTCGGCGACATCCACGGCAACACCGACGCGCTCGCCAAGGTTCTGGCCTCGATCCGCGAAGCCTCGGTCGACCGCATCGTATGCCTGGGCGACATCGTCGGCTACGGTGCCGAGCCGGTGCAGTGCCTGGAGATGATCCGCGAGCTGAAGTGCGACGTCATCGCCGGCAACCACGACTGGGCGGCGGTTGGCAAGATCTCGATCGACGCCTTCAACGCCTATGCCAAGGCCGCCGCGCTATGGACCCGCGAGCAGCTGTCGCAGGAGCAGAAGGACTGGCTGGCCAACCTGCCGCTGGTGCTGACCTACGACCACTGCGCGGTCGCCCACGGCACCTTCCACCAGCCCGAGGCCTTCAACTACATCCAGACCGTGTTCGACGCCGAGCAGAGCTTCGAAGCCCTGCGCCGCCTCGGCACCGCCCTCGGCTTCCTCGGCCACAGCCATGTGCCGGTCGGCTTCTTCGACACCGATCCGATCACTTACACGCTCGAGAACGTGATCCCGATCGACGGCGAGACCGCCACGATCGTCAACGCCGGCTCGGTCGGCCAGCCGCGCGATGAGAACAACAAGGCGAGCTGGGGCCTCTTCGACAGCGACAAGCGCGAAGTGACGATCAACCGCATCGAGTACGACATCGACGCTGCGGCCAACAAGATCCGCGCCGCCGGCCTGCCCGAGATCCTGGCCGCGCGCCTCTACCAGGGCAAGTGAAGCCGACCGCGATCGCCGACGGCCTGCTGCCCGGTTCGGGGCTGATCGTCGACGGGCGCATCGCCTGGGGTGCGGCGCTGCTCGCCCCCGCCATCCTGCTCCTCTCCGCGCTCGCCATCTCCCTGCTGCTGGGCGGCGCCTTCAGCGCCTGGACGGTGCCGCGGGCCCTGCCCGCCTACGCCTGCCTGGCCGTAGCAGCGATCCTGCTGCGCCGGCGTTTCGACCGCCGGAGCCGCATCGACCCCGGACAGGCCAGGACGCTGGCCCGCGAAGCGCAGGCGGCCTGGCT
>JAFLCQ010000542.1 GCA_017302815.1 Planctomycetota bacterium
ACGGGGACGGCTGGAGCTTCGACACCGCGGGCGGTGCGGGCCGCATGGTCGTCGCCGGCCGACGCATCCTGCTGCAGCCACCCGCGGACGCGGCTGCCGTGCCCGCGGCGGTGGCAGACCTTGCTGCCAACGCCGCCATGCCAGAGGCCGATGTCGAATTCGCGATCATCCTCGATCCCGGGCGCCCGGGGCAGCCCGCGCAGCACAGCGCCGCCGGCCATCTCCGAATCGACGACGACGGCCTGCGCTTCCGCTGCGTGACCCGCGACGGGATGGCGCCCCCGCCCGGCGGCGGACTGGAACGGCAGCATCTGGACCGTGTCCCCGCCACCGCCATCGCGGCCGGCGCGATGGCGGTGCGCCGCGGCGATCCCGTGCTGGCGGACCTCTGGTCCGGCATCGCCGCCGGCATCACCCTGCCTGTGGAGCGCCGGCACGGCGGCGTGCCGGCCGGGCTGCGCTCCGCCTTGAGGGCATGCGAGCTGCTTCTCGCGCGTTGCGACGGCGTGCTCATGGCCTGGGTGGAGCCGGGCTGTCCGCTGCCCAGCGTCACCATCGCAGCCGAACTCGGCGCATCCGACGCGCAGGCGGTGATCCAGGCCAGCGGCCTGCCGATCGCGGCCGACGGCACGGTGTCGGCGCTGGTCGGACCGGTGACGCTGGGGCTGGGCTGGCGCGATGGACGACTGTTCATCACCACGAACCCGGCGGGCATCGCCGGCATCGACCACGCAGGTGGATTCACCGCCCACCCGGAGATCCGGCGTGCGCTGGCAGCCATGCCCGCAGATCGCATCGACGCCTGCGCCATGCTGCGCCCGGCCGCCTGCCTGGATCTGGCGATGCCCTTTGGCGCCATGCTGGTGCCCACGCTGCAACGGCAGCTGATGGATTACCGTGCCCGGGTCGCCGGAGGGCAGTCCTTCGCCTTCATCGCCGGCGCGCGCGCTGGGGAGGGTCTGCGCATCGACGCCGCCGGCATCCTCGCCCTGGTCGGATGCGCGGCGATGGCGGGCCAGGCCATGGATCCGGCGGCGCGGATGCGCATCGCCAACTGATTTCAGCCCTGCCAGCCGACGCCGCGCAGCTTGGCGGCGATGCCCTTCAGCGCGGTCAGCGCCGGGGTTTCCGTCCCGCCGGCGAGCGGCTTGCGACGGCGCACCGCCATCGACACCGCATCGTCGCGCGGGATGATCCCGAGCAGCTCGATCGAGCGTCCGAGGTGCTTCTGGCACACCGCCCGCATGCGCGCGAAGGCGGACAGGCCGTCCTGCTGGTCGCGCGCCATGTTGACGATGATGCGCACGTCGCGGCCGGGCTCGGCCTGCTCCAGCACCTTGACCAGGGCGTAGGCGTCGGCCAGCGCGGTCGGCTCGGGGGTCAGCACGACGCAGACCACGCGCACGGCGCGGCAGGCGGCGATGACCTCGCGGCCGATGCCGGCCGGGGTGTCGAGGATGAGGGGCGCGCGCGTGCGGCCCAGGCGTTCGAGGCCGAGGAAGAGGCGGTGCAGCTCCTGCTGCCCGAGATTGGCCAGGGCATCGACACCCGAGGCGGCGGGCACCAGGCCGACGCCGTAGGGGCTTTCCGCCACCACCTCCTCGATGGCGCGGCCGCCCAGCACCACCTCGGCGAGGTTGGCGGCGGGATCGACGCCCAGCACGAGATCGGCGTTGGCCAGGCCGAGATCGAGATCGATCAGCAGCGGCTTGGAGCTTTGCGCCAGCAGGATGGCGAGGTTGACCGCGACGCAGGTCTTGCCCACCCCGCCCTTGCCGCCGGTGACGCAGAAGCCGGGCAGCCGCGGCAACGGCGGGGCCGGGGTCTGGCGCAGGGATGCGGCCTGGTCGGGCATGGACGTGTCAGGGTGCGCGGGCGGGAGCGGCGCTCAACCCCGGACGGGCTGGGGCGCCGCGGGCAGCACGCGCTCCACCACCAGGGCGGGATCGGCCGCCGTCAGGTCCTCGGGGACCTCCTGGCCGGTGCCGAACCAGCGCACCGGCAGGCGGTGGCGGCGCAGGCAGCCGTAGAGGCGGCCGGCCTCGGCGCACTCGTCGAGCTTGGTGACGATGGCGTGCTCGATCGGCAGGATGGAGAAGCGCTCGACCGCGGCGGCGAACTCGGCGCGGCCGGCGTTGCCGGCGACCGCCAGGGCCACCGACAGGCCGGGGCACGCGCGGCAGAAGCCCTTCAGCTCCATCAGGCGGGCCTCGTCGGCCGGGCTGCGGCCGCTGGTGTCGATGAGGACATGGTCGCGGTCGGCGAAGCGCGCCAGCACACGTGCCAGCTCGGCCGGGGTGGAGGCGACCTCCATCGGCACGTCCAGGAGATCGGCGTAGGCGCGCAGCTGATCCTGGGCACCGACGCGGTAGGTATCGATGGTCACCAGGGCGATGCGCGCCTTGCGGCGCAGCACCAGCTCGCCGGCGAGCTTGGCGATGGTGGTGGTCTTGCCGACCCCGGTGGGGCCCACCACCAGCAGGCGGCGCGGCTGCTGCCAGTCGAAGGCCAGGGCGGCGGGCAGGGCGCGGCCGAGGACCAGGCGCACGAAGTCGCGCTGGCGCTCGGGATCGAGGCGGCCGCCGGCGGCGGCGC
>JAFLCQ010000543.1 GCA_017302815.1 Planctomycetota bacterium
TGCGGACGGCGATGGCTTCGGGAGTTTCATCCACTTCGTTGAAGAGTCGATTCAACGTTGCAATAGCAGGTGCATCGTGGATGGATGCAAGAGAAATGGTTATTTCTGATTCCATTTTAAAGATCCGCCCGGCGCGGGTGCCGGCGCCCCAGCGCACGTGCGTGCGCACCCACGGGTCGGCGTCGGGACCGGGGCGGGTGGCGCGGATCAGCTCGGTGGCGTAGCGCGCGACATGCGGCGAGATCGGCACCTGGCGGACCAGGCGCTGGAAGTCGAGGATGGTCTTCGCCGCCAGCACGCGCTCGACCTTCCACTCCTGGTTGGCGGTGGTCTCGACCAGGATGCGCTGCTCATCCTCGGCGCTGGGGTAGTCGAGGCGGATGCAGAACATGAAGCGGTCGAGCTGCGCCTCGGGCAGCGGATAGGTGCCCTCCTGCTCGATCGGGTTCTGGGTCGCCAGCACGAAGTAGGGCTTGGGCAGGTCGCGGGTCTCGCCGCCGGCGGTGACGCGGCGCTCGCCCATCGCCTCCAGCAGCGCGGCCTGGGTCTTGGGCGGCGTGCGGTTGATCTCGTCGGCGAGCAGGATGTTGGTGAACACCGGGCCGGGCTGGAAGCGGAAGCTGCGCTGCCGGGTGGCCGGGTCCTCCTCCAGGATGTCGGTGCCGACGAGGTCGGCCGGCATCAGGTCGGGGGTGAACTGCACGCGGCGGCAGTTCAGCTCCAGGGTGCCGGCCAGCACCTTCACCATCAGCGTCTTGGCCAGTCCCGGCGCGCCGACCAGCAGGCAGTGGCCGTCGGCGAAGAGTGCGGTGAGCAGCTGCTCCAGCACGCCGCGCTGGCCGATCACGACCTGCTCGGCCTGGGTCAGGATGCGGTCGCGGGCGGCGCGGAGCTTGCCGGCCAGGGCCTGGGCGTCGGGGAGCGGGGCGGTGGTCATGGCGGGCTTTCAGTGCGTGGCGGCGTAGACGATGAGGTTCAGGCCCAGGGCGGTGGCGGTGTCGCCCTCGTACCCCTTCATCATGGGGAATTCGCAGCCGGTCCAACCCGCCTCCAGGTCCAGGCGCGAGTAGATGACGCGGATGTCGCCGTTGATGGCGATGCCCTCCAGGGCCGGCGTCTTGAGCTCCGGCTCGGCGGCGCGGGCGGCCGGCGTCAGCTGCGCCTGGCCCACCGGAAAGGGGCCGGCGGCGAGCATGGGATGATCGGCGGGAATGGGCTTCAGGGCCTGGCCGGGCAGCAGGCGGGCCAGCTCACGGCGCGCCGCCGCATCGAAGGTCGCCAGGCCCAGGCCGTTGTTCACCACCAGGGTGCCGCCAGCATCGAGGAAGCGGCGCAGGTTGGCGATCGCGTTGTCGGACAGGCGGGCGTCGTCCAGGCCGGTCAGCCAGGCGAAGGTGCGCCCGGTCAGCGGATCCTTGTCCGGATTCAGCGCTTGGCGGCGCAGCGACACCCGCACCGCCAGGGTGCCGGCCGAGCGGCGCAGCAGGGCGGCGGCGGCGCCGGGATGCACGTCCCAGTGGCCTTCGTGGGTCAGCTGGGTGAACACCAGTTCGTCGCTGGGCGGAGCGGCGTCGGCGGCGCCGAACAGCTCGGGCTTGGCCTCCTCCAGCCCGGCCTGGGCGTAGCCCAGGGCGTAGGCCACGAGATTCACGCCGATGCGGCCGGCGGTCTCGACATCGAAGAAGACCGCCTGCTTCAGCATCGGCACCGGACGGCCGTCCCAGCCGCAGCCCAGGCCGTAGGGCGACAGCAGCACGCCGATGCGGCTGCCGATGTAGACGCCCTCCAGCGCCGCCTGGTCGCCGGGCGGATTGCGGCCGAAGCCGGCCTTGGCCACGTCTACGGCGGCGTGGTAGATGGGATGGTCGGCGGGGATGCGGCGCAGCGGGCGGTCGGGGAAGAGCTTGGCCAGGGTCTCGCGCACCGATTCGGTGAACCACGGCGAGCCCGCCACCGAGTCGAAGACCAGCATGCCGCCGCGCTGCACATGCAGGCGCAGGGTCGCCAGCTGGTCGGCGTCCATGCGCAGGCGGCGGGTGCCGCTGATGAACAGCAGCGGCACCGCCGACGGATCGGGGTCGTAGCCGGCGAGGGTGACGGTCTGCGCGCCATAGCGCACGCTCAGGGCCTGGCCGGACATGCGCAGGAGCGACTGCAGATCGGCCGGGCACAGGTTCCAGTCGGCCAGCTCGGTGGCGTTGCCGTCGACCTCCAGGCTGGCGGTCTCGCCCCACACCACCTTGCCGATGAGCTTGGGCGGCGCCGGGTCCTTCTTGCGCTCGCTGCGCCGCAGCGGCGTCGCCGGCAGCGGCAGGGGCGGGAAGCTCTCGCCACCGCTGATGTGGCGCGGCGCCGCCTTCGGCGGCGGGCCGAGGGGCACGAACCAGTCGTTCTCGGAGGCTGCGGCAAGCGCCCCGGCCGCGAGCAGCAGGGGCAGGAGGCGCTTCATCATGGCTTCACTCCGATCTCGGCGGCCTGCGCCGCGGCTTCGCTGAAGGGGTGCTCGCTGCGCAGCTGCGCGATCAGCGCCTGGGCGGCGGCGGCGTCCTTGGCCGCCAGTTCGACCTTGGCGCCTCATCATAATCCTGGTTTTGTGCAGGTATATATGAGACAAACAAAATAAATACTATTGATGTAATTAATACTTTCATACAAT
>JAFLCQ010000544.1 GCA_017302815.1 Planctomycetota bacterium
GCCAGCTCGCGCTGGGCGTCGGCGTCCGCCGGGCCGTCGAGGAGCAGCCCGATGAGGGCGTCGTCGGAGCGGGCGGCGCGGCTCATGCCGGCGTCCCCTTGGCGGCGCCCTCGACGCAGCGGCGGACCAGCTCGCGGACGCGGAACAGGGCCTGGCGCACGGCGTTGCCGTCGCGGCCGAGACGCTCGCCCAGGGCGGAGGCGTCCAGCTCGTCCTGGTAGCGCAGGCGCAGCAGCTCGCGGGAATGCTCGGGCAGGCGCTGCAGGCAGTCGGCGAGGTGGCGGGCCAGCGCGTCCTCCTCCGCCGGCTCGGCGTCGTCCACCGCCGCGAGGACGGCGGCCAGGGAGGGCTCGACCAGGCGCGAGCGTCCGTGCGCGCGGCGGCGCTCGTTGGCGGCGATCAGCTTGGCGATGCCCTTCAGCCAGGCGGCGAAGGGACGCTCGGGGTCGTATTCGGCGAAGCGGCGGTAGGCGACCAGGAAGGCCTCCTGCGCCACGTCGTCGACCGACGACGCCTCCACCCCCAGGCTGCGGACATAGGCGCGCAGCCAGCCCTGGTTCTCGGCCACCAGGGGGGTGAAGCGGTCATGGAGGCTGGTCTGGCTGTCCATCCACCATCCTTTGTCGGCTCAGCTCGGGGTGTTACGCTGTGCTCTGCTCTGGCGCCCAAGCTCTGTCAGGGCATGATTGTGGAGCGGATCGTCGGCGCCAGCATGCGCCGCCCATGAACGAAACGGTCCGGCCCGACGCCTCCTGGCGCAGCATCCTCAGCCTGACGGTGGTGATCGGCGCCCTCGGCTACTTCGTCGACATCTACGACATCGTCCTGTTCACCGTCGTGCGCGTGCCCAGCTGCACCGCCCTGGGCATCGCTCCCGAGCAGGCGGTCCGCCTCCTCGACTGGCAGATGGCGGGCATGCTGCTGGGCGGCTTCGTGTGGGGCGTGATGGGCGACCGCATCGGCCGCAAGGCGGTGCTCTTCGGTTCGATCCTGGTCTACTCGCTGGCCAACCTCGCCAACGCCGCTGTCGGCCATCTGCCTGGTGACGCCTACACCCAGTACGCGGCCCTGCGCCTGATCGCCGGCTTCGGCCTCGCCGGCGAGCTGGGCGCCGCCATCACCCTGGTCTCCGAGACCACGCCTGCGCGCCTGCGCGGTTACGCCACCGCCCTGGTCGCGGCGATCGGCATCGCCGGCGCAGCGGCGGCGGTGACGGTGTCGAAGCTCTTCGACTGGCGCACCGCCTATGTGGTGGGCGGCGTCCTCGGCCTGTGCCTGCTGGTCCTGCGCCTGCGCGTGCTGGAGTCGGGCATGTTCGCGCACGCGGTGGACAGCGGCGCGGCGCGCGGTTCGCTGCGCCTGCTGTTCGGCAGTCCGGCGCGCACCGGCCGGCTGCTGCTGTGCACCCTCATCGGCCTGCCGATCTGGTTCTTCGTCGGCCTGGTGGCGATGCGCGCCGACCGCCATGCCGCCGCGCTGGGCGCCACCGGCCCGGTCGATCCGGCCTACGCCACCCTGGCCTGCTACCTCGGCCTGATCGCCGGCGACCTCGGCGCCGGCTGCCTCAGCCAGTGGCTGCGCTCGCGCCGGCTGGCGGTGGGGATCTGCCTGCTGGCGACCGCCGGCGTGGGCGCCTTCCTCCTGACCCGCAGCGCCCCGGCGCCGGCCCTGGTCTATACCTGCTGCGTCCTCATCGGCGTCGCCTGCGGCTACTGGGCGGTCTTCGTCACCGTCGCCGCCGAGCAGTTCGGCACCAACCTGCGCGCGACCGTAGCCGGCATCGTGCCCAACCTGGTGCGCGGGGCGGTGCCGCTGTGGAGCTGGTCGGTCGCCGCCCTGGCCCCGACTCTGGGCGCGGTGCAGACCACGCTGTGGCTGGGCACCGGCGTCGTCGCCGTCGCCCTGGTCGCGGCGTGGCTGATGCGCGAGACGCACGGCGCCGAGCTGGACTACCTCGAGCGCTGATCCGCCCCCGGGCCTGGTCGGCCGACCTGAACCGCCCCGGGCCGGCGGGCGTTCACCCCGGCATGCGACCCTGGCATCCGCGTCGGCACGCAGCGTGGTGGCAGGGGCTGCATGCGCCGACGCTGTGCGCCATCCAGGCGGGCAGCACCCTGCTCTTCCTCGTGCTGCTGTGGCTGTGGGGCGCGGCTCCCGAGGCGCGCGGCAGCTACATCTCGGAGATGCGCGATGCGGGCCCGGCCGGGCTGGTGCTGATGCTGCTGCTTGCCGTCGCGGCGGCGTTGTCGCTGGCGTTGGCGCTGCGACTGCGCCTGTCGGCCACCGCGGTGGGGTTGCGCGTCGGGCTGGCGGCCGGGATCCTGCTGCTGTTCTGCACCGCCTCCAACGACGCCGTGCACGTGGCGGCCTTCGCCGCGACGGTGGCTCTTGGCGCCGCCAACCTGCTGCACAGCAGCTGGAGCCTGTTCTGCGACGGGTGCGGCGAGGCGCTGCTGCCGTTGCTGCTGGTCGCCGGAGCGGCCCTGGCCGGCGACGGCCACATCGGGCCACCTTGGCAGAAGTCGCTGGTCGCCGCCCTGGTGACGGTCGAGAGCGCGGTCCTGGCGGTGCGCACGACGTGGTCGCCGCTGCGCCCGCATCCGGCGCCGGGCTGGCCCGTCGGTCAGCGCGCCGCCACCGCGATGGTAGATCGGAA
>JAFLCQ010000545.1 GCA_017302815.1 Planctomycetota bacterium
ACGCTCAGGGGGTCGATGCAGGCTTCCAGTTCGAGTTCTATTGCGAGCGCTGCTCTGATACCTGGCGTTCGGAGTCCGCTCCCTATCGCAGCGGTCAGGCTTCAGGCTGGGTTGGCAAAGCCGCCATCCCGGCCCCCGACGGCGGCCGACCGGCGGCCCGGGTGGTGGTGTCCAACCAGTCGCCGCAGCCGCAGACCGTCACCTGGGCCCTGCTGCTGCCCAGCGAGCGCGCGCTGGTCGACGGCGCCTGGGCGGCGCCGGTGAAGACCACCGCCTACCTCGGCGAGGCCGGCAACGGCTCGCTGACCATCGCGCCGCGCAGCCAGGCCGCCGTCACCATTCCGCTGGCAGGCACCGCCGCCGGCCGGCTGTACCAGCTGCAGGCCTCGATCACCGACGCCACCGGCGGGGTGATCACCGCCGAGACCGACCTCAAGCCCTGACCCGGAGCCCGACGCATGCCCCGCATCCGCACCATCGCACCCCTGCTGCTCGCCATCGCCGCCTGGGGCGCCGACCCCGCGCCCTGGAAGCAGGGCTTCGACGACGCCGGCGCGCTTCCGGAGGGATGGACCTCCGAGGGCGCGGTCGCCATCGCCGGCCAGGACGCCTTCAAGGGCGCCAGGGCGCTGCTCATGCAGCGCAGCGCCGCCGATCGCGAGAAGCCCTGCACCGTCACCAGCCCATCCTTCCCGGTGGCCCCGGGCGCCTGGGACTTCTCCTGCGCCGCCGCCAGCGACCTCGAATCGCCGGATGCCTCCTTCAGCGGCGTGGTCGCGGTCGAGATCCTGGGTTCCGACGGCAAGGTGCTGGAGCGTACCGAGATCGCCGATCCCTTCGGCAAGCGCGCCTGGCAGCTGAAGCGCAAGGTCCTGCAGGTGCCCGAGGGCGCGGTGGCGGCGCGCTTCGCCATGCGCCTGAACAAGACCATCGGCAGCTTCCGCGTCGACGAGCTGTCCGCGGCGCCGGCGAAGGATGCGCGCAAGCCATCGGCCGTGAACCGCATCGTCTTCCGCGCCGATCCCGTCGGCAACATGTTCAAGCCCGAGGACCCGCGCACCTTCGCGGTCACCGTCGAATCCACCCGCGAGCTGTCCGACAGCGAACGCGCCCTGACCTGGACCGTGCGCGACTACTGGAGCGCCGAGCAGGCGCCGGCCGCCACCGCGGCGATGGCCGCCGACGGGCGCAACAAGGAGCGCTGGCGCTACAAGGCGAGCATCGACGTCGGCGCCATCCCGCTGGAGGTCGGCCGCTACTACGAGATCCACGGCCAGGTCCCGCTCGCGGATGACGAGCCCTACCGCAACTGGTCGAGCTTCGCCGTGCTGCCGGTGGCTCCGGCCAAGGCCTACAAGCCGGCGCAGATCCCCTTCGTCTCGCGCAACTGGGACAACCGCATCCGCGAGTACATGTACCTCGCCGACCGCGCCGGCGTGCGCACCCTCGGCCTGTGGGGGGACAGCGGCATCGACATCGCAGCCAAGCTGGGCATGGCGGTGATCACCGGCGCCCCGGGCGGCTGCGTCGAGATCGAGCACCATCAGAAGGGCTACGAGAAGTGGACCGAGGAGGCGATGCGCACCGAGATCCGCCGCTGGTTCGCGAAGAACGGCAAGCATCAGCCCGGCCCGATGGTCATCACCCTGGGCAACGAGCCAAACAACACCGGCGAGCGCCTCAAGGAGGCGGTGCGGGCCTACAAGATCACCTACGACGAGATCAAGAAGGTCGCCCCGGAGACCATCGTCGTCAGCACCTCGATCGGCGCGACCGAGGAGTACTTCCAGCTCGGCTACCAGGACGCCTGCGACGTCTACGACTTCCACGTCTACGAGTCGCCGCGCGACGTGCGCGCCGCCATCGCCCGCTTCGACGAGCTGACCGCCAAGTACAAGTGCCCCAAGCCGGTGTGGTCGACCGAGATCGGCCTCAACGCCCAGGGCATGACCCGGCAGTACATCGCCAGCGACATGGCGCGGAAGATCGTCGCCTTCTTCGCCGGCGGCGGCTCCGCCATCGCCTGGTTCGGCTTCAACTACCCCGATCCCGACGCCAAGATCTTCGGCACCGGCGGCGACGCCTTCAACATGGTCGACAGCCGCTACACCGTCTACGGCCCGCGCCTCGACTACCTGATGTACTACAACATCATCAACGGGATGCTGGTGAAGAAGTTCGCCGGCGAGCGCGACTACGCCGACGGCGTCACCGGCAGCATGTTCCGCGACGCCGACGGGCGCTGCTTCACCCTGCTGTGGAAGGACAAGGGCAGCGTCGACGTCACCCTGCCCCTGCCCGGGGTGAAGCAGGTGCGCTGCGTGCGCATCGACGGCCGCGTCAGCACCCTCGACGCCGCCGGCACCGGCATCGGCCTGAGCATCAGCGACGATGCGCTGCTGCTCGAATATACCGGCCCCGCCGCCCTGCCCGAGAAGCTGGCGCCGGCCGCGCTGCGCATCGCCGGCGCACCGTCGCGCCTGGTGCGCGGCGTCCCCGCCATGCTGAAGCTGGCCGGGGCCGCCGATCCGCAGCGCGTCAGCGTCCTCGCGCCCCCCGGCTGGACGGTCGCCCGCGACGCCGCCGATCCGCTGGCCTTCTCCGTCGCATCGCCCGAAGGCAGCGCCGCCAAGGCCGGCGACATCCTCATCCGCG
>JAFLCQ010000546.1 GCA_017302815.1 Planctomycetota bacterium
GCTGGAAAGCCTACTCGAACGCATGAACTACTGCCTGCAACTATACTACCTGTTTTTTAAATGCGATACACAGTCGGGCGACAAGACGCAGGCGCCGCTGAAGTGGTTTGAAAAGACAATTGAAGGCCGCCGGCCGCCGCATCAGCCCGGCGCAGGCCCAGTGCATCGCCTGGGGTCTGCTTGGCGACGGTGACTTCACCGGCGTCCTCGGCCTGGGCGCGATCGAGCCGCTGATCGTGGCTGTGGGCAAGGCGCGCACCGCCTGGCAGGGCGACCCGGTGCTGGCCGACATCGCGCGCCGCTACGCCTGGATCGACGCCGTGCTGCGCCGCGGGCCCGAGGCCGCGCAGAGCCGGGTGCGCCTGCGCGATCGCCTGGACGCGGTCCTCCTCCATCGCGTCGCCGGACCGGCGATCTTCGGTCTGGTCATGTGGGGCCTCTTCGTAGCCATCTTCACCCTCGCCGCGCCGCTGATGGACGCCGCCGAGGGCCTGGTGCTGGCCTTCGGTGCCTGGGTCGCCGGCTTCATGGGCGATGGTCTGCTGCACGACCTGTGGCTGGACGGCGTCGTCGCCGGCATGGGCGGGGTGGTGATCTTCGCCCCGCAGATCGCCTTCATGTTCATCCTCCTGTCGGTGCTGGAGGAGTCGGGCTACCTGGCGCGCGGCGCCTTCATCCTCGACCGCCTGCTGCGCGGCGTCGGCCTGCACGGCCGCAGCTTCGTGCCGCTGCTGTCATCGCACGCCTGCGCCATCCCCGGCGTGATGTCGGCGCGCACCATCCCCGACGCACGCGAGCGGCTCACCACCATGCTGGTGGCCCCGTTCATGGCCTGCTCGGCGCGCCTGCCGGTCTACGGCCTGCTGATCGGCGTCTTCTTCGGCCACCTCGCGGCATGGCAGCAGGGCACCATCCTCGCCGGCCTCTTCGTCGGCGGCATCGTCGCCGCCGCCGCGGTCGCCTGGACCTTGCGCCGCACCGTGCTGAAGGGGGCAGGCACCAGCTTCCTCATCGAGCTGCCGCCCTACCGCCTGCCGAGCATCGGCGAGGTCGCCCGCGTCACCGGCCGGGCGGTGAAGGCCTTCCTGGTCCGCGCCGGCACCGTGATCCTCGCCCTCAGCGTCCTGCTGTGGGCGGCGATGACCTTCCCCCGCCTCGATGAGCAGGGCAGGGCTGCCATCGCCGCCAGCCACGGCACCACCCTGGAGGCGATCGCAGCCGGGCAGGCTGCCGGCGACGCGGAGGAGCCGGCAGCGGCTCCGGCCGAGCCCGTTGCTGCCGACCCGGTCGCCGAAGCGGCCGCCGCCATCAAGCAGGCCGAGCTCGAACACTCCCTCGCCGGCCGGCTGGGCAAGGTCATCGAGCCGGTGATCGCCCCGGCCGGCATGGACTGGCAGATCGGCATCGGCCTGATCAGCGCCTTCGCCGCCCGCGAGGTCTTCGTCTCGACCATGGGCGTGGTCTACGGCGTCGGCGAGATCGAGGATGAGACCGCCCCGCTGGAGCAGCGCATGACCGCCGCCACCCGACCGGACGGAACCGTGCTGTGGTCGCCCCTGCTGGCGGTCGCGGTGATGGCCTGGTTCGTCCTCGCCATGCAGTGCCTGACCACGGTCGGCGTCATGGTGCGCGAGACCGGGGGCTGGCGCTGGCCGGTCGCCCAGCTCGTCGGGATGAACGTCATGGCTTGGCTGGCAGCAGTGGCCATCTGGCAGGTCGGCAGCAGACTGTGAACATACGGAGACAACCATGCTCAGCGCTTCCCTGATCGAACGCATGAACGCCCAGATCACCCTGGAGTTCTTCTCCTCCAACCTCTACCTGCAGATGTCGGCGTGGTGCGACCACAAGGGCTATCCCGGCTGCGCCGCCTTCCTCGCCCAGCATGCCAGCGAGGAGTACCAGCACGGCCGCAAGCTGTTCACCTACGTCACCGAGACCGGCGGCCTGGCGGTGATCGGCGCGGTGGAGGCGCCCAAGACGCAGTTCGCGGGCATCCAGGAGGTCTTCGACCAGACCCTGGCGCACGAGGTCGGCATCACCGCCAAGATCAACGCCCTGGTCAAGCAGGCGATGGACGAGAGTGACTTCGCGACCTTCAACTTCCTGCAGTGGTACACCGCCGAGCAGCACGAGGAGGAGAAGCTGTTCCGCAACATCCTCGATCGCATCCGCGTGATCGGCGCCGACGGCAAGGGCATCTACTGGATCGACAAGGAGATCGGCAAGCTCGCCAAGGGCGCCGCGGCGGGCTGAGTTCTCAGGCCCGGTCCCCGCCGTCCAGGATCCCGGCCACCTTCCCCGCCACCGCCCCGGCGAGATCCTCGCGATTGTCGTCGTAGTGGCGCAGCGTGTTGGCGTCGCGCAACCGGGCGAAGGCCTGCACCGCGCGGGTGTCGCCGCCGGTGGCGTCGAGTCCGGCGGTGATGGCGGCGTGGCGCAATCCATGCGGCCGCGCGGCGGTGAAGCGCAGCCCTGCCTGGGCGCCGAGGCGGTGGATGATCTGGGTGAGCCCGCGCGGGGCGAGGGGGGCGCCGTGGTTGGCGCGGTCGAGGGCCCAGAACACCGCTCCGCCCGCATCGCCGCGGGTACCATATTTCTTGCACCATGGCTCGCCTCGCCGCCGGCGCCGCTACGCTCGCCCTGTGCGCG
>JAFLCQ010000547.1 GCA_017302815.1 Planctomycetota bacterium
CGCCGGACGCCGCGGGCGCACCGCCTGGGCGGTGATGCGCACATCGGCGATCCACGCCGTGCCGGAGCAGTCCTGCATGCCGAGCATGATCTCGCCATCGCTCGCGTCGTCGGCGATCGACGCCGAGGCGCTGAGCTGGCGCCAACCGAAGGTGCCGAAGACCTTGCCCTCGTTCACCCAGGCGTCGCCCGACGAGGCCGAGCGGTAGTGCAGCATGCACTTCACCCCGTTCCACGGCTGCGGCGGCTGGCTGACCCCCTCGGCCTTGGCCTGGCAGGCGATCGACACCACCATCCCGCGCCAGGCGGCGACGTCGACGGGGATCGACACCATCGCCATGCCCTTCGCCCGCTCCGCCGGCACGGTGATGCGCAGGCAGCGCTCGGCAGCGGGTCCTTCCTCCACCCACGCGGCCCCGGCCGGCAACCCGGACGGCAGGTGGGCGGGATCGGAGAGGTCGAGGCGCCACAGCAGGTCGCCCGCCTGCGGGCCGGTGGCGGCGGACCCGGTCCGCGCGGACTGCACCGCTCCGCAGGCGGCGAGCAGCATGAGGACGGCGGGCAGCAGGAGATGGCGCATGTCAGCGGCGTCCGATGGCGAAGGCGGTCATCGATCCGGCGGGGAAGGTCCAGGCGAAGCCGTCGGCTGCCACGCCGTCGACGGCCCGGCCGCCCAGCGACTCGCTGGCGGAGGTGGCGTCCAGCGCCGCGTCCAGGCACCAGGCCCTGGCCGACACCGCGCTGCGGTCGGCGATGCGCACCGCGCTGGCGATGTCCTGGGTCGGATGCTTGTTGAACACCACCAGATGCAGTGTGCGCCCATCGGCCGACAGGGTGGCGGTGGAGGTCAGCGGCACGTAGCCGGGCAGCGAGCCGCGGTCGGTGACTGTCAGCTCGGCGTTGCGGATCTCCAGCACGCCGGAGACCGGCGCGCTGCCGTTCTCCAGGCGGATCACCGGATGCAGGCCGCTGGCGTCGATCAGGGTGTTCATGCCCGCGCCGGCCGGCGTCCAGTCGCCGACCCGCGCCGGGCCGCTGCCGGCGCAGGCCGATTCGTAGCCATTCCAGCCGCGGGCGTCGCACAGCCCGAAGCCGGGGGACAGCGCCGAGGCGTCACCTTCCAGCGTGGTGAGGCGCTGCTCCCAGTGCAGGCGGTACTGGTGCCCTGGCCGGACGGCGAAGGCGGGCAGGTCGAGGTAGCGCTTGCCGACGACGTTGGCGAAGGTGATGCGCAGGCTGCCGGGCCCGGTGGCCTCCACCGTTATGCCCTGCGCCTGGGCGGCGCCGACCGGCAGCGGCAGGCGCTCGACCTCGCGCTCGGGCGTCGCCGTCTCGCCGCGCATCGGCAGCGACGAGCGCACCCCCGCGAACTCGACCCGCGCCACGCCGGTGACCTGGGACGGCAGCAGGTCGCGGCCGAGGTGCTGGTTCCACAGCACGAAGTAGGATGCCGCCGAGGTGGTCTTCCACACCTGGTCAGGTGCCGGCGTGTCGCTGCCGCGCAGGAAGCCGAAATAGCCGCTGAGGAACTGCCAGTACTGCGCCATCTCCACACCCTCGCCCGGCTGCAGCATGCGGCCGAGGAAGTCGGCGCTATGCAGGGCGGATGCGGCGGTGAAGCGGTGCTTGTGGTTGCCGCTGTTGTACTCGGTCACCCCGATCGGCAGGTCGCGGCCGAGCCGGGCGCGGATCAGGGCGCGGTACGAGCGCAGATGCGCCAGCGAGGCGTCGGCGGCGGCCATGTGCGCGGCGTGGGCGACGGCGTCGGGATCGGCGGCACGGCCGCACGGCCCGTAGAGGTGGACCGCGAACCAGTCGATGCTGGCGCCGGCGCGATCGAGGACGGTGGCATTCCACGGATCCGAGGCCGGAGTGCCGGTGCCGGCGTGGGCGCCGATGCGGATCGCGGGATCGACCGCGCGCATGGCGGCGGCGCAGGCCACCACCCAGTCGGCGTATTCCGCAGCGGTGCGCTTCAGCGGCGGCTGCACGTCGTGGTTGCCGTGGTCGGACTCGTTCGCCATCTCGAAGCGCACCACGCCGTAAGGCTGCGGATTGCCCCAGGCCGCCCGCTTCAGCGCCCAGGGGTGCGCCGCGTCGGCGGGGGCGTTGAGGTATTCGACCAGGGCGGCAGCGTCGGCAGGACTGGCGATCTCGCTGACGTTCATCAGCGGTTCAGCGCCGACCTCGCGACAGAAGACCAGGTATTCGTCGATGCCGAAGGTGAACAGCGGCCGCTCGGCCAGCGGTCCGACCGCCTGCTTCCAGTCGAAATTGTGGGTCAGGCAGCCGCCGGGATAGCGCAGCATCGACATGCCGATCGCCTGCGACCAGCGCACGGTGTCGGCCAGCGGGCGGCGGTTGGCGACATCCCAGGCGCCCTTGCCGGCGCGCGGGTCGACGGTGTCGGTCTTCGAGCCGAAGATGTCCTTGCCGTTCGCCGCCTCGATGTTGTGGCCGAGGATGCGGCGGTTGACCTGGCCGAGCGGACGCGCCGGATCGACGCTGATCGCCGGACCGGCCGGAACCGGCGGCGCCGCGGTCGGCGCCGCCGCGGCGGCAGGCTCCTCGGCGCTTTCCT
>JAFLCQ010000548.1 GCA_017302815.1 Planctomycetota bacterium
GACAGCCATCCGCACAGCGCCGCGTCGACGCGTTCGGGCAGCACCACCGGCAGGCGGGTGTGGATGCGCAGCCGCTGCACATGCGGCACCGCGGCGGCGGCGCGGGCGATGGCGGCCAGCTGCGCGTCCGGCAGGGTCAGGGGATCCCCGCCCGAGAGGATGAGCTCGCGGCAGTCGGGATCGGCGGCGATGGCGGCGATGGCCGGCTCCCACCAGGCGGCGCCGCGTGGCAGGTCCTGATAGGGGAAATGGCGGCGGAAGCAGTAGCGGCAGTGCACGGCGCAGGCGCCGGTGGTGACCAGCAGGGAGCGGCCGCGGTATTTCTGCAGCAGGCCGGGGGCGGTGCCGCAGCCTGCCTCCAGCAGCGGGTCGGCTGTATAGCCAGGCGGCGAAACCAGTTCGTCGCCCAGGGGCAGGATCTGACGCAGCAGGGGGTCGGCGGGATCGCCGGGCCGCATCAGGGCGGCGAATCCGCGCGGCACCAGCAGGGGGAAGCCGGCCGCCGCCTGGCGCGCCCCCGGCAGCAGGTCGGATGGGAGGGCCAGGACGCGCCACAGCTCGTCGACGTCGCGGATGGCGTTGGCCAGGGCCTGCCGCCACGGCGGGGGGGCGCTGGCGTCCCGTCCGGGTGCCGCTAGGGTCTGCGCCTCACCAACGCGGCCTGCCTGCATGGCGCGCCCGTGTACCGTCTGCGGAGAAACGTGCCATGGGCAGCATTCCGATCTCTGATGTCAGCAAGGGCGCCAAGCTCCTCTTCGACAATGCGCCGTGGCTGGTGACCGAGGTCAACTTCGTCAAGCCCGGCAAGGGCAACGCGTTCTACAAGTGCCGGGTGAAGAACCTGGTCACCGGCAACGTGCTGGAGAAGACCATCCGCGGTGGTGAAAAGGTCGATACCGCCGACGTGTCCGACTCGGACATGACCTACCTCTACAGCGACGCCAACGGCTACGTGTTCATGAACCAGACCGACTTCGAGCAGATGTCGGTCCCGGCCAAGGTGGTCGGCGACGACAAGGACTTCCTGCTCGAGAACATGGAGTGCCAGGTCACCCTGTGGAACGGCGAGCCGATCCAGGTGCGCCTGCCCAACACCGTGACGGTCGAGATCGAGTACACCGAGCCGGCGGTGAAGGGCGACACCCAGTCGCGCGTGATGAAGCCGGCCAAGATCAAGGGCACCGGCGCCACCGTCTCGGTGCCGATCTTCTGCGCCATCGGCGACAGGATCATGATCAACACCGAGTCGCGCGAGTTCAAGGGCCGTACCGATAAGTAAGCCTTCCGTCGCCTGGCGGCCGACCGCCAACCTCGATGTGCTGCGGACCCGGTCGGCGATGGTCGATCGGGTCCGTCGTTTCTTCGCCGCCCGCGGCGTGCTGGAGGTCGACACCCCGGTGCTGCAGCCCGGGGCGAACCTCGACCATGGCGTCATGCCGATGCAGGTGGGAGGGCGCTTCCTGCCCACCAGCCCCGAGCACGCGCTGAAGCGCCTGGTCGCCGCCCTGCACTGCGACGTGTGGACGCTGGCCCCGGCCTTCCGCGCCGGCGAGCGTGGAACACGCCATCGCCCGGAGTTCCGCATGCTGGAGTGGTACCGCATCGGCTGGGATGATGCCGCCATCGCCGCCGAGACGGTCGAGGTCCTGCGCTGCATCACCGACCTGCCCGGCGAGGTGCAGCGCCTGTCCTGGCACGACGCCTGGGCCGCCGCCGGCATCGATCCGGACGCAGTGGGGCCGGCGGACGGCTTCTCGCGCGAGGAGCGCCTCGACCTGCTGCTGACCGAGCGCATCGAACCCATGCTGGGTCGCGGCCGCTGGACGGTGCTGTGCGACTATCCGGCCTCCGGCGCGGCCCAGGCGCGTATCCGGCGCGACGCGCAGGGCAGGGCGGTGGCGGCGCGTTTCGAGGTCTACCGCGACGGCATCGAGCTGGCCAACGGCTACCACGAGCTGACCGACGCCGGCGAACTGCGGGCCCGCCATGAGGCCGAGCTGGCGGCGCATCCCGGCTGCGTCCTCGACCAGCGCTTCCACGCCGCCATGGCCGAGGGCCTGCCGGACTGCGCCGGGGTGGCGGTGGGCTTCGACCGCGCGGTGATGCTCGGCCTCGGCCGCAGCGACATCGGCGAGGTGATCGCCTTTCCCGACGGCTGATCAGGCCGGCAGGAAGGCCACGCCGGCAGCGGCGCCGTCGGCGAGGCGGCCGCGCAGGGTCAGGCGCCAGAGCGAGCCCCAGCTGCGGCGCAGGGTGCCGTCGAGCTCGACCTCGGCGAGTGAGCCGGACAGCGGGGCGTCGGCGATGATGCGCAGCCGCTGCCCGCCGCTCGCGACGATCCAGGCGCGTTCGCCGTCGGGCTGCGGCCGGGCCGGGCTGAGCAGGGGCAGCACGTAGTCGATCGTGCGGCCGGCTGCCACGGTGTCGGCGAGGCGGACCGCCCCGTCGCCGCGCGCCAGCACCAGGGTCCGTCGCACCAGCGCTGGTGACGAAGGGACCGTCCGCCATCGGCGCGGTCTTGGTGAAGCCGACATCGGGCATGTCGCTGGGCTTGCCTTCGAGCGGGAAATC
>JAFLCQ010000549.1 GCA_017302815.1 Planctomycetota bacterium
TGCAGGATGGCAAGGTGGTGGATCGCTATCAGAGTCTGATGAATGCCGGAGTCCGCGTTCCCTCGCACATCGAGGCGCTCACGGGCATTTCCAACGCCATGCTGCGTAGCGCACCTGCAGCCGAAGCAGCAGCGGCAGCGGCCTGGTCGACGCCGTGGCCGGGGCGCTGGACCTGGGCTGGATCGTGCCGTCGGGGCGCCTGCAGCGCGGCCGCGACGCCATACCGCTCGCCGCCGGTCTCGCGTTGCAGGGAATGGATGTGCGTCAGCTGCAGCTGGCGAAGGGGGCCATCGCGGCCGGAATCCATCTGCTGTGCCGGGCCCGCGGCGGGTCACCGGCCGATCTGCGCCGCGTCTTCCTCGCCGGCGCCTTCGGCAACTATGTGCGCATCGCCGCGGCGGCGCGCATCGGCCTGCTGCCGGTCGACGCGGCGATCGTCGCTCCGGCCGGGAACACCGCCCTGCTCGGGGCGCGCCTGGCCCTGAATGACGATGATCACGGCTACGCCGGCATCCGGGCGATGGTCCGCCATGTCGAACTGAAGGTGGAGCCCTCCTTCGACGATGCCTACATCGATGCGATGGCCTTCCCCAGCGCGCACATCGCGGGTTGACCGGCCCCGGCGGACGATAGCCTTCCGCGCGTCTCAACCTTTCGGGCAACCGGAAGCGTGGGCCGTCCGGCTCACGCTTTTTTCGTATCAGAGCCTTCCGCACAGGACGCATCCGATGTTCAACGCCGCCATGTTCATGCAGCGCGTCGAGGCCCTCGCCAAGGAGCGCGGCGTCGACAAGTCACTGATCATCGACCACATCGAACGGGCGATGCAGCAGGCCGCGCAGAAGCGCTTCGACGCGATCGGCGAGTTCACCGTGACTATCGACCGCGAGACCGGCGACATCCGCGCCTTCGAGGACGACAAGCCGGTCGATCTCGAGACCCTCGGGCGCATCGTCGCCAACGTCGCCAAGCAGGTCTTCGTGCAGGGCATGCGCGAGAACGAGCGCGACCGCATGTACGACGAGTTCAGCCCCCGCCTGCACAGCATCGTCTCCGGCACGGTGATGCGCGAGGAGCACGGCATGGCGATCATCTCGCTCGGCGGCCGCGCCGAGGCGATCATGCCCAAGGAGGAGCAGCTGCCCGGCGAGGTCTACCGCCCCGGCGCCGTGGTCCGCGCCTACGTGCTGAAGTGCGAGAAGAAGGGCAGCCGCCTGCGCATCGTCCTCTCGCGCACCCACGCCAACTTCGTCCGCGAGCTGTTCCGCGCCGAGATCCCCGAGATCGCCGACGGCCTCATCGAGGTGAAGGGCATCGTCCGCGAGCCGGGCCGCCGCACCAAGATCGCGGTCGCCTCCAGCGATCCGCGCATCGACCCGGTCGGTTCGTGCGTCGGCATGCGTGGCAGCCGCATCTCCAAGGTCACCGACGAGCTCGGCGGCGAGAAGATCGACATCATCCCGTGGGCCGAGGACTCGGCGCAGTACATCGAGAACTCGCTCAAGCCGGCGCGCATCCTGCGCATCAGCTACGACCACTTCCGCGACCGCGCCCGCGTGGTGGTGTCGCAGGACCAGCTGCCGCTGGCGATCGGCAAGGCCGGCCAAAACGTCCGCCTCTCGGCCCGTCTGACCCGCTACAAGATCGACGTGATGAGCGAGGAGGCGCAGTCCGAGAAGCGCACCAAGGGCGCCGAGGAGCTGCAGCTGCTGATCGACGCCAAGCTGCTTGACGACTTCCTGCGCGAGACCTTCCTCGACAACCATCTCGACGCCCTCTCCGTCCTCGCCGCCCAGACCCCCGAGCGCCTGGTCGAGGGCCTCCAGGGCGCCCCGGTCGACGTCGAGCTCGCCGCCAAGCTCATCGCCAAGGCCGAGGAGCTGCTGACTCCCGAGCAGCGCGCCGACAAGGACAAGCTGCTCGAACAGCGTGCCGAGGCCGAGCGCCGGGCCGCCGAGGAGGAGGCGCGCGCCATCGCCGCCGCCGCCGCGGCCGCCGCCCAGCCTGCAAAGCCCGAGGCAGCAGCCGGTTGAGGCGCACCGTCTCCCGCCGCTTGAGCGGCGGGAGGAACGCGCCATCGTCTTCGCCCCCACTGGAAGTTACATGAAGCTCGCCGAGCTGGCCAAAGCCCACAATCTCGACCTCGACCTCCTGACCGAGGTCGTCGAGGTCGATCTCAAGATCAAGCTCCCCAAGGGCTCGGACTCCGAGCTCAAGGAAGCCGAAGTCGCACGCATCCTGTCGTGCGACGGGCTGGAGACCACCGACGGCAAGCCCTTCACTCCGATCATCGCCAAGGAGTTCGAGGAGAAGCACAAGAAGAAGCAGCAGGCGAAGAAGGGTCTGGAGACCCGCAAGAAGAAGGCCGAGGAGGAGGCCGCCAAGGCCAAGGCCGACGAGGAGCGCAAGCTGGCCGAAGAGCGCAAGAAGCACGCCGAGGAGCTGGCCCGCCGCCAGGCCGAGGACGAGGCCAAGCGCCAGGCCGAGGCCGCCAGCGAGCAGAAGCGCCTCGAAGACGACGAGCGCATCCGCCTCGACCTCGAGCGCCAGCGCATCGTCGCCGAGGAGGAGCTGCGCCGCCGCGAGACCGAGGCGAAGCGCATAGCCGAGCAGCTCGCCGCCGCCAAGCAGAGC
>JAFLCQ010000055.1 GCA_017302815.1 Planctomycetota bacterium
GCCAGCCTGCGCCCGCTCGATGGCAGGACCTGGTGGCAGGTGCTGTGCGTCGGCCGCGACGAGCCGCTGTGGATCGATGCCGCCAGCGGCACGGTCGACGCGGAGGCCGACGAGCGCTATGCCCGCGCCATTGCCGCCAAGGCGACCGGAGCCGAGAAACCGGTCTTCTCGGCCTATCTGACCGCGTTCGATCAGGAGTACATCGCCATCTTCCGCATCCTGCCGGTCTACCGCTTCGATGTCGCCGATGGTCAGGGCACGCGAGTCTACGTCTCGACCATGACCGGCAGCGTCACGCGGGCGACGGATGACCGCCGCCAGTTCGAGGCGGACCTGTTCAGCCTGGCGCACAAATGGAACTTCATCCCGTGGCGCCCGGTGCGCGACTGGGCCCTGATGCTGGCAATGGCCTCGCTGATCGTGCTGGCCATGGCGGGCATCATCCTGTTCTGGCGCACGGCCCGCAGGACCTGATGCTGGCATGGCCGTCCCGCATGGCAGCATGCTTGCACGATGCCCAGGCTCATGCGCGCATGCGTGCTGCTGTGGGCGCTGATCGCGGCCTTCGGACCGGCCACCACCGTGCAGCTGGCGGGGTGGTCCGGTATGTTCGTCCGCGCTCTGGCGGAGCGTCCGGTCGCCGAGGCGGTCGAGCAGACCTTCGACGGTCGGCATCCCTGCTGCATGTGCACGACAGCGGCGGCGCTGCGCAGGGCCGATCCCCCGACGGGACGGGCTCCGGTTCCTGACAGCAAAAAGCAACCGGTGCACCTCATGTCCGCTGAACCCATGGCATGGGCGGCGAGCCGCTCTGCTGATGACACGGAATTGCCGCGATGGGAGGCTCTGCCAGCGCGGCCGGGGGTAGAGCCCGTTCCGGACGATCCGGTGCCGAGGCGACGGAGCTGATCCGTCCCCTGTCACCCTGATCGGCGCCGCCTCCGGCGGCGCTTGGAGTCCGCATGTCCTGCATCCCGATGCGTGGCCGCCTGGTCGCGCTGTCCCTCCTATCCGTCGCGGCGCATGCCGCCGACGCCTCTCCCTCCATCATCGTCGCCGGCGATCCGGTCGACGGCATCCTGCCTTGGACGCCCGGTCCCCCGCGTGCCGACCTCGGGGCCTGGCTCTCTGGTTCACCCGGCGTGCGCAGCGTGCGCATGGGCGGCCATGGCATCGATCCGGTGGTCGATGGCCAAGGCGGCCCGCGTCTGCGCGTGACCGTCGATGGCTGCCCGGTCCATGGTGGCTGCCCCAACCGCATGGATCCGCCCAGCAGCTACGCGCCGGTGGCCTCAGCCGGCGAGGCGGTCCTGCAACGCGGACGCATCGACGTGCGCGAAGCCGGCGGCAGCGCCGGTACCCTGCGCGTGCAGCGCGACGTGCCCGATTTCGCCGACCCGGGCATGCGCGCGCGCTTTGGCGGCAGCGCGGCCGGCCAGGGCTCCATGCGCGACGGCTGGGCTGACATCAGCGCCGGCTCCGCCCGGGGCGGGTTGCGCGCCATCGTCGGAGCCGGCGCGGCGGACGACTACGAGAATGGCGACGGGACGGAGATACCGTCGTCCTGGCGGCAGAACCATGCCGCCCTGGTCGGCGCCTGGCGGCCGGTCGGGGGCCAGGAGCTGTCGGCCGGATGGTCGGCGGTGCGTGGCAGCGAGATGCGCTTCGGCGGCGCATCGATGGATGCGACCCGCAGCGATCTCGATCTGGTGCGGGCAGGCTATGCCGGACGGATGGCGGACTGGCGGCTCAGCGCCGGCGCCTGGTCGGCCCGGGTCGCGCACGACATGGACAACTACAGCCTGCGCGAGCTGACCGCCCCGATGGCGATGCGGGCGACCACCACCACCGAGGTCGAGGGTGGCCGCATCGACCTGGAGCGTGGATCGGGCGGCTTCCGGCCGGCCATCGGCCTGGACGTCGAGGCCCAGAACCTGGATGCGCGCCGGACGCGGGCGGCTGATCCGGCCGCCGAGCCGGTGCTGGAGTCGGTGCTGTGGCCCGACGTCGACCTGGTGCGGGTGGGCGGCTACGCCGAGGCGACGATCGTCACCGAAGCCTGGCGGGTGTCGGCCGGCGTGCGCCTGGATCTCGTCGAGGCCTCGGCCGGCGCACTGGACGAGGATCCGCCGGGCATGCAGCGCAGCCCGCGGCAGCTCTACCAGCTGTATTACGGCGAGGATGGCGAGGCCACCCGTGACTGGCTGGCCGGCGCAGTCCTCGGCGCCGAACGCGCACTGGGGGCCGAGGGATCGTTGAGCCTCTCCCTCGGCCGGACGATGCGGGCCCCCGACGCGACCGAGCGCTTCATCGCCGCCAACGCCATGTCGCCGTCGCAGCGCTGGGTCGGCGACCCGGACATCGCCCCCGAGGCGCACCACCAGCTGCGTCTGGCCGCCGCCTGGCGGAGGGAACATGAGCTGGAGCTGTCGGCGACCGCGTTCGCCGACCGCGTGCAGGACCACATCCTGCGCGACCGCGCGCGGGGCCAGGACGGGATCCTGCTGGCGGACGGCGCGAGCATCTACCGCAGCACCGAGGCCCTCTATCTGGGCAGCGGTGCGCAGGCCGATTGGAGGATGCATGCGTTCGCCAGCGTTGCTGCCGGCATCGACCAGGTGTGGGCCGAGGACCTGGACAGCGGGCTGCCCCTGGCGCAGATCCCGCCGCTGTCGGGCAACGTCACCCTGCGCGGACACGGCATGGATGACCGCCTGACCGCGGCGGCCACCGTGCGCTGGGCGGCGCGTCAGACCCGGGTCGATGACGACGTCGCGACGGGCAGCGGCCTCGATCCCGGCGAAGGTCCGGGCTGGGGCGTCCTCGACCTCTCGCTGTCGTGGCGCCAGCCCGGCCTGGGCGAGGTCGCGGTCGGTTGCGACAACGTCTTCGACCGCACCTACGCCGAGCATCTCGCCAAGGCAGGCACCTTCGATCCGACGGTCAGCCGGGTCGACGAGCCGGGCCGCAGCCTGTGGGCTTCGGCGATGCTGGAATTCTGAACCGCCGTGCGGGTCGGAGCCATCGCCGGTTCCGGCCCGCCGGCCCCACATATCATGCACACGGAGCAACCATGCGTTTCCTCATCCCTCTGCTCGCCCTCGTGGCGGCCTCCGCCGCCGACCTGCCCCTCGCCGGGGCCTGGGCCGGCGACAAGCCCGCGATCGCCCCCGACAGCACCGTCGTCCTGGCGATGATCGACCGCAACGGCACCTGCTGCGGTGGTCCGGCCGCGGCGCTGGCCGGCCTGGGCAACCTGCGCACCGCCCTCGCCAGCAAGCCGGGGATCGTCCTGGTCGAGATCGATGTGACGGCCGGGGCTACCGCCGCGCAGGCGGTCGAGGCGGCCAAGCTGCACCATGTCGACGGCCTGCCCCTGCTGGTCGACGGCGAGCGGGCCACCGCCAAGGCGCTGCAGGTCGAGATCGACATGACCATGACCTACGTCGTGCGGAAGGCCGACGGCGGGCAGGAAGTCGTGTTCAGCCCGAACCAGGTGAAGAAGAAGCTCGGACTCTGATTCAGGCCGCCGCGGCGTCGAGGCGCAGCAGTTCGGCGAAGCGGCCTGGCCTGCCGGCCAGCGCCTCCCAGGTCCCGTCCTGCACGATGCGCCCGCCCTCGAAGACGAGGATGCGGTCGACGTGGCGGATGGTGGCGAGGCGATGGGCGATGATGAGGGTGGTCGAGCCGCGGGTGAGGTCCTGCACGGCGCGCTGGATGCGCCGTTCGTTGTCGGGATCCAGCGCCGAGGTCGCCTCGTCGAAGAGGTGGATCCCGGGCCGGGCGAGGATGACGCGGGCGATGGCCAGACGCTGGCGCTGGCCGCCCGACAGGGTGCCGCCGCCTTCGCCGACCCAGGTGCGCAGGCCGTCGGGCAGGCTGCGGACGTGCTCGGCCAGCTGCGCCCGCTCCAGGGCCTCCCACACCGCGGCGTCGCTGCTGTCCGGCGCCAGGATGGCGGCGTTGTCGCGGATGCTGGCCTGGAAGACATAGGGATCCTGCGGCACGACCCCGAAGCAGCCGCGCAGCTGCGCCTGCGGGTATGAGCGCAGATCGGTGCCGGCGATACGGATGCTGCCCTCCTGCGGATCGTAGAGGCGCTGCAGCAGGCGGGCGAAGGTGCTCTTGCCCGAACCGCTGCTGCCGACCAGGGCGACGCTGGAGCCGGCTGCGATCTCCACCGACACGCCGTCCAGGGCCCAGGTGCCGGGCTGGTAGGCGAAGCGCAGACCGTCGACCGCGATCAGCGGCGCACCGTGCGGGCAGGCGGCGATGCGCGCGGCGGGATCGGCCACGACGCTGGCGGCCTGCGGTTCGGGGGTCGACGAGGGCCTGCCGAGGATGCGCTCGATGCGCTCGAGGCCGGCCTCGGCATTGGCCTGCAGCAGCCCGAGCTGGAGCAGGGCGTTGAGGTTGCCCATCAGCACCGCGACCGAGGCCGCGAACGCGACGAATGTGCCGACCGCCATGCCGCCCCAGGCCACCAGATAGCCGCCGTAGGCGTAGAGCGCGGCGATGCCGGCGTATTGCAGCCCCTCGGCCAGGGCCCCGTGGTGCATGCGGCGGATGCCCATGACCGTGCCCTCGTCGCGGATGCGCCGCAGCTGGCCGTCGAAGCGGTCGCTGATGTCGTCCTCGATGGCGTACATCTTCACGCTGCGCGCGCCGCGCAGCATGTCGCCGACGTAGCGCGAGACGTCGTTCTCGGTGCGCAGGAAGTCGGCCGAGATCTCGCGCACCGCACCGCGGCTGCGCAGGTTGACCAGCAGCTGCACCAGGACCACCGCGACGGTCGCCAGGGTCATGCGCCAGTCGAGGAACCCCAAGGTGCCGATGAGGACGACCCATGACACCGCCTGGATCGGGATGGCGACCGCGCCCTGGTAGAGGAACTGCTTCAGCGACTGCAGCGGCCCGCCCATGATGTAGTTGAACAGCTCGCCGGACGAGACCTCCTCGTGGAAGCGCTGGCACAGCGACTGCACGTGGCGGAAGAAGCGCGCGCGCAGGTCGCAGAGGATGTGCTCGATCGTGCGGATGGTGGCGTGCATGCCGGCGACGCCCACCGCCATGCGCAGGGCGCTGACCGCGGCGTAGGCGCCGGCCCACAGCAGGGTCCAGCGCAGGCGTTCGTCGGCCGGCGCGGGCACGCCGTCGTGGCTGCGCAGCAGGCCGTCGTCGACGATCCACTTCAGCGCCAGCGGCTGAAGCGCGACGGTGGCGCCGACCACGGCGGCGCAGCCCATGGCGACGAGATAGCCGCGCCGGTGCGGCCGGCAGTAGGCGAGCAGCGTATTCCAGAAGCCCATGCCGCGAGCCTAGCGGCCGGGAACCGCCCCCGCCATGGCCGTGGCGATGGCCGGCATGTGTTTTCCGATCATGGGGAGCAGGGCGACGCCAGCGACCTGATGGTCTCGCGGAAGCGCAGAGGGGCCATGCCGCGGGCGGCCTTGAACTGGCGGCTGAAGTGGAAGGGATCGCAGAATCCCAAGGATCCAGCGGTCTCGGCGACTCCGTTGCCGGCCAGTAGCAGCTCCTCGGCCTTCTCCATGCGGCGGGCGCGGACGTAGGCCATCAGGCTCTGGCCCAGGACCTCGCGGAAGAGGGCGGCGAGGCGTACCGGGCTGAGCCCGACCAGGGCGGCAAGGCCGCCGCGGTCGAGCGGCTGGTCGAGGTGGGCGTGGATGTGGTCGAGGACCGGGCGCAGGCGGCCGAGCTCGACCAGGCGGGCCAGGCGTCCGCGGTCAAGCTGCGACGCCAGCAGCAGCTCCTCGAGGATGGCGAAGCCGATGCGGCGCGAGCGCGCAGCGTGCAGGCCGCCGTCGGCTTGGGTGCCCTCGTGGCGCACCTGCTCGGCCATCAGGCGCCCGATGCGGCGTCCGGCCGGTCCACGGATGATCAGCGGAATGCGGTAGAATCCAAGCAGATCGGTGCCGCCGAGGATGGTATAGCTGCTGAAGGTGCCACTGAGCAGTCCGTGCGAGCGGAAGTCGAAGCGGTGGCGCATGCCGGCCGGGACGCAGATCACCTCGTCATCGCGCGCGACGTGCCAGGTGCCGTCCGGCAGCATGCAATGGTAGGGTTCGCGCGGGGTGTGCACGAGGCTGAGGCTGGAGCGCACGATGAGGCATCCCGGCCCATGCGGCGCGAAGCGGCGCAGCGCGCTGCCGCCGAGGAAGCGGTAGGCCAGGGAAGGTCCGAGCCAATCGGGCAGCTGCTGCGCCATGATCGTTGCGCACATGCTGGCTGCGGCGACTCGCGGGCAACCGCGGTCAGGCGGCGGCGATCCGCAGCTGCGATCCGGCCCGCAGCGTGAGGCCGAGATCGATGCCGCCGTCGCGGACCGGCGCCGTGACGGCGATGCCATCGTGGGTCGCGCGGATGCTGGCGCAGGTGGCGGGGCCCTCCAGGCGCTGCAGGTGCAGCGTTCCGTGCCGCCAGGCCAGGGTCAGCCACGGCCGCCCGGCCTCCTCGCCCCAGGCCAGGTCGCCCCAGCCCGATCCGGTGAAGATCGGTCCGCGCCAGGATGGACGCGGCGTCGGCGGACGGATGCGCAGCAGCCCGGCAGGCTGGTCGATGACCAGGCCGAGCCAGGCGTGGTACGCGGCCCAGATCGACAGCGCGCGGCTGTAGTGGTCGCCGGCCTCGTTGTGGCAGAAGCGCACACCGCAGGCGTCCAGGCGTTCGTGCACGTCGGCGATGATGTCCACGCCTTCACGCTCCATCCCGGCGGCGAAGCATGAGGCGGCCATGAAGTACTCGGTGCCGGTCCACGGATTCTGCCACTGCGAGAACGGCCACTCATCCGGGAACGAGCCGTCGGCGCAGGATCCGTTGGCGAGGAAGCGGGCATCCGGGTGGGTGTTGCGCGCCAGAACCGTGCGCAGGTGCTGGCGGGCGCGGTCCGCGTCCAGCGCGCGCGGCAGGCCGAGCATGGCCGCGATCCAGTCGCCATTGAGCGCGTCGGTATGGACGCCGAGGTCGACCGGCTTGGCCGCGAGGGCGGCGGCGTTGGCGTCGCCGGTGCGGTAGACCTCCTGGTACTCGTCGCCGGCCCGGCGCTGGTCGGTCACCGCCGCGCCTCCGGCGCGCAGCACGGTGCGGTAGTGGGTGCCCAGCCAGAACGCATCATCGGCCGAAGCCCGTCCGCGCGTCCACAGCGCGCGCCAGCGCGCGGCGCCGGCGGTGTCGCCCAGGGCCTCGGCCATGCCGGCCATGGCCTGGAGCGCGGCGAGGTGCAGCCCGGCCATGTAGGTGACCTTGCCCACCAGATGCCAGTGGTCGTAGGTGATGCCGCCCTCGGTGGTGGGCAGTCCGGAGCCATCGCGATCCAGCGACAGCAGAAGCTGCATGGCCTTCTCCGCCACGGCGTGGTGGCGGCGCAGCAGGCCGTCGTCGCCGCTCCAGCGCCAGTCGCGGTAGAGTCCGAGGACGAACTGCGCGCACACGTCGTTGCGGCGGTACTCGCCCTCGGGGATGCCCTCGGGGCGGATGTTGCGGCCGTAGGCGTGGGGGATGCGGCCGTCGGCCTGGGCGCCGGCGGCGATCTGCGCGATCACCCGCGCCCGCAGCTCGGGGAAGAGGGCGGCCACGCCGAAGGATCCGTAGTGGTCGACATCGACGGTGTCGATGCCGCAGTGGCCGAGGCCCTCCCAGACGAAGAAGGAGCCGTCCTTGGCCAGCCAGGTCGCCTTGGCCAGGGTGCTGGCCTGGTCGAGCAGGGCGGCTCGGAAGCGCGGGTCGAGCTCGGCGCCGGCGACAGCGTCGCTCCAGGCGGCGCTGCGCCGCTTGAGGCCGTCGCCGTCGGCCTGCAGGTGGCGGGCGACCGCCGCCGCGTCGGCGAAGCGGTTCTCGTAGGCCTTGCCCACGCGTACGCCGCAGCGGTCGACGTGGTGCGGGAAGTGCCAGCTCATGCCGAAGCGCAGTTCCGTGCTGGCGCCGGGGGCCAGGCGCTGCTGCAGGCAGACCCAGCCGCGATTGCGGTGCATCGGCCGATGCAGGGGCTTGGGCAGCATCTCCTCGTGCTTGAGGAATGCGGGCAGGAGGGGGGCGTCGAGCGAGCCGCCGGCGTGGATGGCGTGATAGATGTTCTCGAAGTAGGGATTCCCCGCCAGGGCGGTGGCACGCTGTCCTGCGCCGGGGCGGGCGAAGAGCGCCATCGAGCCCGCGGTGGCATGCGCCTCGCCTTCCAGGCTGTGCATCTGCACCACCGGTCCGGCGGCATCCGGCAGCAGCTCATGGCGGTTGCGCGGATCCTCGCGATCGCAGCCGCCGAGATTGGCGACGCACCACACCGCCGATACGTCCAGCTCGTCGGCGCAGCGGCTTTCCACCGCCAGATCGAGGCAGAAGCCGGGAATCGACGAGGCGTCGACGTCGTGGGCGACGAAGGGCGACCACGCGGTCAGGGTGGCCCGCACCGGCAGGGCCGGATCCTCGAAGGCCAGCTCGGTGAAGGGGAAGCGGGCGGTGGCGGTGACCGCCGGCATCGACGGGCAGGTCGCGTACTTGTAGGTGCGCGACATGTGGTGCCAGGTATTGAAGGCGGTGCCGTGGCCGGTGAAGAGGAAGCGCAGCTGCGGGGCGCAGCCGCGGCGCTGCAGGCGCAGGATGACGAAGATGTCCTCGGGGCCGATCGCCGGTTCGTCAGGGCCCTTCGGCGCGCCGCCCGGCTGGTTGAAGCCGACCCAGGGTGCGGTGTTCATGAACGCGGCATGGCGGAAGACGCCGTCGGCCCACAGTTCGATGCCACCGCAGCCGATGCCGCCCAGGCACAGCCCGGAATCCGGGGCGGCGGCGAGGCGGGTGGAGGGGAGGGGGATGCTGGTCATGGTGGATGGTTCCCTGTCCGGTTCTCAGCGGCTGCGCACGCGACCCATAACGGCGATGTCATCCTGCTGGGCGCCGAGCTTGCCGATGCCGAAGACGGCGTGGCTGGCGGTCGTTCCGCGGAAGGTGATACGGAACTCCAGCTCCTCGGCCAGCGGCTGCAGCGCCGGGATGGAAGATAGATCGGCGACGGCGCGGATGCCGATGTCGCCGATGTAGTCCTTGGTACGGATGGGCCGGTCGGCGACGAAGGGCACGGTGGCGATCACCTTGCCGGCCTTGGTCTGGATGCGCAGCTCGGGATGCACCGCGTCCTCAGGCTTGTCGAGCGAGGCCCAGAATCCGACCTCGACCCGCTTGATGTCCACCGTGCGGCCGGCCACCGGGGTGACCGGGAAGATGTAGCTCCACTCGATGTCGCCGTTGAGCGGGCCGCCCCAGGTTCCGGCGCCGTCGGCGTTGTAGTACTTGTTGTCGCCCAGCATCTCGGGCCGTGAGGCCGACAGCGACGAGACGCCGACGATCGGCATGCGTTTGGTGCACGCGACCGGTCCGCCCGTGTAGTTCTCCTGGCCCACGGTGTGGAAGTCCCATGCCAGGACCGGGAAGAGGGTGCCGGCCGGCAGGCGCAGGTCGGCCGCGCCAGCGGTTCCGGCGACCCTGCGGCCATCGATGGCGAACCCATCCTTGAGGCCGACGCGGACATCGCCGTCGCCCATCACCTGGTCGATCAGGACCTCGTATTCCATGCCGTAGGCGCCGGAGATGGGTGACACCGCACAGGACAGCGGTTCGGCCCTGCCAGACAGGGCGATATCGGCGGTCGTCACGGTGGCGGGGCGGTTTAGGCCCAGACGGAAGCGGATCGGCAGGCGGTCGGTCGCTGCTGCCTGGCCCGGCGCGGTGGTGGCGAAGGCCGTCGGCCCGTCGTTGGCGAAGACGCAGCCCTCGAAGACATAGACCAGCACGCCGGCTGCGGGCAGGCCGTGCGGCGCGCCGCGGGTGGCGTCGAGGGCGAACTCGCGTCCGGCGGTGGTCGCCGGCAGGCTGGTGGTGACCACCGTGACCTGCTCCGAGTCCAGGTTGTTGGCGCGCGGATCGCCGGTCATGGCATGCAGGGTGACCGACTTGGCCGCCACCAGCGGCAGGGCGAGGGTCATCGGCATGGGTCCGTCGAGACGGCGCGAGATCGCCATGACCGCCAGGCGGTCGCCAGAGCGCGTGGCGTAGACCGCCGCCTCGGGCAGGGCGTCGCTGGCGGCACGGCGGCCCACCGCCTGGGCGCTGGTCACCGCGACGCCGGCGGTCAGCACCTTGAGCTGCGCGCCGGTGGCGTGGCGGTTGTAGATCGACAGCGCCAGCCAGGCGGGATAGGCCTGGCCGCCGTTGCGGACGTCGGCGTGCGAGGTCCAGTAGTGGCGGTTGCGCCCGAAGCAGAAGAAGTTCTGCAACTGCGCGCCCTGCTCGGCCAGGTTCATGAAACAGTCGAGGGTGGCGGCGCCGCCGACCTGCGACTTCATCACCCGGCTCTCGAACTCCACCATCTCCGGCGTCATGCTGACGCCGTTGAGGCCGTTGAGGTTATAGCCGGGGCCGGCCTCGTAGGTGCCGATGGCGACTTGGCGCTGATTGCCGGCGTTGAACGTGTCGTTGATCCCGCGCAGGCGGATGGCATTGGGCCGGCTCATCTGCCCCGGATACATCAGCGTCTTGCGCAGGGCGCCGTCGAAGTCGCTGGAGGGCCCCTCGCCGGCGTCCCAGCCGCCGTTGTAGTCGGCGATGAGGACGTGCTTGCTCGACGGGCTCATCTTCGCTGCCAGATAGCCATAGTCGTTGGCGATCCAGCCGCCGAGGACGAACTCGGTCTTCGCCTGCATCTGCGGGGTCCACCACTTCGAGGCCTTCATGCGGCGGATCACGTACTCCTGCAGCATGCCGTAGCTCTCGGGCGGACTGTAGATGCGCGCGGGATCGGCGGCGTCGGGCATGGTCGCGCCGGCCATGCAGAACGGCATGATCCAGTTCCAGGTCTCGTTGCCGAACTCCAGCAGGATGCGCGGGAAGACCTCGGTGTACGGCTTCAGTTGGCCGTGCGCGACGCGGCGCGCGGCCCACGGCTTGGTCTTCGGGCTGTCCTGCGCCGGATCGTAGGGTGCGGCGAGATATTCGACCAAGCCGTCCCACTCGGCCTCGTCCATGGTGAATTCGATCTGCATCCAGGGCGAGACGCCCATGTCGCGGAACTCGCGCAGCAGGCCGGCCATGTTGGCGCGAGTGTTCACCTCGCGGCCGCTGGTCAGCCCCATCAGCGGATGCCCGAGGAGATCGTCGAGGAGGTAGCCGTGGGTCTTGATGGTGTCGTGGGTGCGGATGGCGGCGAGGCCGCTCTCCCTGACCGCCGCGGCATCCCTGGGTTGATAGCGGGTCAGGCCGCCGGACTTTTCGTAGACGCGGTAGTTGTCGAGCCACACCGTGCCGGCGCCCTCGAACTCCAGCACGGTCATGCCGACGACATCGTCGACCTGCCTCGTCTTGACCGTGAACTCGCCGCGCACGCGCTTCCAGGTCTGGTCGATGTTCCACGTGATGGGTTCGCACTCGCCGCCCTTCGGGCCGTCGTGGCGGAAGCGCAACGTGCCGGAGGCGAGCCCCTCCTGGCGCACCACCGCCTCGACCACCCAGGTCTCGGCGGGATCGAGGACGGTGTACCAGTTCTGCTTTGTCCCCGAGTTGTTGTAGTTGCGGATGCCGGTCCATTCCCCGGCGGAGCCCTGGATGCGCACGCAGGTGTTGCCGGCGTCGGGGATGTCCTCGGGCAGCCTGCCGGGATGCGGCACCAGCTGCCAGGGCGCGTGGCGGTCGCGGTTGTTGGCGATGACCGGCTGGTATTCGGGCGGCCGGGCGTCGTCGGTGCCGTAGAGGCGCGGGGAGAAGTCGTCGCGGCTGAAGGAGGTCGCCGTGCGGGTGAGGAAGACCAGATCGCCGGGTCTGCTGGCGAAGCGGTCGCCGCCATCGGCCGCATCGAGTTCGAGGAAGTTGCCCTCGTGGGTGGCCGGATCGGTGAAGGTGCGGTCGACGAGGTAGCCGGCGACGTCGCCGGCGGCCGGCTGCCAGGCCATGCGGATCAGCCCGGTCGCGGGGTCGATGCTGGCGGTGAAGCCGGTCGGCGCGGCCGGGGCGGCTCCGGGAACAGTCGCGTCGGCCCTGGGCGGCGCGGTCCACCGCGGCTCGGCCGGGCGCGCACGGTCGGGGATGTCGGGATCCACCAGCTTCACCGCCTGCGAGCGCGGCGAGACGCGCCCCGCCTTGTCGATGGCGCGGACGGAGAACCACCAGGTCAGGCCGTGCTTGGCCCAGCCTTCGATGGCGTGCTCGACGGTGGTGGTGTCGGCGGGCAGCATGGCGCCGCTGATGCCGCTCCAATGGCTGCGGACGTAGCGCTTCACCGTCCCGGCGAAGACCTGGTCGATCCTGCCGCCGCTGGCGCGCAGGACGCGCACCCGCGCACCGGTCCAGAACGGTGCGGCGTAGCTGTCGTAGTGATCGAGGTTGCTGCAGCGCAGGCGGCCGGTGGCGGCCTCCTCGACGTGGTACATGCGACGCCAGACCATCGGCTCGAAGGACATGTCGACCATCGCCTTGCCCGGTCCGACGGTGGCGGTGATCGCCCCGGGATCGGGATGCAGTTGATGGTCGGTGACCACGAAGCGCGCTGGCGGGATCGATTCCGCGGCCAGGAGACAGGTGGCAGAGCACAGGGCGAGGGCGATGCGTGGCATGTCCCGTAGCGTATCACCAGTCGGGTCATGGCTCCCCGGCTGACATCGAAACCGTTTGAAATGACCCTGCACCCCGCACTCCCATCACGTCGAGGCACGCAGGAAGGGGGGCGCGGGACATGCGCGCAGACCTCCGTGCACCATGTCGACGCACGGCGCGCATCATCGACATGCTGTATTCCTCTGGTTCTCCATGTGCATGTATGGCAGAGCTTTGGATGACTGATGGCGTCACTCACGATTAAGTTGACAGGTGGCTAAGCCACCGTAGAACATAGGTATGAGCGACACCCTGGTCCGCGCCCCGGTCTACCAGCAGCTGAACGAGCATCTGCGCGGCCACCTGCGCAAGCTCCAGCCTGGCGACCGCTTCCTGACCGAGCGCGAGATCGCCGAGCGCTTCCAGGTCAGCCGCGCTACCGCCAACAAGGCCCTGGCCGCCCTGGTGGGCGAGGGACTGATCGAGTTCCGCAAGGGCCTGGGCACCTTCGTCCGCCCCAGCACCCTGTCCTACGATCTGCGCGCCCTGGTCAGCTTCACCGCCCAGGCCCTGGCCGCCGGGCGCACGCCAGAGACGCGGGTGGTCGAGTTCGGCGCCTGCGAGGCCGATGCCGCCCAGGCAGCGCGCCTGGGTGTGAGCCTCGGCGCACCGCTGTGGCGCATGGAGCGCGTCCGTCTCCTCGATGGCGTCCCGACCATCGTCGAGACCCGCGTGGTGGTCGCGTCGCTGTGCCCGGATCTCACCGCCAACGACTGCGGCGGGTCGCTCTACGACATGCTCACCGCGCGCGGCATCCGCATCGCCGGCGCCGAGCAGACGGTCAGCGCCGCGCTGTGCGACGCC
>JAFLCQ010000550.1 GCA_017302815.1 Planctomycetota bacterium
CCTGCGGCCCCGGACCCCGGACCTCCCCAAGCGTTCCCCATCAGCCCAGCCCCCCTTGCACTCCCACGTCGATCCCGTTTCATGGCCCCCCTTCATCATGCCCTCCCAGACCATGCCTCAGGCCGGCCAGGCCGCCCCACTCACCATCGGCGACATCCTGGCCGCCTGCCTGCGCCGGCGCTGGCTGGCGCTGGGCTGCGGCGCCGTCTTCGCCGCCCTGGTGCTGTTCGGCCTCTTCCGCCAGACGCCCCTCTTCGAGTCCGAGGCCATCCTCTCGGTCGATCGCGGCCGCAAGGCGGTGGAGTTCCAGCGCGAGCCGGAAGATGGCCGGATCGAATACAGCATGCTCAACACGCAGCGTGACATCCTGCAGTCGAATGTCGTGCTGCGCGAGGCCCTGCGCGACTCCGGGGCGGCGAAACGCGCCCCCTACGACCGCGTTGAGGAACCGATCGAGCTGCTGCGCAAGCGCCTGCGCGTCTCCACCAACCGCGATTCGTGGGTGATCCAGGCGACGCTGCGCGACGAATCGCCGCAGGAGGCGCAGAAGCTCCTGCAGGCGGTGCTGGACGCCTTCCTGAAGCAGCAGGCCGAACTCAAGGGCAGCCGGGCCGAGAACGCCCTGACCTTCCTGTCCGAACAGGTCAAGTCGGCGCGCGAACGGCTGGAGGCGGCACGCAACGCCGAGCAGCAGTTCCGCACCGACAAGGGCATCGTCTCCACCAACCAGGAGAACAGCCTGCCGACGCAGAATCTGCGCCAGCTGGCGACCCAGATGCTAGAGATCGACGCCGAGCTGGCCGCCGCCACCGCCACCACGCGCCAGGTCGCCGAGGCCGCGGCGACGCCGGCCGCCGAGCGGGTGGCGGCCCTGCTGCGCATCGGCGAGATCAGCGGCTATCCGGTGGTGGTCGAGCAGCAGCAGCTGCTCTACGCCCTGGAAGACCGCCGCACCATGCTGGCGCAGAAGTACCTGCCGGCGCATCCGCGCATGCAGGAGGTGCTGGAGCAGATCGCGGCCAAGCGCGGCCACCTCGCCGCTTCGGTCGACACCGCCTGCGCCATGGTCGAGGCCCGGCGCATCAGCGTCGAGATGCGCCGCGCCGACCTGCAGAAGCGCATCGCCGAGGTCGAGGGCGAGATCACCGCCTACAACGGCAACCTGATCCAGCTCGCGGCCCTGGGCGAGGAGCGGGCCTCGCGCGAGCAGCTGGCCGAGGCGCTGATGAAGCGCCTCAGCGAGGAGGAGGTCGCCAGCCGCCTGGATGTCAGCCAGGTCTCGGTCGTCGATCCCCCGCAGGTCGGCAGCAAGCCGGTCAACATCCGTCCGGCCCTGTTCCTCGCCGGCGGCCTGCTTGCCGGTCTGCTGGCGGCGGTCGGTTCGGCGCTGGTGGCCGAGGCCCTGGACCGCCGCGTGCGCGGCGCCAGCCAGGCGGCCGAGACCAGCGGCCTGCCGGTGCTGACCATGATCCCGGAGGCGCCCGGACTGGGGCAGCTCGGCCGCGGCGGCGACCCGTCCAAGCCGCCGGAGCTGGCCGAGGCGATCAACCACCTGCGTGCATCCTTGCGCCTGGTCCGCCGCGGCGAGGGCGGCAGCACCGTCTACGCCGTAACCTCGACCGGTCCTGGCGAGGGCAAGAGCACGGTGTCCTCGCGCCTGGCCATCGGCTTGGCTGCGACCGGCCTGCGCACCTGCCTGATCGATGGTGACATGCGCAAGCCGACCGCGCACCGCCAGCTGGGCGAGAACGCCGAGCGCGGCCTCAGCTACGTTCTGGCTGGTGAATCGGGCATCGAGCCCATCGCCACCTCCTATCCCAACCTGGACCTGCTGCCGGTCGGGGTGCGGCCGCCGAACCCGGCCGAGCTGCTGCAGCGCGGCGACTTCGCGGCCCTGATCACCCGCCTGCGCGCCACCTACAGCGTGGTCATCATCGACACGCCGCCCCTCGGCCTGGTCTCCGACGCCCTGGCGGCCTGCGAGCACGCCGACGGCGTCCTGCTGGTGGTGCGCGACCGCCATACCCTGAAGTCGCAGCTGCGCCGGGTGCTGACCATGCTGGCGCCGCTGGGCGACAAGGTGCTGGGAATCATCGTCAACGCCGACCGTACGCACGGCGAGGGCTACGGCTACGGCTATGCCTACCGCTACGGCTACAAGTATGGGACTGACGGCGAGGAGTCGAAGTCGGCCAAGGCGGACCAGCCGTCCGCACCGCAGCCGCCGAGAGGCTGAGGCTGATCGTGTCGCGTCGTCCGGCAGCCTGGTGCCTGGTGGCCGCCCTGGTGGTGGTGCTGGCGTGGATCGGCGGGGCCGGCGGCCCCGCCCGCGCCGTCGGCATGGGACTGATCGCCCTCGGCCTGGCCCTCGCCGCGCTGGCGGCCCCGCGCCATGCCCGGCTGCCGCACCTGGGCTGGATCCTCGCGCTGTGCGCGGTGCCGATCCTCTGGCCCCTGCTGCAGATCCTGCCCCTGGGCTGGGCGTCGGCGTGGTCGGCGCCGGATCGCGCCCTGCTGGGCGTCGAGCAGTCGTGGTGGGCGCTG
>JAFLCQ010000551.1 GCA_017302815.1 Planctomycetota bacterium
GATACCGCGGCGGCGATCGCGTCGGCCTCGGCCGCCGGCAGCGCGCTGCGCACCGCCAGGACGTGGGTCGGCACCGGGCCCTGGCTGGCGAGGACCTTCAGGCGGGCCTTCTGCTCGGGATTGAGGTGCTTGTCGCCCTCGAAGACGTAGTCGCTGACCGCGCAGGCCTCGGCGCTGCCGTCGAGGACGCGCTCGACGGCGCTGACGTAGCCGGTGCCGTAGAACACGTTGCCGGCGCCGAAGAATTCGGCGGGCGAGCCGCCGGCGGCGATTAGGCCCTGCTGCTGCAGGTCGTAGAGCGGGACGATGCAGCCGCTGGTCGAGGTGCGGCTGGCGAAGGCCACCGGCTTGCCGGCCAGCTCCTTCACCGCGGCATAGGGCTTGTCGGCCAGGGTCAGCCAGACGCTGCTGTAGGAGGTCTTGCCCTTCACCTGCACCGCCAGGGCGATGCGCGCCGGAGCCGGCTTGCCGGCCTCGGGGGCCTCCTTGGCCAGATCGGTCGAGGCGACGTGCGCCGCATCGATGGTGCCGTTGGCGAGGCCGGTGGAGATCACCGCCGCCGATGTCGGCACGATCACCTCGACGCTGCGGCCGAGGGCGGCGCCCAGCAGGCGCGACAGCTCGCCGCGCTCGGCGGCCATCGCCTCGGGATTCTTGTCCGGCTTCAGCGCCAGCACGAGCTTCGGCTGCTCGGCGGCGGCGAGGCAGGTGGTGATGAGGAGGGCGGCGATGAGGCGGACCATGGTTGCTCCGGGCCGGCCTTATAGAAAACGATTATCGAATGCAACTGGCGCCGGGATGGGCGTGTGGAGGCCGACCGTAGCCGCAGGGCAGGACGATGCGCGGTGGTCAGCCGCATGCTCCGCCCAGTCGCGCCATCAGGGCCAGCAGGTGGTGGTGGCCCCAGCTGGCGCTCCAGCGCGGGGTGGCGCGCGCGGGATCGTCGGGGAAGCGGGTGGCGTCCCAGTCCGCGGCCAGCTCGGCAGTGAGGGCGGCGTGCTCGCGGCGGTGCGCGGCGTCGCCCGCCAGGTCAGGCCGCAGCAGCCGCTGCGACAGGTGCACCGCGGTCCGCGCCGCGAGCTGCATCGCCTGCAGGTCCGCCCCGTGCCGCGGCACTTCGGCCCCGGCGATCGCCGGCAGCAGTTCGGCGCCCAGGCGGAGGTTGCACCCGGCCTCGGTCAGAGTCAGCGATCCCGGACGAGTGCCGTGCCAGAGGTGCCAGAACAGCTGGTTGTGGCACTCCAGCAGCGGCAGGTCGCGGCACAGGCGGCGGGTGGCGGCATTGCCGCCGCCGAAGAGCAGGTCCGCCACCGCCGATCCGTCGTCATCGGGCAGGACGCCGGTGCGGTGGATGATCGCCGCGCTGGCGAGGCCATGCCACAAGGCGCCCTGGATGTGGCGGAACGGGCACCAGATGGTGTCGAGGGTGCCGGCGGCGCCGCACGCGCGCGCATGCCCCTCCATCGCGGCGACGTTCTCGAGGTTGCGCTGCAGGCAGTGGATGCGCGACGACCAGCACTGCACCGCCGGAGCGGCGATGATGTCGCGGAAACCGGCATCGCGCAGCCGGCGCATGCCGGCGCCGTCGGCATCGTCGTCGGGGCCGTAGTGCCAGGACACCACGATGGCGTCCGTGTCGACCGCCCGCGCGATGCGTTCCTCCTTCTCCAGGTGGTCGGCCCACAGCATCGCCCGCCGGCCCTGAGCGCGGACCATGGCGATCAGGCGGTTGACCCAGCCCGACCAGACGTCGTGGGGGTCGCCGAGGCCGCGGCGGGCGCAGAAGTCGCCCAGGTCGACCTCGTCGCAGCCGATGTGCACCACCTCGTCGTCGAAGACCGCGCAGACGGCGGCGATCAGGCGCTGCATCAGCTCGGCGGTGAGCGGGCTGACCGGATCGACGGCGTTGAAGGCGAGGCTCTCCCGGCCGCGGTCGCCGGCGAAGCAGGCGTCCCAGCGCGGATGGCCCTCCAGCCAGCGGGCGTGGCCGAAGCACTCGATCTCCGGGATGATGCGCATGTCCGCGGCGCGGCCGGCGGCGATCAGGGCGCGCAGCTCGGCGGTAGGCAGCGCATGCGGCGCGGCGAGATCCTCCATCCCCGGCAGGACGGCGGTCAGGCCATGGTCGTCGCAGCAGTGCAGCACCAGGGCGTCGTAGCCCCAGGCCGAGCAGCGCGCGATGAGCTCGTGGTAATAGCCGTGCCGTTCGACCAGCCGGCTGCAGTCGATCATCAGGCCGCGCATCGGCGGGCTCCATCCGCGGTCGGGCGCGGGCTGCGGTTGGGGAAGGTGGCGGAAGGCGCGGTGCGCATGCCGTGATCATGACGTGGCGGCCCGCACCGGGGGCGGCGAGGTAGGCGCTGATGTGCTGGAATATGCGATTATGATCGTAAGATTCGCCACATGCAGCGGCTGAGCGACCTCCTGGCGCTGTGGACGGCCCTGGCCGCCGCGGCGCGAGCGTTGGGTCGGCTGCACGTGCTGTCCGCGGCCGGGGCCGATGCTCCTGGCGCCTGGCTGCATCCGGTGCCGACCGTGGTGGTGGCGCTGGCGGGAGCGGTGCGTCTCGACAGCCCGGGCCGTCCACCCTGCGATCTGACGCCGGGTGACGCGGT
>JAFLCQ010000552.1 GCA_017302815.1 Planctomycetota bacterium
CCAGAGGAGCCTGAAATGAGCGCGAGTATTGCACTGCATGCGGGCAGCCTGGAGCGCCAGGAAACCGCAAGCACCCGCGAGCCCGGCCCATGCGCGCATGCAGGGCCCAGGCCTGCGGGCTCATCCCGGTCGCGGCGGCGAAGCGGCGGCGGAATGTGCTGGGCGGCATGCGGCAGGCCGCCGCCACGGCGGGGACCTCGGGATGGAAGCCGGCCAGGGGGTCTGCCAGCAGGTGGCAGGCGCGTTCGACCCAGGCCTCGCGCCGGCCGGCACCGCGCCGTTCGGCCAGCAGCAGGAGGATGTCCTCGAACTGGTTCACCGCCCGGCGGTGGCGCAGCCGGCCGCCATCGCGGAACAGCTCCAGGCAGGCGTCGATGCGTCCGCCGATCCCGTCGGCCGCCTCGACCCGCTGCGGCGACAGGGGCCACAGGCCCTCGTCGGCCCAGGCCTCGGCGAGCGGCCCGGCGACGGCGATGTAGCGGTGGTCCCAGGTCCCGGCCCCGGTCGCACGCAGGCGTATGCGCGGCCCCGGGTGGTGCGGCCACACCCAGGTCCCGGCGAGGCGGTGGATACGCTGACCGTAGGCGAGTTCGACCGATCCGGCCGCCATGAACTGCAGGGTGCGGTAGCCGGCGAAGCGCTTGTCCATCACCGCAGCGCAGCGCGGCTGGTGCGACCCGTGGAGGAAGCGCAGGTCCTGCAGTCGTCCTGGCATGAGCGGAAAGTACCAGAATGGTATGCCGGATCCATGGAATTGCATGTTCTGCATGGATAGGATGGGGTCCAGGAGATCGATCTACCATGATCACGGAAGACCAGGTCCTGTCCCTGCGGCGGCGCGGGGTCGACCCCGCCGAGAGCGCCCACTACCGCCAGCATGGCTGGGCCGTGCTGCGCGGCCTGCTCGACCAGGACGCCGTCGCGGCGCTGCGCCAGGATGTCCGCGCGGTGCTCGCCGCCCGCAACCAGCCGGATTCCTTCCTGGCCCAGAGCTCGGAATTCCTCGCCGGCAGCCCGCTGCACCGGCTGGTGGACAGCCCCGACCTGCGGGCCGTGGCGGCGGGCCTGCTGGGCGGCGAGGCCCATCTCTACATGGGCTTCACCGCGGTGAAGGGCGCCGGGCAGGGCGAATTCACCTTCCACCAGGACGGCCAGTACACGCCCTTCGACGGCCCCGGCCTGAACTGCTGGTTCGCCCTGGTCGACTGCACCCCGGCCAACGGCTGCCTGCGCATGGTCTCGGGATCGCATCGCGCGGGCTACGCCGAGTGGGTCTCATCGGCCGCCTGCCCCGGGCACCGCACCATGGCGCAGCAGCCGTCGTCCTGGGAGGAGGTCTCCATGCGCGCGGGCGACTGCTGCGTCTTCAGCCGCGAGACCGTGCATGGCAGCGGTCCCAACCGCAGCCCGGATCCGCGCATCGCCTACGCCGTGCAGTTCCACCGCGGCGACACCAGGGCCTTCTTCGATGACGCCTGGGAGCTGCTGACCCGGCGCCCGCGCTGGCGCACCGCGCCTGTGGCAGCGTTCACCGACCAGGCGCAGCGGGGGGAATAGCCATGCGTCCCATCGACCTGGCGCAGCGCGCCGACCCCGAGGCCATCGCCGCGACCCTGGCGCCATGGCTGGACGACCTGGAGGCGCGCGTGGACGTGGCCGACGAGGAGCGCCTGCTGGCGGACTGGCAGCGCTTCGCCGGCGGCGGGTGGCCGGACGAGATCTTCTCGCCTGTCCGCGCGCGCGCCGTCCCCGCCCGCATCTCCTGGCCCGACATCCGCCTGGATGACGCGCTGGACGATCCCCGCCTGATGGTCCTCGCGCAGCTGCGCTCGTGCAGCGACGTCCTCGCCGCCGGTGGCGGAGCGCTGCTGTGCGTGCGCGCCAACTACGGCACCGGCATCCTGCCCTCGCTGTTCGGTGTCGAGGTGGTGAAGATGGATCGCGAGCGCGACACCCTGCCGGGGACGCGGCCGCTCGGCCGTCCGGCGCTGGAGGCGCTGGCGACGGCGGGGCCGCCGGGGCTGGAGCGGGGCCTGTGGCCGCTGGTGCGCTCGGTCGGAGCGGCCTTCACCGCCTGCGTGCGCGGCCGGCCCGGCCTGGAGCGGCATCTGCACGCCTACCATCCCGATCTGCAGGGGCCCATGGACGTGCTGGAGATGGTCTGGGGCACCGACTGCTTCACCGCCTTCGTCGAGGAGCCGGAGCTGGTGCACGCAGTGTTGCGGACGATCACCGCAACCTATGTCGCCGTGCTGGCCGACTGGGACGCCGTCGTGCTCGACCGCCATCCCGGCTGGTGCGCGCACTGGGGCCTGCTGCACCGCGGGCACATCATGCTGCGCGATGATTCGGCGATGAATCTCAGCCCGCGCATGTTCCGCGAGCTGTGCGCGCCCTACGATGGCGAGCTGCTGCGGCGCCTGGGGGGCGGGGCGATGCATGCCTGCGGCCGGGTCGGGCACTTCCTCGCCGACGCGACCGCCCTGCCCGGGCTGCACGCCTTCAACTTCGGCCAGCCGGACCTGAACGATCCTGCGGTGATCCAGCGCGCCACCGTCGACCGCGGCGTGGCCATCGTCGGGCTGGGCCGCGCCGCGTGCGGCCGCATGCAG
>JAFLCQ010000553.1 GCA_017302815.1 Planctomycetota bacterium
AGGCGCGCGCCGCCTCGACCACCGCCACCACCGCCCGCACATGCGGCAGCACCACCGCCGGCGCCTCGCCGCGCAGCAGGACGCCGGCGATGTTCTCGTAGAAGGCCTGCCAGCGGCCGGGCAGGGTGGGCACCAGGCGGCGCACCCCGTCGGGGGTGTGGATCTCGCCGCGCAGTTCCGGCGCCTCGCTGGCCCCCTCGATGGCGCCGGCGATCAGGGCGGCCTCCTGCGGATCGAAGCCGTACTTGATGAAGGTCGCAGTGGTGCCGCGCAGGAGGTAGCGCGGCTTCTTCACCGCCGTCAGGCTGGAGCACTCGATGGTGGCGGTGCGGCCGCCGGCGAAGCACAGCACCGCCAGCGCCTCGCTGTCCACCGGGCTGCCCGGCAGGGCATGGTCCTGGCGGCACCACACCCGCTCCACCGCCGTGCCGAAGAGCTGGCAGGCCTGGTCGACCAGGTGCGGCGCGAGATCGAGGAAGCGTCCACCGCCGTCGCGGTCGGTCCCGCGCCAGCCGGCCTGCGGGCCCCAGCCGCCCCAGCTCATCTCCAGCCAGCGCGGGTCGCCCAGCGCTCCGGAATCGGCGACCTGCCGCAGGGTCAGCCAGTCGCCATCCCAGCGGCGGTTGTGGTAGCAGGTCAGCAGGCGGCCGCTGCGCGCCGCCGCCTCCTCCATGCGCCGGCAGGACGGCAGGTCCATGGCGAAGGGCTTGTCCACCACCACGTGCTTGCCGGCCTCCAGCGCCTGGATGGCCAGCTCGGCATGGGTGTCGTGCGGCGTGGCGACCACCACCAGGTCGATGCCGGGATCGGCGAAGGCCTGCGCTGGGGTGGCATGCACCACCGCGATGCCGGCCTCGCGCGCCCGCGCCTGCCGTTCCGCATTGCCGGTGACCGCGGCATGCAGGCGCAGCTCCGGCACCCGGCGCAGGACCCCGCCATGGAAGATGTGCCCCGCCTTGCCGTAGCCGAGCATGGCCACCCGCACGGGGCCGGAGAGCAGCGGGAAGCCGAGGGTCGGATGCCGGGAGGTCATGCCCTATGCTGCGGCATCGCGTCCGCCGGCAACAGTGCCGGATTCCGCGACGCCGGCCGTGCAGGGTGGGGGGAAAGCCGGCATCGCGGCCGCCCGCCGGGCCGTACAACCAGCTCCATGCGAGCCGTCCTGGTGCTCATCCTCGCCGCCGCCGTGACCGCCGCCGAGCCGGCCGCGCTCGCGGCCGAACTCGACGCCCTGATCGATGCCGATCTGGCGGCCCGGAAGGTGCAGCCCCTGCCGCAGGCCGACGCCGCGACCCTGGTGCGACGGGCGTGGATCGACCTCGGCGGGCGCATACCCACCGCGGACGAGGCGGTCCGCGGAGCCGGGCAGGACCGCCAGGCCCTGCTCGCCTCGGTCATCGCCTCGCCCGCCTGGCGGCAGGCGACCTTCTCCTGGCTGGCGGACGTGCTGCGGGTGCAGAGCCGCCTGCAGGATCGCACCCCCGGCATCGCCTGGATCGTCTGGCTGCGCACCGGCATCCGCGAGAACATGGCATGGGACGCCATGGCGCGGGCCATGCTGGCGTCCAGCGGACCCGCCCTGGCCCCGGATGGGGGTCCGGCCGGCTTCACCCTGCGCGACGCCGGCATGCCCCTCGACCACGCCGCCATCGCCGCGCAGACCTTCCTCGGCACCCGCATCGGCTGCGCGCAGTGCCATGACCATCCCTTCGACCGCTGGACCCGCATGGAGTTCCTGCGCTACGCGGCCTTCTCCGCCGATGCGCGCACGCAGCTGGCTCCGCCCAAGGCGGCCGGCCTGCGCGGGATGCTGGCGGACGCGGCCCCCGAGCTGCGGCAGTCGGCGCGGGCGGTGGCGAACATCGTCGGCGCCCGGGTGGAGCCGGCTCGCAAGGACTGGATCGAGATCCCCAAGGACTGGGAGGGTCCCGGCGCCAAGCCGGGCGACCATGTCTCGGCGCAGGTGCTGTTCGGGCCTGCCGCCCCGGCTGCGGCCGGCGATCCGCGGCAGCGGCTGGCGGCATGGATGGCCTCGGCGGACAATCCGCGCTTCGCCCTCGCGATCGGCAACCGCATCTGGCGCCGCGTCTTCGGTTACGGTCTCATCGAGCCGGTCGACGACATCCGCGGCGATCCCGCGGAGGCATTGCCGCCGCTGCAGGCCCGGCTGGCCAGGCTGGTGGTCGAATGCGGCTACGACCTGCAGCGCATCCACCTCGTGCTCTGCCTCACCCGCCACTGGGGTCGCGCCGCCTGGATCGGCGAGCTGCCGGAGCGCGGCGGCATAGCGCCGGGCCGGCCGGCATCGCGGCTGTCCGCCACCGCGTGGTGGGACAGCCTGGTCGCGCTCGCCATCGATGAGCCCGACCTCGACCCCGTCGAGGATCTCGGCCCGCTGCACCAGCTCCGCCAACGCGTCGCCGACGGCGGCGCCGACGCCATCCTCGAGGCCGCCCGCCGCCTGTCGGCCCTGCGCAAGGGCGGGGCCAAGGCCGCGGCCGCCGATGACCAACAGGCGGTGGCCGCCGCGGCGGACCAACTCCTCGCTTCCGTTCCCGCCGCCGAGCATCAGGCGCGCATCTGGCTGGACGCCGCGCGCTATGCGGACACC
>JAFLCQ010000554.1 GCA_017302815.1 Planctomycetota bacterium
GTGCACACGCCGCGGCGCTGCGGGCAGTTGGCGAGGGCCGGCGAGGCGCTCTTGTAGGTTTCCGGGCTGCGCGGCTTGCGCACGAGCTGGTTGATCGTTGCCATTTCGGGGCTCAATTGGCGGGCCGAAGCCCATTCGGAGACGAAGCCGGCCGGATTGAGGACAATCCGGCCGACTGAGACGAAAAAGTATAGCCCGCGTCCGACCTTTCGGTCAAACGAGGCCATACCGATAGCCCCGGCGGAACGATCCGCCGCGGCCAATCTGCGATCCCGCCCGTCCTGGGCCCAACACGAGGCGCTCCCTGCGACCTCATTTGGTGATCTGGATGGCACGAGGCCATCGAAAGCGGCGGGAGTATACCCGCCGCGATACCGCTTTGCTAGCAGGGCCGCCCGCAGGCGGCCGTTGCCAGGCGCTTACTCTTCCGTCGAAGCCTCGACCGCATCCGCGGCCGGCTCGCCGGCCAGCGTCGCCATCTCGGCCTCGGTCAGGCCCGAGGCGTTCTTGCGACGCTGGCTGTGGTAGGCCAAGCCGGTACCGGCCGGGATCAGGCGACCCACGATCACGTTCTCCTTCAGGCCGCGCAGGGTATCGCGGGTGCCGCGCACCGCAGCCTCCGTCAACACGCGCGTGGTCTCCTGGAACGAGGCCGACGAGATGAAAGACTCGGTCGCCAGCGAGGCCTTGGTAATGCCGAGCAGCACCGGGTCGACCTTCGCCAGGATCTCGCCCTTCTTGCCGAGGCGCTCGTTCTCCTCGACCGCGCGCTGGCGCTCGACCTGCTCGCCGGCGAGGAACTTGCTGTCGCCGCCGTCCACGACCTCGACCTTGCGCAGCATCTGGCGAATGATCACCTCGATGTGCTTGTCGTTGATCTTCACGCCCTGCAGGCGGTAGACGTCCTGGATTTCCTTCACCAGGTACGCGGCCAGCTCCTCGACACCCTTCAGTCGCAGGATGTCCTGCGGGGTCGGCTCGCCGTCCACCACGGTCTCGCCCTTCTCCACGTGCTCGCCTTCGAACACGATGATCTGGCGGTACTTCGGGATCAGCTCCTCGTGCTCCGTGCCGTCGGCATTCTTGATGATCAGGCGCTGCTTGCCCTTCGTCTCCTTGCCGAAGCTGACCACGCCGGAGATCTCGGCGAGGATCGCCGGATCCTTCGGCTTGCGCGCCTCGAACAGATCGGCGACGCGCGGCAGGCCGCCGGTGATGTCGCGGGTCTTGGAGGCTTCCTGCGGGATCTTCGCGACCACGTCGCCCACGCCCACCGGGGCGCCATCCTGCAGGTTCACGATCGAACGCGGGGGCAACATGTACTGCGCCGGCAGGTCGGTGCCGGGGATGGTCAGATCCTTGCCGGCCTTGTCGACGATGCGAACGAGCGGGCGGAGGTCCTTGGCCTGCGTGCCGCGGCGCTTCGGATCGGTGATCTCGCGCGAGGCCAGGCCCGTGAGCTCGTCGGTCTTCTCGATGACGGTGACGCCGTCGACGAAGTCGATGAAGCGCATGAAGCCGGCCACTTCCGAGACGATCGGGTGGTTGTGCGGATCCCAGTTCGCGACGGTCTGCCCGGCCTTCACCTCGCCGCCATCGGCGACCTGGATGGTGGCGCCGTACGGCAGCTTGTAGCGCTCGCGCTCGCGACCGTGGTTGTCCAGCACCGACAGCTCGCCGGAACGCGACACCGCCACCAGGTGGCCGGCCGCGTGCTTCACGAACTTCAGGTTGTTGAACTTGACCGAGCCGGTGGTCTTGACGGTGACGTTGTCGATCGCCGCCGCACGCGACGCCGCGCCGCCGATGTGGAAGGTCCGCATCGTCAGCTGTGTGCCGGGCTCGCCGATCGACTGCGCGGCGACCACGCCCACGGCCTCGCCGTGGTTGACCAGGTGACCACGGCCCAGGTCGCGGCCGTAGCAATTGGCGCACACGCCGAACGGCGCCTGGCAGGTGATCGTGCTACGCACCTTGATCGCCTGCACGCCGGCGTCCTCGAGGCGCTGCACCCACTGTTCGTCGAGCAGGGTGTTGCGGGTGACGAACGGATCCTCGTCGTTGCCCGGCAGGTACACGTCCTCGGCCACGATGCGGCCCAGCACGCGGTCGCGCAGCGGCTCGACGACATCGCCCCCTTCGACGATCGGGGTCATGGTCAGGCCGGCCAGGGTGCCGCAATCGGACTCGGTGATCACCACGTCCTGCGCCACGTCGACCAAGCGGCGGGTCAGGTAACCCGAGTTCGCGGTCTTCAGCGCGGTGTCCGCGAGGCCCTTGCGGGCGCCGTGGGTCGAGATGAAGTACTGCTGGACGTTCAGGCCCTCGCGGAAGTTCGAGGTGATCGGGGTCTCGATGATCGAACCGTCCGGCTTGGCCATCAGGCCGCGCATGCCCGCCAGCTGGCGGATCTGCGCCTGCGAACCACGCGCGCCGGAGTCGGCCATGATGTAGATCGAGTTCATCGACTTCTGGTCGACCGTCTCGCCCTTGGCGTTGACCACCTTCTCGGTGCCGATGGTGTCCATCATCGCCTTGGCCACGCGCTCGTTGGTGCGCGACCAGATGTCGACCACCTTGTTGTAGCGCTCGCCGGCGGTGACCAGGC
>JAFLCQ010000555.1 GCA_017302815.1 Planctomycetota bacterium
TGCCAGCCGGCGGAAGCGCCGAGGTGGCGGTCGAGGCGATGTGCCCGGCCGACGCGACCTGGGCGAAGCCGGCCGAGCTGGCGATGCGCTACGCCGTGGCCGGCACGCCGTGGAGCGGCGCCATCACCGTCCCCGTCCTCACCGTGCAGCGCATCCCGGCTGACGCCCCCGGACGCCCGGCCGACTTCGCCATCGCCAAGCCCGACCAGGTGGTCAACTTCTTCGAGGCCGATCCGGCGCAGCAGGCCAACGTGTGGAAGGGGCCGCAGGACTGCTCGGCCCAGGTCTGGCTGGCGCGCGGCGACGGCCGGCTGCGCATCCGCGTGGCGGTGCGCGACGACGTCCACCACCAGGCCGGCCCGGCGCAGGACTCGTGGCGCGGCGACGGCATCCAGCTGGCGATCCAGGTCCCCGGCCAGGTCGGGTTCTGGGAGGTCGGCGCCGCCCGCGGCAACGATGGCGCCGCGCTGTCGCACGTGTGGATCCGGCCCAAGGATGGCGCGCTGCAGGCAGCCGACGTGACGGTGACGACCGCGATGCGCGACGGCGGCCTCGATTACGACATCGCCATCCCCTTGACCGGCCTGGGCATCGACGACGCAGCCCTGGAGCGCGGCGTGCGCTTCAACCTCATCGTCAACGACAATGACGGCGGCCTGCGCGAAGGCTTCGTGCGCATCGCCCCCGGCATCGGCGAGCGCAAGGATCCGGCGCAATTCCCGCTGGTGCGGCTGCAGGCGCCATGATTGCGGCCAATACCGTCCGGGGTCCGGGGTCCGGGGTCCGGGGTCCGGAGTCATGAAACTCCCATGGTACACGGACAGGCACAGCGGAGGTCTTGCGGACCCCGGACCCCGGACCCCGGACTCCGGACCCGCATGCGTGCCTTCACCCTGATCGAGCTGCTGGTGGTGGTGTCGATCATCGCCATCCTGGCGGCGATGCTGCTGCCGACCATCCGCCTGGTGCGCGAGTCGGCCTACACCACGGTCTGCGTCGCCAACATGCGCCAGCTGGGCATGGCGGTGCAGGCCTACAGCGACGACAACCAGGGCCTCATGGCGATGACCGCCACCTACGGCCTGGCGGTGGCGGACGACTTCTACGGGCCCGATTTCACCTACTACCACTGGTACGCGCCGCTGCGCAGCTACCTCGACGCGCCGGAGACCAACCAGGCGACCAAGGTCTTCATCTGCCCGCGCAGCAAGCTGCCCAATCAGATCCAGCACGGCTTCGGGTTGAGCTACGCGGTGAACAATGCCCGCTACGCCGGCGGCGCCTTCGTCTTTCCGCCTTCGCGCGCCGGCTTCCCGCTGGCCAAGCTGCGCAACCGCTCCGCCACCGTCCTGCTGGCCGAGAAATGGGGCCTCACCGCCACCGGCTACGATTGGAACGGCAACGTCGCCCCGCCCTACTACCCCGGAGTCCCGCCGCGCAGCGACGACGGCAATGTCGGCGCCCCGCACTACAGCCTGCGCGTGCGCCACAAGGGCAGCTCCAACTACCTCTTCGGCGATCTCCACACCGAGACGCTGACCCCCTGGGCGCGGGTCGACAAGGCCAATACGGACGCCGCACCGACCGTGCCGCCGAACATCTGGACCGGCCTTCCGTGACCCGGTAGCCTGCGGCGGATGCGCCTCCACCGCGGCTTCTCCCTGATCGAGCTGCTGGTCGTGGTCGCGATCATCGCCGTCCTAGCCGGCATGGTGTTGGTCGGCGTCTCGACCATCCGTGCGCTGGCGAAGCGCAGCACGTGCGGCAACAATCTGCGCCAGCTGGCGATGGCGCTGACCCAGTTCGCCACCGATCGCGACGGCATGGTGCCACTGCTCTATGACAGCGTGAAACAGGGGAACTACCTGGTGTGGGATCTCGGCCTGCGCGCGCGCGGCTGGGGCCTGCTCTATGACGGCGACTTCCTCGATGTGCCGCAGGTCGTCTACTGCCCGGCCGCCAAATCCGTGACCAACATGCGCTACAACGCCACCGGCAACATCTGGCGCAACAACGGCACCTTGACCCGCGCCAGCTACGGCATCCGTCCCGAGCAGTTCGTCGCCATCAACGCGGTCGCCCCGGCCACCCTGCCGCTGCTGCGCAGGTTCCAGAACGATGCCATCGCCGCCGACGGCTGTTCGCAGGGCAACCAGGTCATGGCCATGCACGTCGACGGCATCAACGTCGCCTACGGCGATGCGCATGTGCGCTGGCAGGCCCTCTCCAGCCTGGCTCCGGCCTGGCACGCCATCCCCACCAACGCCGCCTGGTCGACCACCTACGACGCTGCCGGCACGGCGCTGTGGAACGGACTCGATGACCTCCGCTGAGCCATCCTGGCTGGTCGCGGTCCCAACCGGGACCGAAGGGCCGTACACGCTCGACGAACTGCGGACCCACCTCCGTGCCGGCCGGGTGAAACCCGACGATCGCGCCTTGGATGCGGCCAGCGGCCGCAGCCAGATGATCGCCGAGCTCATCCCTGACGCCGCCGATCTGGCGCGCGGCAGCGAGCGGGTGCGCCGACGCTCGACCAGCGATCGGCAGCAGGCGGCGCGGGCCGGGGCGTCGAGCGAGATCCGCCGCTTCCGCACGCCG
>JAFLCQ010000556.1 GCA_017302815.1 Planctomycetota bacterium
TCAAGGGTTGGGAACCCTCCCTGATCGGCCTCTACCAATACAAAAAGGTTTACCTAACCCCATAACCTTCGCTTGCGTGTCATTCTGAGCGCAGCGAAGAATCCAGCAGCATGTTCGCCCGTCTTCTCATAACCACTTTCTGCCTCACCCTGACGCCGCTGGTAGTGGCCCAGGACCTCTCCATCGTCCGCACCTTCACCGGCTGGCGGGACGGCGCGTCCTTCAAGCGCATCTCCGAATATTTCGACGGCAAGGAAAACACCGGCCGGGAAACCGTGCTGCGCACCCACCCCGAACAGCGCACCGGCTATTATTTCCTGGTCCGCGTGGCCAACCCCGGTGCGCCGCTGCCGGTGCGGTTCATGGATGCGTGGACCGTGGTGGAGCGCAGTTGGCGCAGGCCGCTCTCGCACCTCGCCCTGCGGCTGAAATTCGCGTTCTACCCGCTGCTGGCCTGCGCCGCGCTGAGCCCGCTGGTGGCGCTGCTGACGGCCAGCCTGCTGGGCAAGGTGCAGGCGAACTGGCCGGCGATGGCGTGGATCCCGGCCGCCATCCTGTCCGCCTGGTGGCTGCATGCGGCCGCTGGCGGTCGCGCCCGCCGTATCGCCATCATCGGTTCCATCGTGGCCGCCGCCGGCGCCATCGCGATCGCCGCCGTTCCGACGCTGCGCCTACGCTGGCCGGACCTCCCGCCCAGCGTCCCCGAGCGCAAGCTGGCCGGCTACGCCACGGTAGCGGCCGAGGTCGACCGCCTGCTGGCGCTGCAGCCCGATCGCACCTGCACCCTGACCGGGGCCTACGACCTGGCGGCAGAGCTGGCGTGGCACAACCGCCATCTGCCGCGCCCGGTCTGCGCCCGCTTCGGCCGCCGGGCCAGCCAGTACGACCTGTGGCCCGGCCTGGATGGCGGCAAGGCCGGCTGGGATGCGGTGTGGGCGCAGGAGCTGGATCGCGCCGACCGCCTGGACGGCGATCTGCGCGACCGCCTGCCACGCGGCCTGGCCGCCGACTTCGCCAGCCTGGACCAGCCGCGCCTGGTGCGGGTGCAGCACGGCGGCCGCACCTGGCGCATCTTCCTGGTCGTGCGCCTGCACGGCTTCGACGGCAGCCTCGACAGCGCGGATCAGCCGCCGACGACGCCGAAGTATTCGCGGTAGAACGCGTCGGGATCGACCCTCACCGCGACCTCGTGGCGGCCGGCCGCCTCGGGGTTCCACCAGGTGATGCCGCCAGCGCGGCCCTGGCCGGGCTCGACCGTCGCCGTGCCGCGCTCCCAGCCGAGGATGCCGTCGTTGAAGATGGCGGTGGCGGCCAGCGGATCGTGGAAGACCACGCGCGGCGCGTGCTGCCGCCAGATCTCGCAGCAGTCGGCGACCACGTTCAGCGGTCCGCCGGCCTTGCGGAAGCGGGCGATGGCGTCGGCCGCCGGCAGCTGCACCTGCAGGGTGACGTCGAGGCCGACTGAGCGGTGCTGCGGCGCGACGGCGCGGTAGGTGGCGGCGCAGGCGGTGACGTCCTGGAAGGCGTTCCATTCCTTGGGCGGCACGCCTGGACCGCGGCAGCCGAAGACGCCGCACATCAGCACCAGCGACTTCAGCTTCGACGGGATGGTGGGATCGATGGCGAAGAGGGCGCCGAGGTTCGACATCGGGCCGATGGCGAGGAGGGTGATCTCGCCGGGCCGCTCGTTGATGGTGCGGCGCATGAACTCGACCGCGGTATTCGGTGCGAAGTCCTCGGCCATACGATGCGTGTACTTGGTCAGCGCCGCGTACTGCGGCACGTCGGGCTGCACCACCTCGCCGGTGTCGTAGCGCACGGCGACGCCGCTGTGGATCGGCACGTCGGTGCGGCCGGCGGCGCGGCACACCGCGTCGCCGATGCTGGCGCGCTGGCGCGGATCGCGGCCGGAGACGGTGGTGATGCCGACCAGTTCGCAGCGCGGCTGGCGCAGCAGGTAGGCCAGGCAGATGGCGTCGTCGATGTCGGATCCGAGGTCGGTGTCGAGCAGGACGGGGATGCGGTCGGTCATGGCTTCCTCGCAGGGTTCGCTGGTGGCGTGCATGCAGGATAGCGCATCCGCACGTTGATCGCCATCGCCTGCTTCGACGATACTAGCACGGATCGCATATGCACCTGGACGCCGCCCTGCTCCACCGCTCGCCCGATGGGCATACCGTGCAGACCCACCGCCATCCCCAGCACGAACTGGTCCTGGTGCGCGGCGGCAGCATCCGCGTGTGCACCCGCGACGGGGTGCTGGCCGGGTCTCCGGGCGTGCTGCACGTCTTCCCCGCCGGCACCGACCATGACCAGGGCTGCACCGGGCCGTGGTCGACCATCTGCCTGCTGCTGCGCAGCGATGACCCCCTGCTGCAGGGGCCGGCACGGGCCATCGACACCGGCGATGATCCGCTGCTGGCGTCGTGGTTCGACCAGCTGTGCAGTCTCGCCGGCGGCACCGAGGCGGATGACCGCGCCGCCGCCGACGCCCTGGCCCAGGCCGTGCTGCACCGCATCCGCCGTCTCGAACGCGAGCGCAGCCAGCGCGAGGCGCGCCCGCCAGCCCTGCTGCGC
>JAFLCQ010000557.1 GCA_017302815.1 Planctomycetota bacterium
GGCCAAGGGCCTCCAGGTGGGTGAACTGCGCCCGGTCGGCGGCGGTGGCGCCGTCGGCGACGCGCAGCGGCAGATCGCGATGCAGCCGCCCGGCCGCTCCGGCGGCGAGGACGGGGCGGGCGAGGCGCCAGAGACGGTCGATCCAGGCGGAGCGCATGGTGGGCATGCCGGCATCATGCCGTCGCAACCCTGATGGTCATCGGGCAGGCTTTCCGCATCGGGTGGACGGAATCCGCACCGCTTGCCGTGCCCTTCCGGGGTGTGAGGGTGCCGCGGTGCCGGAATTCGACGTCTGCATCCTCGGCGGCGGCGCCGCCGGGCTGTTCTGCGCCGCTACCGCCGCCCGCCGTGGCCGGCGGGTGGTCGTCCTCGATCATGCGACGGTTCCGGGACGCAAGATCCTGATCTCCGGCGGTGGACGCTGCAACTTCACCAACCGCGAGGCCGGTCCGGCGAACTACCTCTCGGCCAATCCGCACTTCTGCCGCAGCGCCCTGGCCCGCTTCCGCCCGCAGGACTTCATCCGCCTTGTCGAGGAACGCGGCATCCCCTACGAGGAGCGCCGCCATGGCCAGCTGTTCTGCCTGCGCTCGGCCAAGGACATCGTCGCCTTGCTGGTCGACGGCGCCCGCGAGGCCGGAGCCGATCTGCGCTGGGGGGTCGAGGTACGCGGGGTGCGGCGCGAGGACCGTTACGTCATCGACAGCTCATGGGGCGAAGTGCGCGCCGAGCGGCTGGTCGTTGCCACCGGTGGCCTGCCGGTGCCGTCGATCGGCGCCAGCGACCTCGGCCTGCGCCTGGCGCGCCAGTTCGGCCACCGCGTGGTCGAGACCGCTCCCGCCCTGGCGCCGCTGCTGCTGCCGCCGGGCGAGCTGCACGCCGATCTCAGCGGCATCGCGGTCGATGCCGAGGTGTGGGTGCCGGATGCCCCGGTCTTCCGCGAGAACGTGCTGTTCACCCACCATGGGGTCAGCGGGCCGGCCATCCTGCAGGCCTCATCCTACTGGGCTTCCCGGCTGCCGGTGCGCGTCGATCTGCTGCCGGGGCGCGATCTCGCCGCCGAGCTCGCCTCGGCGCGGGCGGTGAAGGCTCAACTGGCCAACCATCTGGGGGATCTGCTGCCACGCCGCCTGCTGGCGGCGCGCCTGCATCCGACCCTGGCCGGCAAGCCGGTGTCGCAGCTGTCGAAGGCGGACATCGCCGCCGCGGTGCAGGCGTTGCAGGCCTGGGAGCTCCATCCGACAGGGACCGCCGGCTACCTGAAGGCCGAGGTGATGCGTGGCGGCGTCGATACGCAGGAGCTGTCCTCGCAGAGCATGGAGAGCCGGCTGACGCCCGGGCTGCACTTCATCGGCGAGGTGATGGACGTCACCGGCTGGCTGGGCGGCTACAACTTCCACTGGGCGTGGGCCTCTGGCCATGCGGCCGGCAGCGCGGTCTAGCTGCGGACGTTGCCGCTGCCGCGCACCACCCACTTGTAGGTGCACAGCTCGCGCAGGCCCATGGGCCCACGCGCGTGCAGGCGGTTGGTGCTGATGCCGACCTCGGCGCCGAAGCCGAACTGGCCGCCATCGGTGAAGCGGGTGCTGGCGTTGTGGTAGACGCAGGCGCTGTCGACCTCGGCCAGGAAGCGCTCGGCGGTGGCGGCGTCGCCGGTGACGATGCCGTCGCTGTGCTGGCTGCCGTGGCGGGCGATGAAGTCCATCGCCTGGTCCAGGCCGTCGACCACCGCGACCGCCAGGATCAGCTCCAGGTACTCGGTCGACCAGTCGGCCTCGCTGGCCGGCTTGGCGCCCGGCAGCAGGGGCAGGGCGCGGGCGTCGGCGCGCAGCTCGACCTGCTGGCGCGCCATCTCGGCGGCCAGCATGGGCAGGAAGCGGTCCTTGGCCGCTGCGTGCACCAGCAGGTTCTCGATCGCGTTGCAGGCGCTGGGACGCTGCACCTTGGCGTTCACCACCAGGCGCAGGGCCATGTCGAGGTCGGCGTCGGCGTGGACGTAGAGGCTGCACACGCCCTTGTCGTGCTTGATGACCGGGATGCGTGAGCACTCGACGACGGTGCGGATCAGCTTCTCGCCGCCGCGCGGGACGACGATGTCGATGGCGTCGTCGCGCGACAGCAGCTTGGGCACCAGGGCGCGATCCTGCTCCTGTACCAGCTGCACCGCGTCGGCGGGCAGGCCGGCTGCGGCGATGCCGGCGCGGAAGGCCTCGGCGAGGGCGCGGTTGCTGTGCACCGCCTCCTTGCCGCCGCGCAGGATGCAGGCGTTGCCCGACATCAGGCTGAGCGCCGCGGTGTCGACGGTGACGTTGGGGCGGCTCTCGTAGATGATCGCCACCACGCCCACCGGCACGGCGATCTTCTCGGCCGGCATGCCCTGGACGATGGTGCGGCGCTCCAGCACCGCGCCGACCGGGTCGGGCAGCTTGGCGACATCGCGCAGGTCGGACACCACCCCGTCGAGGCGCTTGCCGTCCAGACGCAGGCGGTCGACCATGGCGGCGGTCAGGCCGTCGGCCTGGGCCTGGGCGACATCGCGCACGTTGGCGGCGCGGATGGCGTCCCCGGCC
>JAFLCQ010000558.1 GCA_017302815.1 Planctomycetota bacterium
AGCGCCGAGGCGATCGCCGGCGACCCGGCGCGGCTGGCGGCCTGGCGCGCGGCGATCGCGCGCTGAGGACGCATGGGCGCCGAGATCCTCCTGGTGTCCTTCGCGCTGATGTTCATCGGCCCCCTCCTGGGGCTGGTGCTGGGCGGCTTCATGCACGCCTCGCGCCTGGCGCACCGGCTGATGATCGCCGCCTGCGTGGTCTTCAACCTGCCCTTCATCATCTGGTTCTTCACCCGCTACGAGCACCGCCACCTCATCCCGGTGCTGGGCATCATCGCCCTGAACCTGACCCTGATCGTGGTGCCCTACATCGTCTTCACGCGCATCTTCAAGCGGCCGACCGGGCCGCGCTGAGGAGCCGCATCGCTCACCAGCGCACCGGCGTCTCGCCCGGCGCGCGGTTGGCATAGAAGAACTCGGCCAGCGTCCGCTGGCGCACGGCAGGCATCTGCACGGCGGAGGCGGCGGCATCCGCGCGCTGCACAGGCGGTCGTGGGCGCCAGAAGTCCTCGGCGGCCTCGACCTCACGCTGCAGCTCCTGCCGCAGCTGGTCAACCGCCGGCCCGCCGGCGCCGCTGCGCGCGACGCCATCGATCAATGCCAGGCCCCAGCGACCGAGGTGCGACATGGCGTGGCCGGACATCACGGGCGCGGTGCGGAACGGGGTGTTGAAGGTGTCCTGGTAATGCCGCAGGGCGATGCCCGCCCAGCGCAGGCGCGCCTGGTTCCAGGAGCGTCCGGCCACGAACTGCATCGGTTCCTCGACCAGGCCCTGCGTCAGCTGCTGCGCCTTGGCGAAGTCGCCGACGTTCACGGCCGCGTCGGCATCGCGCAACGCCTGCTCGTAGCGGCCGCCCTCCTCGCGGACGATGCGGGCCCAGCCGGCATCGCGGCGCTCCAGCTCGGCCAGCCGGACGGCGTACTGACGCCGGCGCTCCTGCTCGGCACGCTCGGCCGCGCGCTGCCGCTCGCCTTCGCGGGCCGCCTCCTCGGCCTGCCACCGGGATCGCTCGATGCGTGCCAGACGATTGCGCACGCATCGCGGCTCAAGCTCGGCGCGGGCCTGGGCGATGGCCGCGGCAGGCGTCTCCGCGCGCGCGATCTCCATCGGCTGCCGCATCAGGTACAAGGCCGGATCCTGCAGCGAATGACTGCCATCGGCGTGGCGGACGATGAGGCAGCGCACCGGCTCGATGCCCAGCGGATCGCCGGCATCGGCCGGAACCGGTATCCGCAGCCACACCCGCCGCACGTCGGCGGCATCGTCGATCAGCATGTCGAAGTTCTGGCCGAGGACTGCCGCGGACCGGCCGCCGGTGCGGGCCAGCCACAGATAGCTGAAGAAGTGGTGCGCGCGGGCCAGGGTATGGTCGGCAGGCAGCGCGATCCCTGCCGCGACGGCGCACCGCCCCCAATAGGCGCGCTCCTCGTCGCTGCCGAGGGTCATCGCCCATTGCCAGCGGTAGGCGATCTCGGCCCGCGCCCGCGCCGCTGCGAGTCCGCTCGGCATGGGCGGCGCGGTCGTCGGCACGGGATCCAGGGGGACATCCCAGAATGGATCCAGACCAGGCGAGCCGGTGTGCAGGGGCACGAGGTCGTCGAAGGCGGCGAGGCCATCGAGCCTGCCCGTGGGGCCCTGCACGTTGCGCACGAGGATCGCGGGCGAGCCGTAGTCGATCTCGCCGATCCAGCCCGCGCCCCGGTCGTGCGGAGCGCGCATCAGCACGAAACGCTCCGCCGCCACCGGGCGCAGATATTCGTCGAGCAGCCATTGCATGCCGTCCTTCGGCTCGCTGATGCGCAGCCTGCCGCCGAAGACGTCGAAATTGAACGGCAGCCGCGGGCTGTTCCAGGCGCCGATGACCTGGTAGTCGGCATTGACGGCGGTGATGTCGGATGTGCCGTCGCATCGCGAGACGGCCCGATTGATAAGATAGGTCCGGCTGCCGACCCGCGCCGTCTCGACCGGCGGCCCGCGGTACAGCAGCTCGGTGCTGCCGCCATCGCTGGCGGTGATGCGCACCTGCTGGCAGCTGCCGCCATCGCGGGACACCGTCTGGGTGAGCAGCCCGGGCTTGATGGCCGGCACCGGCGCGACGGCGCGCGGCGGAGGCGCAGCGGGCGAGCAGCCGCCAAGCAGCAGCGCCAGCGCGATCATGATGGCCAGGGGGCGGGCGATGGCTGCCGTGGAACGGGAAGCGTTACGATCGGCGCGGACTGGTGACGGAGGCATGGATCGCTTATCCACGCAGCCGCTGCTGCGCTTGCCCAAACATGCGCAGGCATCGACAGCTCGGGCGGCTACAGCAGCACCCTCAACGTCCGGCCTCGCGCCAGGGCGTGATGTCGGCGCCCAGGCCGGCGAGGCCGTACCAGCGACGCATGTCCTCGTTGCCCGAGGTCGCCAGGTCGATGTCGAACATGACGCAGGTGCGGGCGTAGGTGCGCGGGTCGAAGGGCGGGATGCGGATGGTGGCGCCGGGCGCGGCGGCGCGGCACAGCGCATCGCGCTGCAGGACGGCGGCGCGCTGGCCGGGCAGGCGCGGCAGATCGGCCAGCACCTGCCA
>JAFLCQ010000559.1 GCA_017302815.1 Planctomycetota bacterium
CCCAGGGCGGTACCGAGCAGGCAGCCGGCGGCGCGGTCGTCCACGGTCACGGCCAGGCTCCGGCGGCCAACTCGCCGGCGATGCGCTGCTGGGCGGCGACCGGCGGTCCGCCGGCGAGGGGGCCGAGCAGGCGGTCGATGGCGGCGACGGCGGTGCGGAAGCGCTCATCCCAGCCGCCGCGGATGTCGACGATGGTGCGGCCGTGCGCCAGCAGGACGTCGCGGCAGCGCTGGCGGAACTCCTCGCGCCGGTGCGGCATGTCGCGCTGATGGTCGTCGACCCACGGCACGTCGATGTCGCACAGCAGGTAGAGGTCGTGGCGGCGGCGGCGGGCGAGATCGGCGATCCACGGCTCGACGCGCTGGAAGTAGACGTCGCTCCAGATCGTCGTGGTCAGGGTGTCGGTGTCGCACAGCAGCACGCGTTCGGCCTGGCGGGCGAGGGCGTCCTCACTGGCGGCCTGGCCCAGGGCGATGGCGGCGATGTCCTCGTAGGCGCATTTCCCCCCGAGCGGATCGAGGTGGCCGCGCGCCCACTCCGGCACCCAGACGGTGCGGTAGTGCTCGGCCAGCCGTCGCGCCAGGGTGGTCTTGCCGGTGCTCTCGGGGCCGAAGCAGACCACGCGGCGGCAGTACCACGGGCGCACCGGCTCGGGGACGTGGCGCCAGTGCGCGTAGGGGTCGGCGCGCACGGCGGTGCCCGAGACCGGGACGCCCTCGCGGGCGCGGTCGGCGACCAGATGCACCGCCCCGACGCGGCGGGCCAGCTCGGGGCCGTAGTCCTCGCTGGTGAACACCGCGTCGATGCCGCCGGGCACGGCGGCGGCGATTACCGGCAGCCACAACTCCCAGAAGCGGGGCTGCTCCTCCGGCGCCGCCGGCAGGTTGTCGGGGATGTGCACGACGTCGCAGCCGGGCAGCATATCCCGCATCCAGGCATGGCGGCAGGTGCCGGGGATGGGCTCGCCGGGCTTGCTGCACACCAGGACGGACAGGCGCTCGCAGCAGCGCATGGCGAACTGCGCCAGGTAGGCATGCCCCCGCGTCGGAGGCATGAACTTGCCGAGGATCATCCCGCGGCGGTAGCGCGGTACGTGCGTCGCCATGACAGCCATCCGTAGATGCAGAGGATGATGAAGACGGCGTAGAGGCCGGCGGTGAGGTAGAGCTTCTTGTAGGCGAAGAGGGGGATGTAGACGAGGTCGGTGGCGATCCACACCCACCAGTTCTCCAGCTTCTTGCGCGAGATCAGGTACTGCGCCAGCAGGCTGGAGACGGTCGGCGCGCTGTCCCACCACGGCACGTCGGTGTCGGTCCAGCGGTCGAGGATGAAGCCCATGGGCACGTAGACGGCGATGCCGATGCCCAGCAGGGTCAGCCATAGCCGCGCCGAGGTGCGCGAGATGGCGATCGGCGCGCGTCCGGCTCCGCCATGCAGCCACTGCCGCCAGCCGTAGATCTGCAGCACGATGTAGACCGCCTGCAGTCCGGCGTCGGCATACAGCTTGTACTCGTAGCAGATCACCAGGTAGAGCGCGACGCCGATGAGGCCGGTCGGCCACGACCACACCGACTCGCGGGCGTAGAGCCACACGCACAGCGCCGAGACCAGCACCGCCACGATCTCGATCGGGCTGATCAGCCCGCCGAGGGCGGCGAGGGGGGCGAGGATCCAGACGTAGCAGGCGTGCAGGTCCATGCGGGTCGCGCAGCCTAGCCGCGCCTCCGGGGGTGGTTAAGCGCGTTCTGCCCGCATCTCGGCAAGCTCGCGGCGGAAGCCGCCCGAGAGGATGGGGAAGCGGCACCAGCTGCGCGGATCCAGGTTCTCGTCGTCGAGATGGAAGGCGGGCGCCAGGCGTTCGCGCTTCCACTGGTTGCGGCACCACAGGGTGGTGAAGCGCTCGACCCAGGCCAGCAGGCGCGGGCGCGGATGCTGCGGGAACTCGTCGGCCAGGCGCGGCAGGATGTCCTTGGGCGGCAGCTTGTCGCGGATGGCCAGGCGCTCGATGCGGTCGAGGACGGGGAAGGGCATGAGGTCGTCCTCGCTCTGCTGCCCGGCGCTGGCCGGGCGTAGCTCGGGGGTCGAGGCCTGGCGGTTGACGCAGCCCAGGGCGGGGATGGGGCCGAGGCCGGCAGGGCCGCGCTCCTCCAGCCAGACCAGCCAGCGGCGCAGGAAGGCCTTGTCGATGCCGGCGATCGGGCTGAGCCCGCCGCAGGTGTCGCCGTCCATGGTGGCGTAGCCGACCGCCGCCTCGCTGCGGTTGCTGGTCGCCAGCAGCAGCTTGCCGTCGAGGTTGGCGATCAGCCACACCCCGGGGGCGCGCACGCGGGCCTGGATGTTCTGCAGCGCGAGGTCGTCGCGCTCCCAGGTCGGCTGGCGCCCGATCGCCTGCGCCACTGCCGCGGTGTAGCCGGCGACGAAGGGATCGACCTCGATGCAGCGGTGGGTCGCGCCGACCGCCGCCGCCACCGTCGCGGCGGCCTCGCGGGTGGTGCCGCTGCTGTTCACCGTGCCCTGGTAGACCGTGGTCAGCAGGCGGGCGGTGATCGCCGCGGGCGCGTCGGG
>JAFLCQ010000056.1 GCA_017302815.1 Planctomycetota bacterium
GTTGCCGGCGGCGCGGGTCAGCGCGCCGAGTCGGGCCAGGTTGGCGCCGTCGGGGCAGTTGGCGTCGCCGCGGGCGATCGCGCGCAGGAGGGGGTCGGTGCTCATGCGCCCACCTCCACCAGGTCGGCGAGCTCGTCGCGCAGGAAGCGCACCGCATGGTGCATGCGCGACTTCACCGTGCCCTCGGGGATGCCGAGGATGCCGGCGATCTCCTGGTACTTCAGGCCCTGGTCGTTGGCGAGGATGAACACCTCGCGCTGGCCGTCCGGCAGCTCGGCGAGGGCGGAACGCACGCGGGTGCGGATCTGCGCATCGCGTTCGCGTGCGTCGGGATCCGGCTCGGCAGGGGCGGCGATGGCGTCGGACAGGCGCAGGCCCTCCTCGCCGCGTTCGGCGTCGAGGCTGACCAGGCTGCGCCGGCGGCGCAGGTGGTCGATCCATAGGTTGTGGGCGATGCGGTACAGCCAGGTGCGCAGGCGGGCGGTGGGCTGCCAGCGCTCGCGCGCGTTGTACAGGCGGACGAAGACGTCCTGCGCCAGCTCCTCGGCGGTCAGCTGGTCCCAGCTGAGATGGTAGAAGAAGCCGATCAGCTCGTCCTGGTAGCGTTCGACGATGCCGATCACCGCCTCGCGGTCGCCATCGCGCACCCGCGCCATAAGCGCAAGCTCGGCCTGCGCCTGCGGGTCCTGGGCGATGCTCGCGGCTGCGTCCATGCGGCGGATCTGCTCCTGCTGCGGCACCATACGGAGGGCGGCTCCCATGACAGGGGGGTGAACGTGTCACAGGCGATCCGGTTCAGCCCTGATAAGTATTTGCAGATTTCCTTGACTGAAAGCGCTTCCACGACATACCTCACAACCATGGGAGCGCTTCCATGAGCAGACAGGCCCTCGTCGTCTGGGGTGGCTGGGACGGCCACACCCCGAAGCAGTCGGTCGACCGCTTCATCCCCTTCCTCGAAGCCAACGGCTTCGCCGTGACGGTCTCCAACGACCTCGCGAGCTACGCCGATGCCGCCCTGATGGCGCGCCAGCACCTCATCGTGCAGTGCGTGACCATGAGCAAGATCAGCGGCGAGCAGTGGAAGGGTCTCAACGCGGCGGTGCGCGGCGGTTGCGGGCTCGCCGGCTGGCATGGCGGCCTGTGCGACTCCTTCCGCGAGCACACCGAGTACCAGTGGATGACCGGCGGCCAGTGGGTCGCGCATCCCGGCAACTGCATCGCCTACGACGTGCACATCAGCAATCCGCACGATCCGATCATGGCCGGCCTGGCGGACTTCCGCATGCCCAAGACCGAGCAGTACTACCTGCACGTCGACCCGGCCAACACCGTGCTGGCGACCACCCGTTTCACCGGCGAGCACGCCGAGGAGACGCGCGAGGTGGTGATGCCGGTGGTGTGGAAGCGCAGCTGGGGCAAGGGGCGGGTGTTCTACAACGCGCTCGGCCACACCTTCGCGGACTTCGATGTGCCGGAGTGCCGGATGATCACCGAGCGCGGCCTGCTCTGGGCCGCTGCTTGCTAGGGGGCTGCGCCCCCTAGGCCCTGACGGGCCTGCCCCCACGGGCTTTGTCGCGGTTCGTTTTCTCCGGCTTCGCCGTCGAAAACGTGGGCGGATCGGCTGCGCCGATTGTATCCGCCCAGCACCGCTCGGCGCCCGTCCCATCGCTGCGCGATGGGGCCCCTTGTGCAACGGACGGATGTGCTCGATTCTCACCCCAAGTCTCCAGCCTCACTTCAGGACCTCCCCATGCCCTCCATCGCCAACGTCAAACCCATGAAGATCGGCGTGATCGGCTGCGGCGACATCGCCCGCAAGGCCTATGTGCCGGCCTGCCGCCGCTTCCCCTTCCTCGAGATCGCCGCCTGCGCCGATCTCGATGTCGCGCGCGCCCAGTCCTTCGCCAGCGAACTGTCGATCCCGCGCGGCTGCTCGGTCGACGAGCTGCTCGCCGATCCGTCGATCGAGCTGGTGCTGAACCTCACCGTGCCCAAGGCGCACGCGCAGGTGGCGACCCGCATCCTCAACGCCGGCAAGCACGTCTACGGCGAGAAGCCCTTCGCCCTCAACCGCGCCGAAGGCCAGGCTGTGGTCGATCTGGCGCGCAAGCGCGGCCTCACCGTCGGCTGCGCCCCTGACACCGTGCTCGGCTGCGGTGTGCAGACCTGCCGCAAGTACCTCGACGACGGCCTCATCGGCACGGTCGTCGCCGGATCGGGCTTCATGCTGTGCGGCGGCCACGAGACCTGGCATCCCTCGCCGGAGTTCTACTACGAGGTCGGCGGCGGTCCGCTCTACGACATGGGCCCCTACTATCTGCACGCGCTGATCACCCTGCTCGGACCGGTGAAGCGGGTCAGCGGCGCCGCGCGGATCACGCATCCCACCCGCACCATCACCTCGAAGCCGAAGCACGGCAAGGTGGTGCAGGTCGAGGTGCCGACCCACGTCGTCACGGTGATGGAGTTCGTCCAGGGCGCGATCTTCACCCTCACCACCTCCTTCGATGTGCGTGGCGGCCACACCATGCCGAACATCGAGCTCTACGGCACCGACGGCTCGATGCAGGTGCCCGATCCCAACGGCACCAACGGCTCGATCCGCATCAGCCGCCACCGTGTGCACGACTGGGTCGAGTACGCGCGCACCCATCCCTATCGCGACGGATCGCGCGGCGTCGGCGTCGCCGACCAGGCGGTGGCGATCCGCAACAAGCGAGCGTTCCGCTGCAACGACGCGGTGGCGATGCACGCGACGGAAGTGTTCGACGCGGTGCACGAGGCGGCGCGCAGCGGCCGCTATGTCGAGCTGACCACCACCTGCGAGCGTCCTGCGGCCATCGATCCGGCGCAGCCGGACTGGACCATCGACGCCTGAAGATCGGTCGCCGCGGCTGACGCGGGATGGAGGTGGAAATACCACGGCATGAATTGCCGTGGTATTTCCATGCACCGGCAGGCCCACCTCGCAGGGGGTGCTGCGCAGGCCGGGACAGGCTTGCGGATCGCAGCGGTGTTGCTTACGCTGAAGCATCACCCTCCGGAGATCGCGCATGCGTCTCATCACCATCGTCCCAACGCTTCTCGTCGCGGCATCCGCGGCCCAGGCGGTGGAATTCCACGGCGTCGAGATCAGCGGCTTCGCGTCGCTGGGCTACGTCAACAGCTCCTCCAACGAGTACCTGGCGGAGGGCAGCGAATCGGGCAGTTGGCAGATGAACAACGTCGGGTTGAACTTCGGCTACCAGGCCACCGATCGCCTGCGCTTCGCGGCGCAGATCTACGCCTCGAACCTGGGCAACGCCGGCGAGGACGCGCAGTACGAGGATGATTTCCTCGCCCCCACCTACTCATGGAAGAACGGCGGCGTCGGCCTCGACCTGCTCTTCGCCCAGTACACCGTCGCCGACGAGTTCGGCATCCGCCTGGGCCGGGTGAAGCAGCCCTTCGGCCTCTACAACGAGGTGCGTGACATCGATGCGGTGCGCGGCTCCGCGACCCTGCCGCAGGCGGTGTACGACGATCGTTCGCGCGAATACGATTTCGCGGTGAACGGCGGATCGATCTTCGGATCGATCGGCGCCGGCAAGGCTGGCAGCTTCGATTACCAGGTCTTCGGCGGCACGATCGATGTCTCTTTGAATGGTTCGGTGGCCAACCAGTACGTTACACCTGAATTCACCCTCGAAGAGGTCACTGTCGGCTCAATCTATGGCGGCCAATTGATCTGGAATGCGCCGATCGATGGTTTGCGCTTCGGGTTCTCTATGAGGCAGACCCGCGATCGTGATGCCAAAGTCGCCTGGAACAGCGATCTTGTCGTGGCATCGGGGGTCGTGCCAATCCCCTACAGTTACTCCCTGCCTGATGAGTCGATGGAAGCCAGCACCGACACAGACAACTACATGTTGTCGGTAGAGTTCACATATGACAGTTTTCTGTTTCAGGCAGAATATCTGCGCACGGACATGACGCAGTCCTACTCCACCAGCAAATTGACATTGGTTGCGGATCCGGCTTTCCTGGATGAGCAGTCATATGAGTTGACGGATGACAGGTCGATTAGTGAAGGCTGGTACGTGATGGCGAGTTACCGTCCGGTTGAACAGATCGAACTGGGCGGATTTGGTTCGTTCTATACCGCAGACATCGCAAATCGATCGACCAAGAATTGGAACGACTATCAGAACGACTTCGCGCTTTTCGCACGAGTCGACACCAATGTTGAAGGTCTGATGTTTAAAGTCGAAGGTCATGTCGTCCGCGGTACGGCGTTGCTAGATGTGCCAGACAAACAGGCTGGATATCTTGCCAGTGAACCGACGGCGGACGAGAACTGGCATTACATCGTCGTCAAAGCGGCCTACAGCTTCTGAGGAGACGAAACAGATGCACCCCATCCTCCGCGTCTCCCTCATCCTCTCCGTCGCCGCCCTCATCGCGGCCGCCGAGACCGTCATTGTCCACCCCGGCAACGCCGCCGCGTCCCTGAGCAAGGACGACCTGGATGCGATCTACAATGGCAAGAAGGCCAACTGGCCTGACGGCGCCAAGATCGTCATCGCCGTCATGGACGGTCCGGTGCACGAGTCCTTCCTGAAGGCCTATGTCGGCAAGACCTCGGCGCAGTTCTCCGCCTCGTGGAAGAAGATCGTCTTTACCGGCAAGGCCAAGGCGCCGCAGGAGTGCAAGGACGACGCCGCCATGGCCGCCTTCGTCGCCGCCACCCCGGGCGCCATCGGCTACGTGTCCGATGCGGCGGCGGCAGGCGGTGCGAAGGTGGTGGCGGTGCAATGAGCCGCTAGCATCGCGCGCATGTCCATCGCCAAGAAGATCTGGCTGTGCATCGGCGCGCTGGCGCTGGGCTATCTGCTTACCGCCCTGGTCGGCTTCGCCCTCGGCCTGCGGGCCGAGGGCCGCCTGGAGGCCACCAGGGACCAGCTGTTCCCGGCCTCGCGCAAGGTCCTTGAGGTCGACGAAACGCTGATGGCGACGATGACGGCCTTCGAGAAGGCCGTGCTGGAAGGCGACAAGGAGTCACTGGCTGCGGCGCAGCGCAGCGTCGCGACTTGCGGCGCGCAGCTCGGCGAGCTCTCGGCCTTCGCCCTCTCCGAGGTGCGCCTGGCGGAGGTCGGGGATCTCGCGGCGGCGCTGAAACGCTATGCCGATGCGGCCATCCCCGCCTACACCGCGATGGCCGGCGGTGCCCAGGACGACGCCACCATGGCCAAGGCCAAGGAGGCCGGCGACCAGGGCAAGGCGCTCGAGGTGCGGGTCCACGATCTCATCCAGGCCACGGCCGCCGATCTGCAGGCCGCCCTCGAACTGCAGATGCAGGCCTCCAGGCTGCAACGCTGGGCGGTCCTCGGCGCCTGCGTCCTCATCCTGCTCGTCGTCCTGGGGGCGGCGACGCGGATCATCCAGCGCTCGGTGGTGGGGCCGCTGCGCCGGGTGGCGGGCAGCCTGACCGACATCGGCAGCGGCAGCGGCGACCTGACCTCCCGCATCACGGTGGACAATCGCGGCGACGAGATCGCCGCCCTGGCCGGCGGCTTCAACGCCTTCGCGGAGAAGCTGCAGACCACCGTGCGCCAGGTGGCTTCGGCGGCGACCTCGGTCAATCGCGCCACCGAGGAGCTGACCGGCACGGCGCAGACCCTCTCCGGGCTGGCCGAGGACGGCAGCGGCCGCAGCGCCGAGATCGCCGGCACGGTCAAGCGCCTGCAGGAGACCATGCAGATGGTGGCGGCCTCGGCCACCGAGCTGTCGGCCAGCACCAAGACGCTGGCCGAGGGCATGTCGGCGGTCGCCGACCAGGCCAGGAACGCCACCTCGCAGGTCGCTGCCGTGGATGCGCTGATGGGGAAGCTGACCACCGCGGCAGGCGAGATCGGCACCGCGGTCGAGCTGATCCAGGGGGTCGCGAACCGCACCAATCTGCTGGCGCTGAACGCAACCATCGAGGCGGCGCGTGCCGGCGACGCCGGTCGCGGTTTCGCCGTGGTCGCAGGCGAGGTCAAGGATCTCGCGCGGCAGACCGCGGCCGCCACCCAGGACATCACCGCCCGCATCGCCGCCATCCAGCAGGCCACCACCCAGGCCGGCGAGGCGATGCGCGCCGTCACCACGGCGGTCAATGAGGTGACCGGGGCCCAGACCAACATGGCCGCGGCGGTGGAGGAGCAGGACGCCACCACCCGCGAGATGGCGAACCGCATCGAAGAGGCCGCGCAGGCGACGGCCGGCGCCAGCACCGTCGTGCAGCAGCTGGCCGACGGAGCCGGGAACACCGCGCGGCAGGCCGAAGCCCTGGCCCGCACCTGCGGCGATCTCGGCGCCTCCGCCGGCTCGCTCGGCGAGACCGTCGCCCGCTTCAAGACCTGAGACGATGGCATCGCATCGCCTCTGCTGGAGGCGATTTTTTCCTTGAATGGAAGCGCTTTCAGCTCTGATGCCCAGGCATGAGCGAGAAGCCCGTCCTCAACGTCGCCCTGGTCGGCTACGCCTTCATGGGGCGCGCCCACTCCAACGCCTATCAGCAGGTCGGACGCTTCTTTGCCGACTGCCCCTTCGAGATCCGCAAGCGGGTGATGGTGGCGCGTACGGCGGACAAGCTGGCCGCCGCCGCGCGCACCTGGGGCTGGGAGGAGCACAGCACCGACTTCGACGCGGTCATCGCCCGCGACGACATCGACGTGGTCGACATCACCACCCCGCCCAACGGCCACTACGCGCTGGCGAAGCAGGCGCTGCTCGCCGGCAAGCACGTGCTGTGCGAGAAGCCCCTGGCGATGAGCGTCGCCGAGGCCAAGGAGCTGGCTGCCCTGGCCCGGAAGCGCAAGCGCGCCTGCGGCGTCTGGCATGCCTACCGCTTCTGCCCCGCCGCCAGCACCGCCGCGCGCATCTGCCGCGAGGGCCGGCTTGGAGCGATCCAGCACGTACGCGGACTGTATCTGCAGGACTGGCTCAACGACCCGGCGGTCGGCGCCGGCTGGCGCACGCAGAAGCGCATCTGCGGCAGCGGCTCGCACGGCGACCTCAACGCCCATCTGATCGACATGACGCGCTTCATCACCGGGCTCGAATTCGAGGCGGTGAACGGCCTGGCGCGCACCTTCGTCGACCAGCGCCCGGCCGGCAAGGGCATGGCCAAGGTGGACGTCGACGACGCCTTCCTCTTCCTCGCCCGGATGCAGGGTGGCGCGGTCGGCAGCTTCGAGGCGACCCGCTTCGCTCCCGGGCACAAGAACACCAACTTCATCGAGGTGAACGGGGCGAAGGGTTCGCTGCGCTGGGACTTCCACCGCATGAACGAGCTGCAGTTCTTCAGCAACGAGGATCCGCCGCACCTGCAGGGCTGGCGCAACATCCTGTGCATGGACAGCGCGGCGCATCCCTATGCCGGCAGCTGGTGGCCCAACGGCCACCACATCGGCTATGAGCACTGCTTCACCAACATGCTCTACGACTGGCTGCATGCGCTGGCCGCCGGCACCGCCTTCCGCCCCGACTTCGCCGACGGCGTGGCGGTGCAGGAAGTGGTTGACGCAGCCCTCGATTCAGCCCGCAGCGGACGGTGGGTGAAGGTCCGCCGCTCGCAGAGATTCAGCGGACCCGCCCCGGTCCGCACCCCGGCCACCGCCGAGCGCAACGCCGGGTTGTGAACATCGCCACGGGGGTTGGGGGTTGGGGTCGTGATGACAGATCGATCCCGTTCCCATGATCTCCAGTCCTGTCGGCCCCGACGCTCTGACGGCGCAGCTCTTTCGACCCCAACCCCCAATCCCAGGTGCAATGCCATGATCAAAGGCCCCGGACTCTTCCTCGCCCAGTTCATGGGGGACAAGCCCCCCTTCGACAGCCTCGACGCCATCTGCGCCTGGGTCGCCTCGCTGGGCTATGCCGGCGTGCAGCTGCCCAGCTGGGACGCCCGCGTCATCGACCTCGCCAAGGCCGCCGAATCGCAGACCTACTGCGACGAGCTGAAGGCGAAGGTCGCCAAGCACGGTCTGGCGATCACAGAGCTGTCCACCCATCTGCAGGGCCAGCTGGTCGCGGTGCATCCGGCCTATGATGAGCAGTTCGACGCCTTCGCCCCCGCCAGCGTGCGCGGCAACCCCAAGGCTCGCACCGCCTGGGCCACCGAGCAGGTGAAGCTGGCGGCCAAGGCATCGCGGCGTCTCGGCCTGAAGGCGCACGCCACCTTCAGCGGCGCGCTGATGTGGCACACCGTCTACCCGTGGCCGCAGCGCCCGGCCGGCCTGGTCGAGGAGGGATTCGCCGAGCTCGCCCGTCGCTGGGTCCCCATCCTCGATGTGTTCAAGGAGAACGGCGTCGCGGCGTGCTATGAGGTCCACCCCGGCGAGGACCTGCACGATGGCGCCACGGTCGAGATGTTCCTGGAAGCAGTGAAGGGCCACGAGTCGGCCTGCCTGCTCTTCGACCCCAGCCACTTCGTCCTGCAGTGCCTCGACTACCTGCACTACATCGACCTCTACCACGACCGCATCAAGGCCTTCCACGTCAAGGACGCCGAGTTCCGCCCCAACGGCCGCACCGGCGTCTACGGCGGCTACCAGGGCTGGAAGGACCGCGCCGGCCGCTTCCGCTCGCTGGGCGACGGCCAGATCGACTTCGGCGCCATCTTCTCGAAGCTCACCCAGTACGGCTACGACGGCTGGGCGGTGGTCGAGTGGGAGTGCTGCCTGAAGGATCCGGTGCAGGGCGCGACCGAGGGCGCCCCCTTCGTGAAGAAGCACCTGATCAAGCCCGCCGCCAAGGCCTTCGACGACTTCGCCGGCGCCGCCACCGACACGAAGCAGCTGCACCGGGTGCTCGGCATCGCCTGAGGCGTTCCGACGCGTAGCGCCGGCTTCAGCCGGCACGGACGGTGGACTTCAGTCCGCCGAGTGGCAATGGCGCTCACCTGCATTGCCCCGAGGCCGGCTCAGCTGCCCGTCATCATCGGCTGCGCCCTGTGTCATCGCCCTCGCCGCCGTGGCGGCGGGGGCGGTTGTTCGTAGCTGGGGGCTCGGCACACCTGTGCCCATGCGTCTCCTGCCCCTGCTGCTCATCGGCGCCTTGTCCGCCGCCGAACATGGCGAGATCCTCGCCGTGCTCGGCGCTGACCGTCTGGCCGTGCAATACTACCAGCTGCCGGTCGTGGTGCGTCTCGCCGAGATCGAGATCCCCGACACCGTCGCCGATGCCGCCCGCGGCCAGCTCGAGAAGTCGGCTGGACGGAAGAGCAACATCACCTGGGCGCCGGACCTGGGGGCGGATGATGCCGGCACGCCGCGGGTCTACATCGCCCTCGGCTCGGATCTCAAGACCCTCAACGAGGCCCTGGTCGAGTCCGGCCTGGCGCGAGTGAAGGCGCTGGGCAGCGGCGGCCGGCAGCGCGAGCGTCTCGCCGCCGCCGAGGCCAAGGCGAAGGCGGCCAAGTCCGGACTGTGGGCGGGCGAAGCGCCGGCTGCCGCGGTGAAGACGGCCTCGGCGCCATTCTGCGCCGAGGTCGACGGCAAGCACTATTATCCGTCCGACGCTCCGGAGGCGGCCCGTCTGAATCCCAAGCGGCTGGTGTCCTACGCCAGCGAGGCCGCTGCCCGCAAGGCCGGCAAGATCCCCTGGCAGGCCAGCGCGCCCAGCGCCGCCGCCTCGACCATCGAGGACGCCCGCGCCGCCTACGGCCGCGGCAAGAAGCTGGTCGAGGATGCCGCCGGCAAGGGTCCGACGCCCGAACGCGACGAGTTGTACGAACGCGCCTTCCTCGAGCTGTCCGGCGCGCTGCAGGTGTTCAACCGCCTCGCGGAGGCCAAGCCCGACGACGAGAAGCTGGGCGAGGAGCTGCGCCAGTGCGCCCAGCTGCGCTACGCCGCCATGAAGAGCAAGCGCTACAGCAAGTGAGGTCCATCGTGCGCCACCTGATCCTCGCCCTCGCCATCCTCCTCCTCGCCGCCTGCGGCGGTGGCGACCGCACGGCCGGCCCTGCCGGCCGCAGCGTCCTCGACCGGGTGCTGGCCTCCGGCACTGTGCGCGTCGGCGTGAAGGCCGATTCGCCGCCCTTCGGCGTCGAGCGCTCCGGCGCGCGCATGGGCTTCGACATCGACATCGCCCAGGCGGTCGCCCGGCGACTCGGCGTCGAGGCCGCGTTCGTCACGGTCACCTCCGCCGATCGCATCCCCAGGCTGGTCGCCGGCGAGGTCGATATGGTGGTGGCCAGCATGACGCAGACGCGCAGCCGCGAGCGCCAGGTCGACTTCAGCGTGCCCTATTTCGAGGATGGCCCCGCAGTCCTCGTCGGCACCGCTTCCGGCATCGACGGCTACGTCGCCCTGGGCGGCCGGAAGGTCGGCGTCGCCAAGGGTTCGACCACGGCCCAGAGCCTGGCGACCATCGCCCCCGAGGCGGTGCTGGTCGAACTGCCGGCGATCGCCGATCTCATGCCCGCGCTGCGCTCCGGGACGGTGGATGCGATCGCCAGCGACTATCTCATCCTGCTCGCCCTGCGGCGCACCGAGGCCGAGCCCGGACGCTGGGCCATCCCTGGCGGCCGCATCGTCGCCGAGCCCTACGGCATCGCCCTGCCGCAGGACCAGTCCGCCTGGCGCGATGCGGTGAACGCCGCGCTGATGGCGATGTGGGAGGATGGCGAGTGGGCGCGCATCAGCGACGCCTGGTTCGGCCAGCAGTCGGCGATGCCGGCCGACGTCCGCTTCGTGCTGCCGACCATCCCGCGCTGAAAACGACGCGGCCGGCGGGATGTCCCGCCGGCCGCGTGCGATCCTGCGTCGGATCAGGCGATCACTTGATCGCGACTTCCTTGCCGGCGGCGGCGCTGCCGTAGACGCCGTCGAGGATCTGCTGCACCATCACGCCGTGCTCGCCCTCGGCGATGTCTTCCTTGCCGTCGCGGGCGCACTCGACGAAGTTGCGCATCTTGGCGTTGAAGATGTTGTTCCAGTCCAGGCCGCCGGCGCCGCCCGAGCCGCCCAGGCAGGGCGAGGTCATGTTCCACATGTAGCCGTCCTGGTCCTTGTGGACCATGCCGGTCTCCCAGGTGGCGCCGCCCTTCTCGCCCATGATGGTGACGTTCCAGACGTCCTTCTCGATGTGGGCGGCGAACGACGACTCGATCGACATCATGGCGCCGTTGTCGAAGCGGACCATGCCGACCGCGAGGTCCTCGACGGTGTAGGTCTTGTAGTCCCAGTTGGGCCAGCCGCACATCGCCTTCATCGGCTTGTCGCCGAGGTAGGTCCAGGTGTTGCCGGTGGCGGTGACCGGCTTCGGGGCGCCGATCATGAAGTGGGCCATCTCGGTGCAGTGCACGCCGATGTCGATCATCGGGCCGCCGCCCTGGTGCTTCTTCTGGCCGAACACGCCCCAGTTGGGGATGCCGCGGCGGCGCAGGGCCTGCACGCGGACGTAGAGGATCTTACCGAACTCGCCCGAGGCGATCTGCTTGCGGATCATCTGGCTGCGGTGGTCGAAGCGCCACTGGAAGCCGATGGTCAGGTGCCGCTTGTGCTTGCGGGCCGCGGCCAGCATCGCCTTGGCCTCCTTGGCGTTCATCGCCATCGGCTTCTCGACGATGACGTGCTTGCCGGCGGCGAGGGCGGCGATGGTGGGATCGCAGTGGACGCCGTTCGGGGTGCACACGGAGATGGCGTCGACGTCCTTCTCCTCGCGCAGCAGCTCGCGGTAGTCCTTGTACTGGCGGATCTCCTTGCCCCACTTGTTGCAGAAGCTGTCGAGGGCGTCCTGCTTGATGTCGCAGCCGGCGACGATCTGCACCTCGTCCTTCAGGTGCGAATAGCCGGTGGCGTGCGCGTGGCTGATGCCGCCGGTGCCGATGAAGGCGATCTTGAAGGGCTTGCTGGTCTTGGACATGGGCTCTCCTGGAGGTGTCGTCCTGCGATCCGGCCGCGGTGTGGTGGCCGGAGGTGGTGGTTGGGCGGCGCCGGGCTCCGCCGTTGGAAGCGCTTTCAGATCCTACCCTGGCCGCAGCCGGCGCAATGGCCGAGCCGGGCCGGCGGGATCAGGCGATGGATGGGATGCGTGCGACCTGCTCCCAGCCGCCGCTGCGGCTGGCGGCGTAGATGGCGTCCATGATCGCCGCCTCGTCGAGCACCGCGGCCAGATCGGCCGCCGCCTCGCCGGCGTCGAGCTGCCCGCGCGCCAGGGCGACCAGGCGGTCCATGCGGTCGGGGCGGACGTCGGAGGGCTGCAGCGGCTGCGCCTGCTTGCCGGGGGCGCCGACCACCAGGCCGGAGCCGGTGTTCCACAGCGAGGCCTCGGAGCCGACGACCTCGAGGCCGCCGATGCCGCCGGTCTGCGTCCACGCGGCCTCGACCGTGCCGATGACGCCAGAGGCGAAGCGCAGGGTGGCGATGCCCCAGTCGTCGACCCGCGGATAGACGCCGGCGTGGTTGCCGATCACCGCCTGCACCGCGTCGACGCGGCCGAACAGCGAGCGCAGCAGATGCACGGCGTGGGCCCCCATGTCCATCATCGCGCCGCCGCCGGCGAGGGCGGGGTCTGCGAACCACGCCAGGTCCGGGTTGTCGAACCAGTGGCCGTAGGCGGCGTGGTGGGCGTTGCGGAAGCGCACCCGCGTCACCTGGCCGAAGCGCTTCTCGTCCAGCAGGCGCGCCACCGCGCGGTTCTCCTTGAAGAAGGGCTGGAAGTAGCCGCAGGTCAGCGGCGTGCGGTGCTTGGCCACCAGCGCGGCGACCGTGGCGGCGTCGGCGGCAGTGGTGGTGATCGGCTTCTCGCAGAACACCGGCTTGCCCACCGGCAGGACGCGCTCCAGCAGGGCGATGTGGCGGGTATTCTCGGCGCAGATGACGAAGGCGTCGACGTCCGGTGCCGCCAGGATCGCGTCGAGCGAGGCCTCGAAGCGGGCCTTGTTCGCCTCGGCGTAGCGCCGTCCGCGATCCGCCACGTCGTCCCAGACCGCGACGCAGGTGCGTCCGTCGGTCGCCTTGGCGATGTTCTCGAGGAACTGCTTGGTGTGGATGTGGGCGGTCGAGAGGAAGGCGATGCGGGTCATGGCCGCGATGCTAATCCCTGGCCCGGTGCGGTCGCCATGCCGGTGCCGGCGGGATCCATACCGATTCCGGCATGCGACGGCGGGCGTCCATGGACGCGGCGGAAGACCGCCGAGAAGTGGAACGGGTTGGCGAAACCGAGGTGCTCGGCCGCGGCGGCGACGCTCATGCCGCCGGCGAGGAGGTAGCGGGCATGCTCCATCTGACGGCGGCGGAACAGGCGCAGCGGCGAGGCGCCGAGGTGCGAGCGGCAGTGGTTGGTGAGGGTGCGCTCGGCGATGCCCAGCTCGCGCGCCAGGGTCGAGGCGCTGGGGCGGCCGTGCAGGTGGCGCTGGCAGGCGGCGGCGAAGGCGG
>JAFLCQ010000560.1 GCA_017302815.1 Planctomycetota bacterium
CCGGGCGCCGCGAACCCGCGCGGCGGCCACCAGTGGCTGGTGCAGCCCGAACCCGACTGCACGGTCGATCCCGGCAGTCTGTCGCAGGAGCTCGACCGCCACCTGCGCGCGCACAGCGCCGATTACGACGCCCACCGCGTCGTGCAGCTGGATGCGCCGCTGGTGACCGTGCTGCCCGACGGCGCCTTCGAGCGCTGGCTGGCGGCCAAGGGCAAGCTGGGCGGCCAGCACAAGGTCCCCCAGGCCTGGGAGGACCGCAGCATCGCCGAGCAGATCGCCGCCGCCTGAGCCCGCCCGCTAGGATGCGGCGGCGCGCGCCTCCTGGCGCACGGTCAGGGCGTGCAGGCGGGCGTAGCGCCCCTCCGGCTTGGCGATCAGCTCCGCCGGCGAGCCGTCCTCGACGATGCGACCCTTGCTGAACACCAGGATGCGGTCGACACCGCGCAGGGTGGAGAGGCGGTGGGCGACGATGAAGGTGGTGCGCCCCTCGCAGAACAGGTCGAGGTCGTGCTGCAGCCGCGCCTCGGTCTCCAGGTCCAGCGCCGAGGTCGGCTCGTCGAGGATGACGATGCGCGGCTCGCGCAGGAAGAGACGGGCCAGGGCGATGCGCTGGCGTTGGCCGCCCGACAGCTTCGAGCCGCGTTCGCCGCAGGCGGTGTCGTAGCCCTTCTCCAGCGCGGAGATGAAGTCGTGCGCCTGCGCCCGCTTCGCCGCCGCCTCCACCTCGGCATCGGTCGCGAGCGGACGGCCGTAACGGATGTTCTCGCGCACCGTGGTGTTCCACAGGAAGGCGTCCTGGCCCATGATGGCGCAAGCGCGGCGCAGGGTCAGCAGGCCGACCTCGTCGAGGGTGTGGCCGTCGTAGCGCACCTCGCCGCTCTGCGGGCGGTAGAAGCCCAGCACGAGATCGAGGAAGGTGCTCTTGCCGGCGCCGGTCTCGCCGACCAGGCCGATGCGCTGGCCGGCCGGGATGCGCAGGTCGATGCCCGACAGCACCTGCTTGCCGTCGGCGCCGGGATAGTGGAACTCGACCTGGCGGAAGGTGATCCCGCCCTGCACGGGGATGTGCTTCTGCGGCTGCTGGAACTCCTCCAGCTCGCGCGAGTCGATCAGCTCCAGCAGCGAGGCCATGCCCGGCTGCGCCGACTGCCAGGCGTCGTAGGCGCCCATCCAGGTGTAGACGCCGTTGCGCGCGAGGCCCAGCACGCCCATGAAGCCGACCGTCTCGCCGATCGTCGCCTGTCCCGACACCACCAGGAAGGCGGCGGCGCACCAGGTCAGGGTGGTCGAGTACTCGCCGATGAACTGGATGCCCATGCCGATCCAGCGCATGAACACGCTCTGCGCCAGGCCGCTCTGCCGCACCTCCTCGATCGCGGCGTCCATGCGTTCGGCTGCGACCTCCTCGTTGCCCAGGCTCTTGGTCAGGCGCATGCCGCCGATGAACTCGACGATGCGTTCGCTGAAATCCTCGGTCGTCGCCTGCACCCGGCGGTTGAGCACGCGGACCTTCTTGTAGGTGCCGCGGATGACCAGGATCTGGAAGGGCAGGGCGATCATGCCGACCAGGGCCAGCTTCCAGTTCAGCCAGAAGATCCAGATCGTCGAGGCGATGCACAGGGTCATGCCGACCATCAGGTGGCCGGCGACGTTGCCCAGGAAGCCTTCGACGCGACCGAGATCGACCGTCACCTGGTTGGACAGCGCGCCGGCGCCCTTGCGGGTGAAGTAGGACAGGGACATGCGCTGCAACTGGTCGACGATGAGGCGGCGCAGGCGCGCGGTGGTGGTGCGGATGAGGCGCTGCGACAGCGAGAAGGCGCGCACCGTGCACCAGGCGTGCAGCGGCCACAGGGCCAGCAGGGCGCCGGCCCAGGCCGCCACCAGCCACATCTTGTGCGTGGTCAGCAGCTCTGCTGGCACGCCCGAGAAGGTGCCGCCGATGATGTGGTCGATCAGGTAGGTGATCGCGGCCTGGAAGGGGATGTAGGTCGCGGCCTGCAGGCCCTGGAAGATGGCCATGGCCCAGACCGTGCGCCGGTCGGACATCAGCAGGGCGAGCAGGCGCCACAGCGGGCTGCGTCCGGCGGTGCGGTCGAGGACGAGGCGTCCGGACAGCTGCCTCCGCAGTCCGGAGGCGGTCTGTTCGCTGGGCATGGGCGGTGATGCTGCCCGTCGGCCGGCGCGGGCAACCGGGTCGCCGCGCGCCGCTTGACCGCCGCTCAATACATGCCCGAGGAGCGGAATTCCCCCGGGCTCAGGCCGATGCGGCGGCGGAAGGCGCGGCAGAAGTAGGCCGGGTCGGCGAAGCCGCAGCGACGGCCGACCGCGGCGACGGGTTCGTCGGTCGCACGCAGCAGGCGGGTGGCCTCGCGCATGCGCAGGTCGGTCAGCCACTCCGAGGGCGGGCTGCCGACATGGCGGGCGAAGGTGCGGGCGAAATGGTGGCGGGCACCCCGACGAACAGACCACCGTGCGGTTCACTCTGGTTGAAAATGATGGCCAAGTGGAACTGACCATGACCGAGTTTGGATTCGAGCGAATTCCTGCAGAGCGACG
>JAFLCQ010000561.1 GCA_017302815.1 Planctomycetota bacterium
CCAGGAAGCGCGCCCACATGCGCCAAGCCACCAGGCACTGCGCCAGGCTGCCCGGCGCGAGGCCGCGGTTGTCGCGCAGCCAGCCGAGGCAGGCGGCGGCCTCGTCAGGTCCGAGGGTCTCGGGCGCGGCCAGCCCGAGCGCCTGCATGGCCGCGTGCAGGTGTGCGAGGGCGGTGCGGTAGTCGCGCAGGGTGTTGGGGGACAGCCCGAGCCCGAGGCGGGCATGGTCGAGGAAGCGCCCGGCCAGGGGCGGCATCCCGTCGCTCATCGCTTCGCCACGCCAGCGAGTATCCGCACCAGTTCGCCGCTCCTCGGGGTGCTGGAGATCGCCGCATCGCAGCCTGCCGGGACGCTGTGCCCATCCCCGGTGGCGACCAGGACGGCCGAGCAGCCGGCATCGCGCAGGCTGCGGGCGATGGCGCTGGCGCCATGCGGCGGCAGATCGCCAGCGATGAAGAGGACGGCATAGGGCGAGCGGCGCACCGCCGCGACCACCTCATCGCCATCGCCGGCCAGATCGACCCGGCATCCGAGGTCGGTGAGCAGACTGGACAGGACGCGCAGATCGCCCAGGCGCTGATCGGCGACCAGCACGTGCAGACCGTCGAAACGCCTGGGAATGCGCTGGGTGCCCGATCCGGGACGGGCTCCAAGCACGCGGCGGGCCGCGTCGCGCAGGTGGCGCCGGCGCACCGGCTTGCTGCACAGGGCGGTGCGCGGCAGATCGAGGCGGGTCTGGGCGGCGAAGGTGGTCAGCAGGACCAGCGGCAGGTCGGCGCAGCGCGGCCGGGCGCGGAACGCGCTGGCGATCGCCAGCGGATCGTCGCCGGGCCCGGCGGCGTCGAGGACGACGAGATCAGGCAGATTGCCACCCAGGGCGGCCAGGCCGGCATCGAGGTCCGCGGCGCCGACCACCTCGCAGCCGTTCTCGCCGCAGATCGCGGCGGCAGCGGCGCGGGCAGGGCCGTTGTCGTCCACCACCAGCGCCAGCCGCCCGCTGAGTTCCGGCGGCAGCGACGAACTGGCCGCGGGCTCCTCGCGGCGCAGGGTCAGCACGGTCGAGAACTCGCTGCCCCTGCCCAGGGTCGAGGACACCTCCATGAGGCCGCCCATGGCCTCGGCCAGGCGCCGGCAGATGGTCAGTCCGAGACCGGTGCCGCCGAAGCGGCGGCTGATGCTGCCGTCGGCCTGGGTGAAGGGGTCGAAGATGCGCGGAAGATGCTCGGCGGCGATGCCGATGCCGGTGTCGCTGACCGCGAAGCGCACGCGCACCGTGCGGTCGCGATCGTCGAGGGCGCGCAGGCAGAGAGCTATCGAACCACGCTCGGTGAATTTGACCGCGTTGCCGACCAGATTCAGGAGAAGCTGCCGCAGCCGCGAGGGATCGCCGCGCAGGCGCGTACCGAGGCGGGGATCGACCTCGCCGATCAGCTCGATGCCCTTGGCATGGGCGCGGTCGGCGACGATCTGCAGCACCTCCTCGACCAGGTCGCGCGGATCGAATTCGAGATCCTCCAGGACGATGCGGCCGGCCTCCAGCTTCGAGTAGTCGAGGATGTCGTCGATGATGTCGAGCAGACCGGTGGCGCAGGTGCGTGCGGTCTCGGTGAAGTCGCGGGCCTGCGGCGGCAGTTCGCTGTCCAGCAGCAGGCTGGTCATGCCGATCACGCCATTGAGCGGCGTGCGCAGCTCATGGCTCATCACCGCCAGGAACTCGTCCTTGGCCCGCGCCGCGTCCTGCGACTTGGCCAGGGCCGCGCGCAGCTCCTCCTGCGCAGCCCTCAGATCTGCGGTCATGCGCTCGGCGAGACGGCGGGCGCGGTCCTCGCGCCGGCGGAACTCGGCCACCACCAGGTAGCTGAGTATGCCGATGGCGAGAGTGCTGCCGAACAGGATCCAGGGTATGGCCTGCGCCAGGGTGTTGGGACCGTACTCGGCGAACGAGATCCGCCGCAGATCGATGCCGATGGACAGGGCGACTACCGGAAGGACCAGGAGGAGGAGGACGCCGAGGGCCGGCAGCAGCCAGCGGCGCCGCAGGCGCACGATGCGTGCCGATGCGCTGGAGCTCACGTGGCCCGCCCGATCATGGCCGGAGTGTCGAAGCCGGCACCGCGATGGCAACCCGGGCAGTCTGCTTCGCCGCGAACCGGAACGGCCGGCGGACGTTGAACTCCCCAGCCGGCGCCGTGTGCTGCCGGCGAGGAGCCAGCCATGTTCGGAATCGGCGGCGACGACCGCAAGCCCATCCCGGCCTTCAGCCTGAACCGCAAGGACCAGATGCTGGCCCGGCAGCGGCCGAAGCTGTCGCGGATGGAGAAGCGCATCGTCATCTTCATGCCCATCATCATCGTAGTGATGGCCTGGTTCGCCTACGACCTCAGGAACAAGCTCGACCAGGCCCGGCAGTCGGGCCTGAAGCCCGTCGCGGCCGACATCCACCTCACTGCGATGGCCCGGCCGGCGTACGACGCACTGCCGGCCCTGCCCGCCGAAGCGGAGATCGAGGCCATGCGCGCCGACGCCGCCGCCCGGGTCGGCCGCGGCGAGGCGGTGCCG
>JAFLCQ010000562.1 GCA_017302815.1 Planctomycetota bacterium
CCTCCTCGCCGCCGTCGCGGCCCTCCCCGCCGCCGAGCCGCTGCTGCGGGCCGGCGACCGCGTGGCGGTGATCGGCGACTCGATCACCGAGCAGAAGCTCTACTCGCGCTTCATCGAGGTCTACCTCCTCGCCTCCTCGGGCGTGGCCGATCTCGATGTCGCCCAGTTCGGCTGGGGCGGCGAGCGCGCCGGCGGCTGGAACGCTCGCGGCCTGAAGTCGATCGCCTGGTTCAAGCCCACCGTCGCCACCACCTGCTATGGCATGAACGACGGCTCGTACCGCGCCTACAGCGACGACATCGGCAAGGCCTACCGCGACGCCACCGCCCGCTACGCCGACCAGATGAAGCAGGCCGGCGTGCGCGCGCTGGTCATCGGCTCGCCCGGCGCGGTCGACACCACCACCTGGCGCAACCCGGTCGGGCCGGCGGTCTACAACCAGAACCTGGAGAAGCTCGCCGGCCTGGCCAAGGAGGTCGCGGCCGAGAAGGGTGCCGTCTTCGCCGACGTGCACCATCCCATGGTCGCGGCGATGGCCAAGGCCAAGGCCGCCTATGGCGACGCCTACCATGTCTGCGGCGGCGACGGCGTGCATCCCGATCAGAACGGCCATCTGGTGATGGCCAGCGCCTTCCTCACCGCCCTGGGCTGCGACGGCGCCATCGCCCGCATCACCCTGCATGCCGACGGCAGCGCCACCGCCTCGCCCGGCCATGCCGTCGCCAAGGCCGAGGCCGGCGCGGTTGAACTGGACAGCGCCCGCTGGCCCTTCGTGCTGATGGGCGACGGCAAGTCGCCCGGATCGACGCGCAGCATGGCGCCGCACAGCGGCTTCGTCGCCGATCTCGACCGCTTCGTCCTGGCGATGCCCGACTGCACCTGGGCCAAGGCCACCATCACCTGGGGCGACAAGCAGGCGGTGGTCGACGGAGCGCAGCTGAAGGAGGGCGTCAATCTCATGGCCATCTTCACCGCCACCCCCTTCGACGCCGCGTCCGACGCTCTGCACAAGGCGGTGGCCGCCAAGCAGGCGGTCGAGACCACCCTGGTGAAGCAGCTCATCTGCATGGGCGGTCGCGACCAGATCGAGGCCGATCCGGCATCGAAGGATCTCCTGCAGCAGCTCATCGACCGCCAGGTGGTGATGCGCAACGAGCGCATGGCGGCGGTGCTGGCGGTGCTGAAGCCGGTGCACCACCGCATCGCGGTGGCTGCGGCTCCCTGATTGCTGCACATCCCCCTCCTCCATCAGTGTATGCTGATGCCCTGGTGGTGGAGGGTGATCGGTGTTTACCGGTGTTGCGTCGCATCTGTTGCGCAACTCGTTGTTGCAACAGGCATTGGATAATCACGCGGGATTTCCAGGCACGCCATTGCGGGGGTGGGCTAAGCCGTTGTGCTCGCACGGCTTAGAGGGTGGGATTTACAGACTTGTGGTGGGATTTCCAAGGATGCTGTAGGATCTATGGGGACCCGAACGACGACACCACGCTAAGGGATTTCTGGGAATGTTATAGGATTTCCAGGGACGCCATGAGTGAGGATTTATTGGCCAGCCCTGGGATTTCTTTGCTTTGTGTCATCCCACCCTACGGTGGCGCCATGGATTCTGGGGGCGAACTCGTCATCCCGCCAGTTCCCCCGTCATCGGGCTCCAGCCTCCTGCACGACCGTCTGGCCGATCTCGCGCCGGTGCGCCAGGCGCGCACAGCCCAGGGCGACGTGGTGGTGGTGGCGCGGCGCGTCCTGCTGCAATCGCCGATCTGGTTCCACGCCCGCCTCGCCAACAAGCACGCCTTCACCGCCTGGGTGTGGGACGAGGGCCACGGCATCCGCCGCGGCATCTCGACGCTCAATTCCGAACCGCTCGACGGCCGCCCCGCCGGCGGCAAGCAGGTGCTGGCGACCGGCGGCCTGCTGCGCTTCATCGACCTCGACCTCCTCCTCGCCCTCGCCTACCACTGGCAGGAGACCGGCGAGACCCTGATCGACGTCGACCAGGAGACGGTGCTGTCGTGGATCGGCTATCCGCGCCTGGAGGTGCCGCCCTACTTCGAGCTGCGCGCCGCCGTCACCCGCATCCAGGCGACCCAGATCCGCCTCTTCGAGGAGCGCCCCGGCGCGCCGGTCGACATGCGCATCCTGCCGCCGCTGCTGGTCGAGCCGGCCTCGTACAAGGACGGGCGGCGCAACCGCCTGCGCGCCCACCTCGGCGACGGCTGGCTGAGCGAGCTGCGGCGCGAGAACCAGGCCATCTCGCTGCGCTCGTACCTGCCGCTGGTGCGCTGCATCCGCGAGGCCGACCAGCTGGCGCGCCACAACCGCGCCGCCGGCCTGCCCGACGCCGCGCGCCTGGTCCTGCTCTTCCTCGACGCCTTCCGCACCCCGCAGCAGACCACGGTGGTGAAGCTGCCCTGGCTGCACGAGCGCTATGGCGACCGCAAGGTCAGCATCCCCGACCTCGTGCGCGAGCCCGCCGCC
>JAFLCQ010000563.1 GCA_017302815.1 Planctomycetota bacterium
GCTGGCGAGGACGATCTCCACCCGGCGCTGCGCCGGCGAGCGGTTGGCCAGCAGCACCGCCACCGTGCCGTCGCGGCGGCACGCCAGCGCGGTCAGGCTGCAATCCTCGGCGGCGGGATCGCACTGCGCGCCGTCCAGCCCGCTGCGCAGCACCTGCGTGCCGAGATGGTCGCGGTAGAGGCGGAAGAGGTCAGCGATGCCGGTCGACCACAGGCGTCCCCCGTCGCGGGTGCGGTAGACCGCGCCCCACGGGCCGCACGACAGGCTGTGGTAGGTCACCGGGCCGATGTCGTCGCGGGCGGCCATGCGGTTGAGGAACTGGGCGGTCGCGAGGCAGCCGGGCAGGCCGTGGGTCTTCCACCATGAGCTCTCCCAGGGCTGGCCCTCGGCGGCGTTCGGCCACAGGCCGTGCTCGCTGATGTACAGGCCGATGCGCGAGCCGCCGGTTGTGGTGCGGATGTCCTCGCGGATCTGGTCCATGTAGCGTTCAATCACCGAGGTGGGATAGCCGAAGTAGTAGGGATGGAAGACCAGATGGTCGATGTCCGCGGCCAGGCTGGCGAGGATGGCGCGGTGCCAGGTGCGCCAGTCCTCCGTGAAGCGGTCCTGCCAGGCCCACGGTGCGGTGGCGGCGTGGGGGGCGAAGCGCGCATCCGGCGCCACGCTGCGGATGGCGGCGATGGCCCGGCGGCAACGCTCGACGTAGGCGTCGGCGGACAGGCGATCCTCCGGCTTGCGCCAGTCGGTCTCGTTGCCCAGTTCCCACAGCACCACCGGGACCGGATCGGCGAGGCCGTCGGCGCGGCGCAGGGCCGCCCAGTCGGTGCCGCCGCGCGGGTTGCCGGTGGTGCCGGTGAGGTATTCCGCCAGATCGGCGGCGTCGTCGGGATCGGCGTTCTCGATGTCGACCGTCCACACGAAGCGCGCCTGCGGATCGGCGGCGCGGATGGCGGCGACGATCTCGGCCGGTCCGCAGCGGTTGGGCGCCGGCTTGTCCCACGGGGTGAAGCGGACGACGGGTCGCTGCGCGACCGGTCCGACCGCCTGCTTCCAGCCCACCTCGCGGCCATGCGGGTTGTTGTACTGAGCGATGCGCACCAGATGCAGCGGCAGGCGCGGCAGCATGGCGCGGGCGTCGTCGGCGAGGGCATCGCCGGCGCCGAACAGCACGTTCTCGGTCTCGCGGCCGCCGAGGGTGACGCCTAGCAGATCGGTGGACAGCGGGCGGACGACCGCGGCGGGATCGATGCGCAGGGTGGCCGGCAGGATGGCGGGAGCGGCATCCTGCGCTTCGCGCGCGAGGACGACACCATCGTATTCGCTGCCGGCGCCGACGCGGCGCGGTGCCGTCGTCCTGGCCGGCTCGGGTTGCGTCGCCGCTTCCGGCCGCTTGGCCGGCGCGGATGGTTCGGCGGGCGCGGGTCGTATGGGCATGGTGTAGGGTGCGCGCGGCGGGTCCTGGGCTGCGGGCGGGGACGTGGTGCAGCCGGCGGCGAGCAGGATCGCCGCCAGGGGCAGGAGGCGGCTCACAGATTGCCTCGCCAGATGGTCCGGCCCGCCGTGCCGGCGGTGGGCTCCTGCGACTTGTAGGTGCTCATCTCGCCGCGGGTGGTCGAAGCGGTGTGCCCATCGAGGTGCAGGATGTTCATGCGCTGGCGATGCGGGAATTCGAAGGAGCTGTCCTGCGTGAAGCTGGGGTTGAAATTGTTCACCGACCAGGTGCCATCGCCGGCGAGCAGGACCTCGCTGGCGCGTCCGATGCGCCCCATCGGGGTGCCGGCATCAGGCTGAACCGGAGGCGCGCCGGGGTTGACGTTGGTCAGCCGTCCGTTGGCGGAGTAGGTGGCGTTGAAGCCGACGGCGGTGACGTTGTTCCAGCCGGCGTCGGTCGCCGTGGCCGGCTTCGCCTTGAGCTGGACCGGGCATTTCAGCACCTGCACGCCGGCTCCGCTGCCCTTGACCGTGACGTTGTCGAGGACGCCTTCGAGCTCCAGCGCGCCGCGCCAGTTCCAGTACTGCGCCCACGGGCTTCCCGGCAGGTCGGGCCAGGCCGCGGGGCCGCCGACCCCGCTGTAGTTGGCGCCGCGGTAGGCGGGGATCAGCAGGCCTTCCCAATCCTGGGCATAGCCGTGCACCGCCATGCCGACCTGGCGCAGGTTGTTCATGCACACGGTGGAGCGGGCGACGTCGCGCACCAGGGCGACGGCGGGCAGCAGCAGGGCGGCGAGGATGGCGATGATGCTGATCACCACCAGCAGTTCGATGAGGGTGAAGGCGTGCCTCATGGCGCGGGCTCCAGGCGGAGGATGGCGAAGTGCCGAGGTGGCAGCGTCCAGGCCTGCACCCGCTCCGGCGCGGCGGGGATGGCGGCGACGACGATGGGGCGGGCGTCCGGGGTATCGACGGCGTCGAGGTCCGGCGCGGTCAGGGTGGTGCCGCCGGCGATGCGCCAGCGACCGGGCACGGTGATGGCGATGCGCCGGGCGGCGGTCGGCTCGCGATTGACCAGCGCCAGCAGCAGGTCCCCGCCATCGCGCACCACGGCGGCGGCG
>JAFLCQ010000564.1 GCA_017302815.1 Planctomycetota bacterium
GCATTGCCAACAAGGAGCCGCTGGTCATGGCAGGCCAGCTGGTGATGGCGGCGGCGCAGGCCGCCGGCGGCGCCGTGCTGCCGGTGGACTCCGAGCATTCGGCGATCTTCCAGTGCCTGGAAGGCCACCGCACCAGCGAGGTGTCGGAGATCCTGCTGACCAGCTCGGGCGGCCCCTTCCGCACCGTGATGGACCTCTCGGCGGTGACGGTCGAGCAGGCCCTGAAGCACCCGACCTGGAGCATGGGGCCGAAGATCACCATCGACTCGGCGACGCTGATGAACAAGTCGCTGGAGCTGATCGAGGCGCAGGTGCTGTTCGGGGTCGGCGCCGACCGCGTCCGCATCGTCGTGCACCCGCAGAGCGTGGTGCACAGCATGGTCGCCTTCCGCGACGGCTCGGTGATGGCGCAGCTGGGCCGGCCCGACATGCGCACCCCGATCCAGTACGCCCTGACCTGGCCGCAGCACCTGCCCGGACCGGTGGAGGCGCCGGATTTCTCGCGTCTCGGCGCCCTCACCTTCGAGGACCCGGACCGCAGCCGCTTCCCCTCCATCGATCTCGCCTACGCCGCGGCATCGCTCGGCGGGCTGGCGCCGGCGGTGATGAATGCCGCCAACGAGGTCGCCGTCGCCGCCTTCCTCGCCGGCCGGTCGGGCTTCCTCGACATCTTCCGCACCGTCGAGCGCGCCCTGTCCCAGCTCGCCAACCGCCGCGACCCGTCGCTCGACGACATCGTCGCCGCGGACGCCGAGACCCGGGCGAGGTACGCATGACGCAGCGACTCGGGGTCCAATGCGCAGTGGCTGGGCAGGGGCCCCGTCGCGCTGCGATGGGGCGGGCGCCGAGCTGCGGTGGCGGCATATCATCGGCGCAGCCGATACCGCCACGGTTTCGGAGGCCTGCCGGCGAAACCGAGCCGCGACGAAGCCCGTGGGGAGGCCCGCAGGGCCGTAGGGGCGCAGCCCCTGGGCAGAAAGCATGAGCCGCATCCTCTTCGTCACCAAGGTGCCCCTGGCGCAGCGGCTGGCCGATGACGCGATCCGCCGCCTCAACGACAGTGGAGCCATGAGCGAGGACCGGCTGCGCGATTCGGCCGACCGCCAGCGGCGAGCGGTCGATCTGGTGCGGACCGCCCTCGCCGGTCATGACGTCCGCGAACGCCGTGTGCACGACCTGCGCCCCGATGACGCCGCCGAGGCCGATCTGGTCGTCACCGCCGGGGGCGATGGCACCGTCTTCACCGCCAACACCCTCGTCACCCGGGCCCCCTTCCTCACCGTCAACTCCGATCCGCAGGGTTCGCTCGGGCATTTCACCCGCGCCCGGGCAGAGGATGTGCCCAGGCTGATCGACTCGTGGCAACGCGACCGCGCCGCCTTCCAGGATCTGCCGCGGCTGCGCTGCCGGACGGCGACCGTCGACGTGCGCATCCTCAACGACGCGCTGTTCACCAACCAGAATCCCGCCGCGATGAGCCGCTACATGCTCGAGGACGGCGAGGGCCATGAGAAGCACCGCAGCTCGGGGGTGTGGATCTCGACCGCGGCCGGATCTACCGGCGGCATCCATTCCGCCGGCATGGATCCCATCTTCGCGCTGCAGCCAGCCCTGCTGTTCAAGGTGCGCGAACCCTTCCACGCCTTCGGACGCCTGCAGCGGCTGGAGGGACGCCAGCTGCCGCCACGCGGGTTGCGCCTCACCGCCGCCGTGCCGGGCATGGCCCTGTACCTGGACGGGCCGAACATCACCGTACCCCTCGCCCCGGGCGAGATCGCGGAGTTCACCGCCTCGCCCGAGCCGCTGCGGCTGATGGTCGGCTGACGCCTATTCCGCCAGGGTGCGGAACTCGTCGACGCGCACGGCGATCGCGCCGGCGGCCTCGTCCAGCAATGACGCCTCCTTGACCAGGTCGCCGGTCGTGCCGACCAGGCTCAGCCAGGTGCCCGGCTTGAGCTTCGGCTCGTCATCGAAGACGCAGGCGAGGACGCAGCCGCCATCGAATTCGAAGCCGGCTCCGACCGCCTTCGGCGCGAGCGCCTTGAAGGCATCCTCGTCGCGGGCATTGGCGCCGAGGGCGAGGGCGATCCAGGTCATGCCCAGGCTCTGACGCACGGCAGCGACCCTGCCGCTGACGCTGACCAGCCTGGTGCCGATGAACTTGATGTCGCCGGTGACCTCGATCGTCCCCTCGGCGCTGCCGCTGATGCGCGGACGCTGCAGATCGACGCCAGCCGGACCGGGCTCGCGCATCGACAGATCGACGCGGGACATCCATACCGCGAGCAGGACGACGGCGCCGACCACAGCGAGGATCGCCGCGCGGATGACGTTGTTGCGGTACCAGGGCAGGATGACGGGATCGCTGGGGCTCTTGCCGCAGGAGCGGCAGGTGTCGCGATCGGGCTTGTTGCCGGCGCCGCAGTGCGGGCACTTCCACAGGTCCTTGCGCGACCCGGGCTTCAGATCGGCGTCCTCGGATTCGGGAGCGGGCGGGGGGGGAGCCGGCGCGGGACCGGGAGCGGCTCGCGGCTGCGCTGGAGCAGCCGC
>JAFLCQ010000565.1 GCA_017302815.1 Planctomycetota bacterium
CCGCCGCCGACGCCGCTCCCGGCGGCATGGTCGCCCTCATCGGCGCCGAGGAGCCCGCCGCGGCCAAGCTGTGCGCCGAGGCGGCCCAGGGCGAGGTGCTGGCGGTTGCCAACCTCAACAGCCCGGGGCAGGTGGTGATCTCGGGTTCGCGCGGCGCCTGCGTCCGCGCTGTCGAATTGGCGAAGAACCACGGCATCCGCCGCGCCATGCCCCTGCCGGTCGCGGGCGCCTTCCACAGCCCGCTGATGGCCCCGGCCGCCGACCGCCTCAAGGAGGCGCTGGCAGCGGTGAAGTTCAAGGACCCGCAGTGGCCGGTGTACACCAACGTCACCGCCAAGCCGGTGGTGAAGGCGGCGGAGGTCCCCGCGCTGCTGGTGGCGCAGCTCACCAGCCCGGTGCGCTGGGCCGACAGCGTGGTGGCGATGCAGCAGGCCGGCATCGACGAGTTCCTCGAACTCGGCCCCGGCAAGACCCTGTCCGGCATGATCGCGCGCACGGTCAAGGACGTGCGCTGCCGCAATCTCGACCTCGCCGCGGACGCCAACGCGCTCGCCGCCGGCTGATCAGCGCGCCGCGAGGCGCGCGATGGCAGGCAGCAGCGCATCGACGCTGCGGACGACCTGCGCGCACGAGCGCGTGAGCATGCAGTTGGGCAGGCCGCCGTCCTCGCCGGGGCGCATGTCGGTGCGCAGGCCGATCACCGGGATGCCGCGGGCGCAGGCCCAGCCGGCCTCGAAGCAGGTGCCGCTGTCGGGGTCCGCCCCGTCCAGCACCGCCACCACCAGGGTCGCGCGCGCGAGGTGATCGAGGCAGGCGCGATGGATGCCGGCGAAATCGGGCGGCGGACCGGCATGGGCCAGGCAGAAGTCCTGCGGCACCGCGACCTCGTGGCCCGCCGCGCGCAGTCGCGCGGCGATCCCGGCGTTGAAGGCCTGCTCGGCGGCGGTGAAGAGGGGGGCGGCGAGGTAGATCATTGCCACTGTCCGGGGTCCGGGGTCCGGGGTCCGGGGTCCGAGGTCCGAGGTCCGAGGTCCGAGGTCCGAGGTCCGAGGTCCGAGGTCCGAGGTCCGAGGTCCGGGGTCCGGGGTCGTGTTGGGACGATCGCTGGGGATGGCCCGGCGTCCATGGGCTTCGGGCTGATGAAACGCAGACGCCCCTGGCGAGGGGCCAGGGGCGTCGCGGGGCCTGTCGGCCGCAGGGATCAGGACGCGAAGAGGTTGGCCGTCGAGGCCATGCTCGGGTCCTGCAGTTCCATCAGTTCGACGATGGCGAAGGTGCCGGCCGCCGCGAGGGCGACGCAGGAGATGATCACCAGCCAGAGATAGACCTTGTCGCTCAGCATGGGGTGCTCCGTGCGCTCACAGGCGGTTGGCCGCCTGGTCACCCTGCTGGATGGTCAGGCCGTTGGTGTTCCACGACGAGGGGATGACGCGGGCGGGGGCCATGTCGTTCATCACGCGCTCGACCCGCACCTTGCAGATGTACTTGCTGTCGCGGTAGATGATGAACTCCTGGCCTTCCTCGATGCTCTCCTCCTTGCCGATCGAGAGCATGACGAACTCCTGCTGCCCCTGCGGGTTCAGGCGCACGGCGGCGACCGTGCCATGCAGCACCTTGGTGCTGCCCTTCTCGTCCTTCAGCGACTCGTAGACCTGCGGGTGCTTCTCGCGCACCTGGCTGATGAAGGCGTTGGCCTGCTTCAGCTCGGTGCTGACCTTGTCGAAAGTCTCGAGGCTGCGGGTGTGCTCGGTCTGGAGGTTGTTGAGATCGTCCTCGATCTCAGCCAGCTTGACGTTCAGGTTGAAGGCGACCGCGCGGGCGACCGAGGCGATGTTGGTCAGCTCGCCGTTGCGCTGGCGCACCATGGTCAGCGACTCGCCCTGCTTCTCGTAGTCCTCCTTCATGGCGTTGAAGTCGGTACGGGCGAGCTGCAGGTCGCGCTCGAGGTTGGCGATCTTGGCCGCGCGCTCGGTGATCTGGCCTTCCAGATCCTTGATCTTGGCCTGGTCGGCCTGGCGTTCGGTCTGCAGGCTGGAGATCTGCACCTCGGCGCGGACGCGTCCGGTCGATTCGCTGGCGATCATCTGCGTCGCCTGCTTCAGCTCGACGGACAGCGACTTGGTCTCGGTGTCCCAGCGGCGCTTCCAGTTCTCGCGGGTCGCGAACAGCGTCATCTGGATGAACATGAACGCCAGGGTCATCACCAGGGTGAGGACGATGAAGATGCGCAGGGCGAGGCTCATGGATCGGGGACTCCCGGGAAGAAGCTGGGTGCGGGACGGTGCGGGTTATTCTTTGCCGGCACCCGCGGCGCGGGCGTCGAGGCGCTGCTGCGCCTGGAAGGCGGCAAGCAGTTCGGGCGGAACGATGGGCGAGGCGCCGCACAACATCTCGCTCGTTGAAACGCCGGAAGATGTTGACGCGCTCCCCTTCACCACGGGCGACAAACTGGCGTTCCTCACCCAGACAACGCTGAGTGTTTCCGA
>JAFLCQ010000566.1 GCA_017302815.1 Planctomycetota bacterium
GCGCGAGCGCTGCCAGCACACCTGCGCCTGCTCCAACGCCATGGCCACCGGCACGCTGGCCACGCCGGGCGGCGCGCAGTGCGCCGCCGAGCAGGCCGCCATCGCGGTGGCGGACGAGGTCGCCGCCGCGCTGTGGAACGAAGGCAACGCCCTCTTCCTGCGCCGGCGCTACGCGCTGGCGGGATGAACGCAGACGCCGCATTTCACACCGAGGAACGGAGGCAACGGAGTGGGCATCAGGTTAGGACAGGACAGGACGTCGGGGGGTGGTCGGCACAGAATGCAATTCCTGTCGCCTCCGTGTGAAATGCGGCGTCTAGGATGAACGCAGAGACCCCGCGGCGATGCCGCGGGGTCTCCGTTCCAGCCCGTATGCGGACGGGGCTTACTGGCCGGCCTGCAGGCGGGCGAAGCCGCCGACCGTGATGGCGACGCGCTTGGCGTACTTCTCGACGCTCTCGCCCTTCTCGGCGTCGAAGAGCATCTCCTGCTCCAGCAGCACGCTCTCCTTGAAGAAGCGGCCGAGCTTGCCCTCGACGATCTTCGGGCGCATGGCCTCGGGCTTCGCCTGCACCTCGGGGGTGGCGGCGATGATCTCCTTCTCCTTCTCGATCAGCGCCGGATCGACGGCGGCGCGGTCCAGCGCCACCGGGACCGGGTTGGCCGAGGCCACGTGCAGGGCGACCTGCTTCAGCTTGGCGGCGTCTCCCGAGCCGGCGACCAGCGCGGCGATGCGGCCGTCGTGGTTGTAGCCGGCGATCGCGGCACCGGCGACGCGCTTCACCGCCACCAGCTTGATGTTCTCGCCGATCTTCTGGATCTGGGCGATGAAGGCGTCGGGCAGGGCCACGCCGTCGAGCTTCTGGGCATTGAGGGCGTCGACCGAGTCGGCGCCGCTGGCCAGGGCGAGATCGGCGACTTTCTGCACGAAGGCGCGGAAGGCGTCGTTCTTGCCGACGAAGTCGGTCTGGCAGCCGACCAGCACCGCGACGCCGGCGCCGTTGCCGATCGCCAGGGCGGTGGCGCCGCACGGGGTCTCGCGGCTGCCGAACTTGGCGCCGGCGGCGGCGCCCTGCTTGCGCAGCCACTCGACGGCGGCCTGGATGTCGCCGTTGCTGGCGGTCAGGGCCTGCTTGCACTTCATCATCGGCAGGTTGGTCGCGGCGCGGAGCTCGTTGACCAGGGCGGCGGTGATCTCAGCCATAAGCGTGATCCTTGAGGTGGGGTCTGGGGAGGGGCGACTTGCGAAGGCGCGCGGGATAATGGCGTCAGCCGTCCCGCGCCGGAGAGACCAAGCCCCTCCCCAGGCAGGAGGCTGCGGTGATCTCAGCCATGGCTGTGTCCTTCCTTACTTCGCGGCGGCCTGGTCGGCGGCGGGCTCGCTGCGGGTGATCTGCTCGGAGCGGCCGCGGGCGAGGCCGTCGACCAGGGCCTTCACGACCAGCTGGATCGGGCGGATGCCGTCGTCGTTGCCGGGGATGGGCAGGTCGACCAGGGTGGGGTCGGTGTCGCTGTCGACCAGGCCGAGGAGCGGGATGCCGAGGCGGCGGGCCTCATCGACCGCGGTCTCCTCGTGCTTCGGGTCGACCAGGAAGATGGCGTCCGGCAGCTTGGCCATCGTGCGCACGCCTTCGAGGTTGCGCAGGATGCGGCGGCGCTCGCGGGCGTCGCGCGACTGGATCTTCTTCGACTCGCGCAGGTACTCGGCGGTGTTCATGCGCTCCTCGATCGCGTCGAGGCGGCGGATGGCGCTGCGGACGGTCTCGAAGTTGGTCAGGGTGCCGCCCAGCCAGCGCTCGGCGACGTAGGGCATGCCGGCGGCCTTGGCGGCGTCGCGGATGACGTCGCGGGCCTGGCGCTTGGTGCCGACGAAGAGGACGGTCTTGTTGGCGCGGGCGAGCTTGGCGCAGTAGTAGTGCGCGTGGATCAGCTGCTTCGCGGTCTGGCGGACGTCGATGATGTGGATGCCGCCGCGCTTGCCGTAGAGGTACGGCGCCATGCGCGGGTGCCACAGGCTGGTCGAGGTGCCGAAGTGGATGCCGCTGTCGAGCAGCTCTTTGAGGGAGACGATGGCCATGTGATGCTCCTGCCGGGCCCTCTGCACGGGCGCTGGCGGTCGGCGGCGCGCGGGTCGATCACCGCCGGTCGGCGCGCCGCCCGTCAGGGCGTTGCCGGCGATGCTGCCCAGGGGATCCCAGGCGGGGCGAAGACGATAGGAAGGACCGGGCCGGCGTCAATGCGGCCCGGGGACCTTGGTGGGTCCGTTGCGACCCATCCAGCCGTGATATGGCACGCACCTCGCTTTCACCGTCCTCCAGCCATGCCACGCAGCCTCCTCGTCCCGACTCTCGCCGCCCTTGTCGCGTTCTGCGGCGCCTGCGGGACGACCCGCAGCGATGCGCCGCCCCGCCCGGAGGCCAACGCCCCCAAGCTGCAGGCCGCGCGCGCGACCGCAGCCGGCGCCATCGCCACGGTGGCGACCGCCCAGGGGCAGATCCTGGTCGAATGCACCCTCGACC
>JAFLCQ010000567.1 GCA_017302815.1 Planctomycetota bacterium
GCCGGCGCCCCGGTGCTGCGCATCGCCGACCTGGGCCGCATGACGGTCGAGCTGGGCGTGCCCGAGCGCATCGTCACCCGCCTGCGGCCCGGGACGCCGCTGGCGCTGACCTGCTCGGCCTGGCCCGGCGTCCCCATCCGCGGCACGGTCAGCGAGGTCGGGGCCTCCGCCACCGCCGCCACGCGCCTGTTCCGCGTCCGCATCGCCGTGGCCAATCCCGACCGTCGCCTGCGTCCGGGGATGAGCGCGACGGTCGCCATCCCGGGCGATCCGGTGCCGCCCGGAGCCATGACCGTGCCGTTGTCGGCCCTGCTCGCGGCGCCGGACGGCCGCACATTCCGGGTCTTCATCGTCGGCGACGACGGGCTCGTCCGCACCCGCGAAGTAGTCGTGGCCGATGTGCTGGGCAGCGCCGCGGTGGTGACCGCCGGCATCGCCAGCGGCGACCGCGTGGTGGCCGCAGGCGCCGGCCTGTGCGCCGATGGGATGCGGGTCGACGCCCGGGCGCACGATGCAGACGCCCTCTACCGGCGGCGCTGACCATGCACGACGACGCCGACCGCCAGCCCCCTCGTCCTCCAGGCGGCATCGGCCGCTATCTGGTGACCTACCGCGGCATCGGCTGGCTGCTCCTGATCGGACTGCTGGCCGCCGGCGTCGTGGCCTACGGACGCCTGGCGCAGCAGGAGGATCCCGAGTTCCCCCACCGCCAGGCCCGCCTGGTCACCTACTGGCCAGGCGCCACCGCCGCCCAGGTCGAGGACCTGGTGACGCGCAAGCTCGAGGATCGGGTCGGGGAGAACGACCGCGTCGAGGAACTGAAGAGCGAGTCGCGGCAGGGCGTCTCGATCATCACCATCAAGCAGCGCTACGCCGCCCAGGAGCGCATCGACCAGCAGTGGGACGACCTGCGTGCGCGCGTGGCCAAGGCCGCCCTGCCGGACGGCTGCCAGCCGCCGGTGCTCGACACCGACTTCGGCAACGTCACCACCCTCCTGCTGGCGATCGCCTCCGATCCGTCGCCACCTGGCGAGACCGCCGCCCGCGCCGCCGCCATCCGCACCCGCATCGCCGAGGTGCGGGCCGGCGATCCGGCCGTCGGCCGGGCGGTCATCGTCGGGCTGTTCCCGCCGCAGATGGGCGTCGACCTGCGCCGCGACCTCGCCGCTCGCTTCGAGACCGCGCTGCGCGGCTCGGGGCTCGGCGGCGACTGCCGCATCCTGCATGCCGACGGCTTCTCGCTCGGCGACTTCGCGACCACCGCCTCCAGGCCCGAGCTGGAACGCATGCTGGCGCGCTACGTGCGGTCGATCGCCGCCGACAACCTGCTGCATCCCGACCTGCCGCTGCCGCTCCTGCTGCTGGCCGATGAGGACCCTCTGCCGGGCCTGCGCGCGCTGGCCCAGCCTGCGCACGGATACCGCCGGCTGGAGATCGCCGCCGAGGACGTCGAGCGCCGCCTCCGCCATGTCCCCCAGGTCGGACGGGTGACCAGGCTGGCCGCGGTGCCGGAGCAGATCACCATCCTGGCCGCCAACGAGGCCCTGGCCGGCCGCCGCATCGATCCGCAGAGCGCCGAGCAGGCCATCGCGCGCCGCAATGCGATCATCCCGGGCGGGCAGGTGCGGGTCGACGGCCACCGCTACCCGGTACGGGTCGAGGGGCAGTTCGCAGGCGAGGGCGATGTCGGCGACACCATCGTGTCCGCGACCGGCAACCAGGCGGTGTACCTGCGCGACCTCTTCGAGGTGCGGCGCGGCTACCGCGATCCCATCGGGTTCCACGCCCAGGCCCTGCGCCGCGACGGCGGAGTGCTGACGGCGCGGCGGGCGGTGCTGCTGGCGGTGGAGATGCGCAAGGGCGCCGTGATCGCCGAGTTCTCCACGGCGGTGCAGGACGAGCTGCGCATCTGCCAGCCCGGACTGCCCGAGGGCATGTCGCTGCAGGTGATCAGCGACCAGCCGCGCTCGGTCGCGCGCCGCATCGCCACCTTCGCGTCCTCCTTCGCCGAGGCGGTGGCCATCGTGGTGCTGGTGTCGCTCGCGCTGATGGACTGGCGCTCGGCGGTGGTGGTGGCCGCCGCCATCCCCCTGTCGGTCGCCTTCACCCTGGCCGGCTTCGCCGTCCTCGGGGTGCCGCTGCACCAGATCTCGATCGCATCGCTGATCATCGCCCTCGGCCTGCTGGTCGACTTCCCGGTGGTGGCGACCGACGGCATCAACCGCGCGATGGCGGAGGGCCGGCCCAAGGCCGTCGCGGCCTGGCTGGGGGTGTGGCGGCTGCGGCGACCGATGCTCTACGGCACCCTGATCAACATCGTCGCCTTCCTGCCGCTGGTGCTGATGCCGGACGAGAAGGGGACCTTCATCGCCGCCCTGCCCCTGGGTGTGTCGCTGGCGCTGGGCGGAGCCCTGCTGGTCGCCATGGCCCTCACCCCCCTGCTGGGGGCGGGCCTGCTCGCGGGCCAGCGGGGGCTGGACGAAGGCGGCAGTCCGCGGCGCACCCCGCCGTTCTCG
>JAFLCQ010000057.1 GCA_017302815.1 Planctomycetota bacterium
GGCGAGCTTCATCGGTAGGTCGCCACGCCGTCGGGGGTGGTGACGGCGACCTCGCGGCCCTGCGCGCCGCCCTCGATGCGGCCGACGATGCGCGCCTCGATGCCGCAGCCCTTGGCGATGCGGACGCAGGCCTCGGCGCGCGCGGCGGGCACCGCCGCCTCCAGGCGCCAACCCATGTTGTAGGTGCCGTACATCTCGGCCCAGCCCATGCCGGTCGCTTCCTTGATGGCGGCGAAGAGCGGCGGGACGGCGAAGGAGGCGTCCTTGACGTAGCGGTTGCCGGCGGCGCCGAACTTGACGATCTTCGACTGCCCGCCGCCCGAGCAGTGGATCAGGCCGTGGATGTCGCTGCGCGGCAGCTCGGCCAGCAGGGCGGCGATCAGGGGCAGGTAGGTGCGGGTGGGCGACAGCACGGCCGAACCGACGGTGAAGGCCGGATCGCCGGGCAGGGGGTCGCCGACGCGGTGCGGACCGCAGTAGACCAGCTCGGACGTGGTCTCGGGGGCGTAGGTCTCGGGGTACTTCGCGCGGTAGTCGGCGCCGAACAGGTCATGGCGCGCGCCGGTCAGGCCGTTGGAGCCCATGCCGGCGTTGGGCGTCGTCTCCCAGGCCGCCTGGCCGGTGGAGCTGAATCCCACCAGCACATCGCCGGGGACCATGCGGGCGGCGTCGATCACCTCGTCGCGGCGCAGGCGGGTGGCGATGGTCGAGTCGACCACCGCGGTGCGCACCAGGTCGCCGACATCGGCGGTCTCGCCTCCGGTCATCACGCAGCGGATGCCGCGCGTAGTCAGCAGGTCGCACACCGATTGGTAGCCGGCGACGATCTGGGCGATCACCTCGCCGGGGACGCGCCGGGCGTTGCGGCCGATAGTGTTGGACACCAGATAGGGGCCCAGCGCGCCGACGCAGGCGCAGTCGTCGAGGTTCATCACCAGCGAGTCCTGGGCGATGCCGCGCCAGGTCGCGAGGGGGAATCCCTCCTTCCACGCCAGGTAGGCCAGGGCCGACTTGGTGCCGGCGCCGTCGGCATGCAGGACGATGCAGTGCTCGGCCGAGCCGGTCAGCTCGTCGGCGACCACCTTGCAGAAGGCGCCGGGGAAGAGCCCGGCGTCCTGGCGGTCGATGGCGGCGTGGACCTCGGCCTTGCCGGCGGAGACCCCGCGGGCCTGGTAACGGGCATCGTGGCGCTGGTCGCTCATGCGGGCGGCATGCTCGGCGGTCGCGCCCGGCTGCAATGCCGGGTTGCCGTCCGGCCCTTCGCCGGCAGGCTGCCGGCATGCGGGCGTTCCTGCGTTGGATGGCATTCGTCATCGGCATAGCCCTGGGTGGTCTGATGGCCACCTTCACGCTGTGGCCCGACACCGTCGAGCCGGTGATGCTGTGGCTGCGCGATGACGCGGTCGGCCGCATCACCGCCTCGGGCATGGCCGGCGTGCTGCTGTCCAGCCCCCTGCTGTGGCTGCTGCGCTGGCTGCAGGCCATGCGGCGCAGTCGCGAGATCAGCTACAACACCGACAATGGCCGCATTTCGGTCAATCTCGTCGCCATCGAGGAAGCGCTCACCCGCGCCATCGAAGGCGAGACCGAGATCCGCAAGGCCCGCGTGTCGGTCTACGAGGACCGGGTGAAGCGCGGCATCGTCATCGACGCGGTGGTGACCCTGTGGGAGGTCCCCAACGTCACCGAGCGCAACCTGTTCTGCCAGCGCCTGCTGCGCCGGCGTTTCGCGGAACTGATGCCGGAACGCAGCGATGTGTCGGTGAACCTGGCGGTGCACCGCCTCACCGTGCGTCCGCCCAGCAAGGGCAACGTCGTCCCCACGCCGGCGGCGCAGCCCGCCCAGCCGGCGGCCACCGCTCCTGCCGACCCCTACGAACGCAGCCCGCTAGGGGTGGGGAAGCTGCCGACCCGCGAGCCGGAGCGCCTGCCCCGGTCGGCCGAGCCGCAGGACGAGGACGACCTCTACGTCGGTCCGTCCTATCCCGTCACCCGCGACGAGGAGGACGAGGCGACCGGGGTGTTCAGGACGAAGCGCTGAGGGCGGCTGCGCCCAGCCGGCGCAGGCCCTCGTCGAGCAGGGCGTCCGGGCAGGCGAAGTTCAGGCGTGCGAAGCCCGGGCCGGCGAAGGGCCTCCCGTCCGAGAGCCCGAGCCCGGCGCGTTCGAATACCGCGGCGGGATCATCCCAGCCGCGGGCGCGGCAGTCGATCCAGGTCAGGTAGGTCGCCTGCGGCAGGGCGCTGGCGAGTCCGGGCAGGGCGTTCACCGCGGCGTGTACGCGGTCGCGGTTGCGCCGCAGCGCCGGCAGCAGGGCGTCCAGCCAGGCGTCGCCATGGCTCCAGGCCGCCTCGCAGGCGATCGTCCCGAGGGCGTTGGGCCAGGGTACCAGGCCCTGGTCGGCATGCCGGTAGGCGTCGCGCAGGCGCTGGTCGGCGATGATGGTCGCCGCGCAGGAGAGGCCCGGGATGTTGAAGGTCTTCGAGGGGGCGACGATGGTGATCGTGCGGGCGGCCAGTGCCGGCGACAGCGAGGCGAAGGGGATGTGGCGGACACCCGGCTCCAGCACCAGGTCCATCCACGCCTCGTCGCTGACCACGTGCAGGTCCCGCCGGACGACGAGGTCCGCCAGGCGCTGCAGCTCGGCCAGGCTCCAAACCCGACCTGTCGGGTTGTGCGGCGAGCACAGCCAGAGGACGCGGCCGGGACCGTCGGCGGCAGCCTCCAGCGCCTGCCAGTCGATGCCGGCGTCCGCGGTCAGCGGCACCTGCACGCAGCGGCGGCCGGCATGGCCGGGGGCGCGCAGGAAGGGCGGGTAGATCGGCGTCATCACCAGCCCGTCCGCGCCCGGCTCGCCGAGGACGCGGGCGGCCTGGTTCATGGCCACCACCATGCCGGGGGTCGCCACGACCCACGCGGGATCGATCTCCCACCCATGCCGACGGCGCAGCCAGCCGGCCAGGGAGGTGGCGAAGGAGGGCATGGTGCGGGCGTAGCCGAGGACGCCGTGGTCGAGCCTGGCGCGCAGCGCGTCGAGCACGCATGGCGGCGCCTGGACATCCATGTCGGCCACCCACATGGGCAGGACGTCGCGGCCGGCCCAGCGCTCCCACTTCTCGCTCGCCGTGCCCGTCCGCTGCGGGCAGACGAGCCCGGCGGGCGTCAGTTCACCGGGTGCGCGGTCAGCCACTGGAAGGCCCGTTCGATCGCCTCCTGGCGCTTGAGCAGGGGGGCGTGCGGATCGAAGCCGAAGTCCTCGCCGGTCATCGAGCGCACCGCGCGCAGGATGTAATCGCCGGCGACGTTGGCTTCGAGGGCCATGAAGAGGTCGGGGATGGCCGGCTTGTAGCCGAGCCTGGCGACCGCCTCGGCGGCGTAGCGCCGCACCATCGGATCCGGATCGGTGAGGGCGATCTTCAGCTTCTCGCCGTTGGCCTGGTCGCCGAGCCTGCCGAGGCCGATGCATGCCGCCTGGCGGATCAGCGCCTTCTCGTGCCCCAGCCCCTGCACCAGGGCCTCGGCGGCCTCGGCGTGGGAGAGATGCCCGAGGGCGGCGAGGGCGTTGAGGCGGAGGATGTCGTCCTCCTCCTTGGCGCGCAGCATGTAGTCGCCGGCGCCCATCGAGTTGATCTGGTGCAGGGCCGAGACGGCGGCCTTGCGCACCTCGGGATCCTCGCTGGCGGCGAGGTGGCGCAGCTGCGGCGCTGGGCCCGGCAGGCCGAGGCGTCCGAGGATGGTCGCAGCCAGGACCAGCTCCTCCCGGCTGCGCACGCTCTGCAGCAGCCAGGGCACGATCACCGGCACGACCTTGGGATCCTGCAGCGAGCCAAGCCCGCGCAGGCTGGTCAGGCGGTCCGCCTCATCAGCGGCCTGCAGGCCGTTGGCGAGGGTCTGGAAGCGCACCTGATACTCGCCGCTGGCGGCGCGGGCCGCGGCAAGCACCAGGGCCTCGTCCACGGCGGCAAGGCTGGAGGTGAGGCAGGCGACGGTGCAGACCAGGGCGGCGAGGGCACGCATGGCCGCAGGCTAGGGCCCGGCGGACGGGGCGGGACCGCTGCCGGGGGCGGGGCGCGGCCGCGTGTGCAACGCCCTCCGGAGGTCCAGGACGGGTCCGTGGGCCAGGATGCGGGTGGCCAGCAGCACGCCGCCCACCACCACGGCGCAGCCGCAGAGCGACAGGGCCGTCGGGCGTTCGCCGAGCCACACCCAGGCCGTACCCAGCGACACCACCGGGATGATGTAGAGCACGGGGGACAGGCGCGAGACGGGGATGTGCCGCAGGCACCACGACCACAGAAGGAAGCCCAGCGCAGTGGTCAGCAGCCCCAGGAATCCCGCCGAGGACAGGGCCAGGATCGGGGCCTCGGAAGACAGCCGGACCGCGGAAGGCGCCCACGGCACGAGCAGCGCGGTGCCGATCCACACCGACCAGCTCACCACCCAGGCGGCTCCATGCCGGTCGAGGAGCGGCTTCTGCACCACGGTGTAGATCCCGTAGCTGACCGCGCTGCCGACCAGGAGCATGGCGCCGGGGGCCACCCCGCCGGTGGCCGATTCGCCGACGGCGATGCAGGCGACGCCGGCGAGGCAGGCCGCCATGCCCGCCCAGACCATCCAGCCCGGGCGTTCGCCGAGCAGGACGATGGCGAAGACGGTGCTGAACAGCGGTATGCTGTTGTTGATGAACGAGCCCGGTCCGGCCCCGACGGTCAGCAGCCCGGTGGTCAGCAGGTAGTTGTAGAGCGCGGTCCCACTGACCGCGACGAGCAGCAGACGCGGCCACTCGCCACGCCGCGGCAGGGCAGGCCGGGTCCAGGGCGCGATCGCCAGCAGGGCCGCCCCGGCGATGCCGTAGCGCAGGAAGGACAGCTCGCCTGGCGGAAAGGTCGGCAGGGCGACGCGCATGAAGGCGAACGAGGTGCCCCAGATCGCCACGATGGCGATGATGGCGCTGGCGAGGAGCGTTGCGGATGCAGGAGCCATGAAACGCAGCAGGCCGGGCGTGATGCCCGGCCTGCGTCGCGATCCGGTCAGGGCCGGTCGATCAGGCCTTGGGGGCCTCGGCAGCGGCCTCGGCCGGCTTGGCGGCGGCTGCCTCAGCGGCGGCCTTGGCCTTGCGATCAGCCTTGAGCTTGGCGGCATGCTTGCGCACAGCGCGGCGGGTGGCCGGGACGAACTTCTTGCCGTCCTTCTTGGCCGCCTTCTTCGCCTTCGCCGGCTTGGCGGCGGCCTTCTTGGCCTTGGCGTAGGCGGGACGGTTGATGGCGACGCCGTGGTGCTTGAACAGGTTGTCCAGCGCCTCGCTGATCAGGGCGCCCTTGGCGAGCCACGCCTCGACGCGGTCGGACTTGACCGCGATGGCCTTGCCATCGGCAAGGGTCGGGTCGTAGGTGCCCAGGACCTCATTGGACAGGCCCTCGCGGGCGTTCCGCTTGTCGATGGCGACGATGCGGAAGAAGGGGCGGTGGATGCGGCCAACACGGCTCAGGCGGATGCAGACGGCCATACGGTTGTCGGGTCTCTCGGGTGAAGGGCGGAAAAATAGGAAGCCAGCTGCGCAGTGCAACCGGAAATCGGTCGGGCGGTGCGTCGGGCGGCCGGCGTCAGCCGGCGGCGGCGGCCACCGCCAAGGCCCGGGTGGGCAGGATCGGGAAGACCCGATCGAAGCGGGTGAGCGCGAAGATCTCCTTCAGCGCCGGCGCTTCGACGCCAGTGAGGACGAGCTTGCCGTGGCTCTCCTGCACCTCGCGCAGCTTCTGCACCAGGGGGCCGAGGGCCGACGAGTCGAGGGCGGGCACGCCGGTGAGATCGAGGACCAGCCGGTTCCAGCCATGGGTATGTTCGAGCATGGCGGAGGCGAAATAGGCCCGCACCTGATCGAAGCCGACCTGACCGAGCTCATTGCGGACGAACGAGACGACGTGGACCTGCCCATCCTGGACGGCCTGGACGTGCGCCATCATCCGCTGGTGCTCATTGCTGCCTGCCATCGACATGCATCCGATCCTTGCGCCGAAGTCTGGGCGCGCCACCCTGTCAACGCAACGGAATTCAGCCGGACGCACACAGCCAGGACGCGCCTCCCGATGCCGAAGACGATCGATGTCAACCTCCTCAACCCCTTCATCACGGCCGCATTGGACTGCCTGCGGCAGATGGCCGGGGCGAAGCCGGAACGCCGGCGCGTGTTCGTCAAGACCGATCCGACCATGCACGGGGACATCTGCGGCATCATCGGGCTGGCCAACGGCATCACCGGATCCTGCGTGGTCTCCTTCCCGGACAGCCTGGCCCGGCGCATCGTCGCGCGGCTGCTGTCCGAACCGAACGAGGCGTCCATCAGCCCGTCGATGATCGAAGACGGCATCGGCGAGGTCGCCAACATGGTCGCCGGCGGGGCCAAGCGGCAGTTCGTCAACACGCCCTACCGCTTCGACATCACCGTCCCCACCGTCGTGCACGGTGAGCCGGTGAAGCTGTTCAATCCCGCTGACACGGTGGCCATCGCCTGCGAGTTCACCGCTGATCCGGCCTGGCCGGAGACCTTCCTCATCGAGATCGCGCTGAAGCCGACCGACAAGTAGCGGTTCAGGGGCGGGCGCAGCGCAGCGCCATCAGCCCCAGGGTGAGGAAGGACGACGCGGTCTCCCGCCTCGCCAGCTGCCAGGCCTCGTCGACGGTCATGGTCTCGACCTGGATGAATTCGGCCGCCTCCAGGGCGCGTTCGCCGCCGGGCGACAGCTCTTCGGCCAGGACGAGATGCAGCCGCATCCGCAGCAGCCCCGGCATCGCCTCGAAGGTCTGCAAGGGCGTGATCCGTCCGGCCGACCATCCCGTCTCCTCGCGCAGTTCGCGTCCGCCGGCCGCGCACGGCTCCTCGCCGGGTTCGATGCCGCCGGCCGGGAACTCGTGCAGCCAGGCGCGGCAGGGGTGGCGGTAGATGCGCTCGACCAGCAGCCTGCCATCGGGCAGCACCGGCACCGCCACCACCGCGTCCCACTTCGAGGCCACCGTGTAGTAGGGGTACATGCGCCCCTGGCGGTCCTCGATCTCCTCTTCGACGAGATCGAAGAAGCGGTTGCCGGCCAGGAGGCGTCGTGCGCCGGTGCGGGGCAGGGGGTCCATGCCGGATGGTGCTGTCCGCTGCTGGCGCGGCAACCGCGCTGGCGCTGGACGGAAGGGGGCCTAGCGTGTTTGCTCCCAGATCTGGACCCCTCCTGATGAGCATCGTCGACACCGCCACCGCCTTCGCCCGCCGCCTCCTCGGCACCACCAACGAGTCCCACCTCCGCCGCATCTGGCCGACGGTGCAGAAGGTGCGCGAGCTGGGGCCGAAGATGCAGGCGATGGACGACGCCGACCTGCGGGCGCTGTCGGCCGCCTTGCGCAAGCGGGTCGCGGACGGGGCGAAGCCCGAGTCGGTGACGGTCGAGGCGTTGGCCCTCGCCCGCGAGGTCGCCGACCGCCGCCTCGGCATCTGGAACGCCCTCGATCCCAAGCGCGGCTTCCCCGACGACGCCTGGGGTGCAGCCAAGGCCGCGGTCGACGAAGCGCGCGCCAAGCTCGCCGAGGTCGACGCCGAGGGCAAGCCGGTGAACCTGCCGTGGCAGCTGGATCTGCCCGCCGCGGTGTACAACGCGGTGCGCGCCCGCCATCCCGACTCGGTCCCGCCCTTCCGCATGCGCCCGCATGACGTGCAGGTGCTGGGCGGCCTGGTCCTGACCCAGGGACGCATCGCCGAGATGAAGACCGGCGAAGGCAAGACCCTGGTCGCTTCGCTGGCCTGCTATCTCGCCTGGCTGTCGGGCACCGCCGTCCACGTCATCACCGTGAACGACTACCTCGCCTCGCGCGACGCCAAGTGGAACGAGCCCACCCTGCGCTTCCTCGGCGTCTCGGTCGGCGCGATCCAGTCGCAGATGCCGCCGTGGGAGCGCAAGGAGATGTACTCCCGTGACGTCACCTACGGGACGAACAACGAGTTCGGCTTCGACTACCTGCGCGACAACCTCGCCAAGACACCGGAAGAGCAGGTGCAGACCCGGCGTCAGTTCGCCATCGTCGACGAGGTCGACTCGGTCCTCATCGACGAGGCGCGCACGCCGCTGATCATCAGCGGCCCCGCCACCGGCCGCAAGGAGCACTACGTCAAGGCCAACGAGGTCGCGCACCAGCTGGTCGAGAAGGAGCACTACGAGGTCGACATCAAGGACCGCCACGTGACCCTGACCGAGGCGGGCATGGACAAGGCGGCGGAGCTGTTCGGGGTGCCGAACATGTACGACGCCGAGAGCATGCACCTGCCGCACTTCCTCGACAACGCGTTGAAGGCGCGCTGCCTCTACCTGCGCGACAAGGAGTACCTGGTCACCGGCGGCAAGGTGAAGATCGTCGACGAGCACACCGGCCGCATCCTGGAAGGGCGCCGCTGGAGCGACGGCCTGCACCAGGCGGTGGAGGCCAAGGAGGGGGTGGCGATCGAGGAGGAGAACCAGACCTACGCCACGATCACGCTGCAGAACTTCTTCCGCCTCTACGACAAGCTGTCCGGCATGACCGGCACGGCGATGACGGAAGCCAGCGAGTTCCACGCCATCTACAAGCTGGACGTCATCTCCATCCCGCCCAACCGGCCGGTGGCGCGCGCGGACCTGGCCGACCTCATCTTCGGTTCCGAGCGCGAGAAGTTCGACGCCATCCTCAAGGAGGTCGAGCTGCTGCACGACGTCGGCCAGCCCGTGCTGGTCGGCACCATCTCGGTCGAGGTCTCGGAGCGCCTGTCCGAGCACTTCACCCGCAAGGGCATCCCGCACAACGTCCTCAACGCCCGCCAGCACGCCCGCGAGGCCGAGATCGTCCTCGGCGCCGGCCAGTTCGCCGCCGTCACCGTCGCCACCAACATGGCCGGCCGCGGCACCGACATCGTGCTCGGCCGCACGGACTTCAATGCCGCCCTGAAGCACTGGCAGAAGCGCGATCTGGCGCCGAAGAAGCTGGCTCCGGACAGCCCCGAGCTGGATGACGCGATCATCCAGATGTGGCACCAGCGCTTCCTCGGCGAGGACGCGGCCAAGTCCAAGGCTGCCAACACCGCTGATCGCCTCAAGGAGATCAACAAGCGGCGCAAGCTGGACGGCATGCCGCCGCTGCCGCTGCCGTCGACGCTGCGCGACGGCGTCGACGTGCGCAAGCTGGGCGGCCTGCGCATCGTCGGCACCGAACGCCATGACGCCCGCCGCATCGACAACCAGCTGCGCGGACGTTCCGGCCGCCAGGGCGATCCCGGCAGCTCGCGCTTCTACCTCTCCCTTGACGATGATCTGATGAAGCGCTTCGCCGGCCCGGCGATGGCCAGCCTGATGCGGCGCATGGGCCTGAAGGACGGCATCCCCATCGAGAGCCCGATGGTCTCCCGTGCGGTCGAGAAGGCGCAGAAGCGGGTCGAGGAGTACTACTACGGCATCCGCAAGAACCTGCTCGAATACGACCAGGTGATGAACCAGCAGCGCCTCGCCATCTACGGCCGCCGCCAGGCCGTGCTGGAAGGCAAGGACCTCGACAAGTCCCTGTCGGCGATCTTCCACGGCGCCATCGACGATCTGGTGCAGAAGTCGGCCGCCGACGGCACCCGCGGCCAGCCCCTGGCCGAGCGCATCTGCAAGACCTATGCCGAGGAGACCGGCCTGCCCGAACCGGCGTGGAACGAGATCCCGGTCAAGGAGGGCGGCGAGGCCTGCCTGCAGTACCTGGTCGCCAGGATCGAGACCGAGCTCGAGAAGCGGCGCAAGGCGCTGGGCGAGATCCATGCCCAGGTGCAGCGCTTCCTGCTCCTCGACTCGATCGACCGGCGCTGGAAGGACCAGATCTACGCCATGGAGCACCTCCGCCATGCCATCGGGCTGGAGGCGTACGCGCAGAAGGATCCGCGCATGCGCTACAAGGAGGAGGGCTTCCGCCGCTTCGAGATGATGGAGGAGCTGATCCGCCTCGACGTCGCCCGGGTGTGGTTCCGCCTGCAGGTCCAGGTGCAGCCGCCCGAGGCGCAGCAGGCGCCCCTCGGCGTGCCCATGGGCGCGGTCCCCGTCGGGGCGGCCGCTCCGACGCCGCCGATGGCTCCGGCGTCGGCCGGTCGTCCGCAGCCCAACGATCCCTGCCCGTGCGGCAGCGGTCAGCCCTTCAAGCGCTGCCACGGCCGCTGAGTCGCCGCGGCGGCGCCGTCACTCCGTGGTGGCGGCCGACCCCGAGCTGGTTTCCGGCACGGTGATCGCCACCACGTCGTCGTAGCGCACGTAGCCGCCATTGACGCCCAGGACGACCCGTCCCTGGTCGTCGTAGCCGACGCTGGACACCACGCCTTCCTTGCGCTCGCCGTTGACTCCCGAGAGGTAGCCCACGCGCATGCCCAGCAGGCGGTTGGACGCCTCGACCAGGGCGTCGGTGTCGAAGCTGTCGTTGCGGACCTGCTTGATGTTGTCGACGGGGTAGTTCTTGCCGTCGTCGGTGGTCAGCCAGACCTGCTGGTCGACGACCATGAAGCCCTGCACGCGGATGTCCTTGTTGCCGTAGCCCACGTCCGGATTCAGGCCGGAGTCCCTGTATTCCTTCAGTTCCGCTTCGCCGGCGTTCACCTGGGTCACATTCACCACCGACCCCACCATCTTCTGCGCCCACTCCACGTCGGAGCGGAACTTCTCGTTCTGGGTGTTGGCCAGGACCTGCAGCTGGCGCATGCTCTCGACCATCTTCGAGGTGTCGGATGGGGCCAGCGGGTCCTGGTTGGTGATCTCGGTCAGCATGATCGAGAGGAAGTCGGCGTCGCCGAAGGCCTGCTGGTTGGCCTTCGCGTTCGAATTCGAGGACGACCCGTTGATGGCCGCTGTGGTGCTGGAAACGCTCATGGGTCGGGCCTCCGGCGGTCTAACGCAAGAACCGTGCCAGCAGGCGCCTCACTCGCTCCATCACGTATCAATCTATGGGCTTGTGCATCCGCTGGCGAGCCGCCATGCTTGGGCCTGTCGTGCTTCTCGGCCTCATCAGCGACATCCATGGCAACATGGCCGCCCTCCAGGCGGTGCTCAAGGACATGGAGACCATCGGGGCGGAGAAGGTCCTCTGCCTCGGTGACGTCGTCGGCTACGGGCCCTATCCCGGTGAATGCCTCGACCTCGTCCGCCGCTGCGGTGCGGTGCTGATGGGCAACCATGAGGAGGCGCTGCTCTACGGCGCCGAGAACTTCAATCCGCGCGCCAAGCGCGCCATCGACTGGACGCGCGACCACCTCAAGAGCGCCGGCGACGAGCAGACGCGCAAGAGCCGCTGGCACATCCTGCAGAACCTGCAGATGCACTGCAAGGTCGGCAGCTTCCTCTTCACCCACGCCAGCCCGCGCCAGCCCACCCGCGAATACGTGATGCCGCGCGACGTCGCCAACCAGCCCAAGATGGAGGAGATCTTCTCCCTCATCGAGCACGTCTGCTTCGTCGGCCACACCCATCTGCCCGGTGTGTTCCTGGAGGATCGCAGCTTCACCAACCCGGTGCAGCTGTGGAACCAGACCTACTTCATCGAGCCGGGCGAGAAGGCCCTGGTGAACATCGGATCGGTCGGCCAGCCGCGCGACGGGGACAGGCGGGCCTGCTACGTCGTGCTGGACACCGATCCAGCCTCGCCGCGAGCGGTGTTCCGCCGCATCGAATACGACGTCGAGGCGACGGCCAAGGCGATCGAGGCCAACGATTTCCTGGATGACTACCTGGCAGAGCGACTGCGCCAAGGGAGATGAGCATGCTCGGACCGAAGATCGAATGCGTGGTGTCGGTGTCCGGCATCCGCGGCGTGGTCGGCGATACCCTCTCGGTGGAGCAGGTCCTCGGCCTGGCCCAGGCCTTCGGGGTCGCCATCGCCCACTGCGAGCGCGTCGTGGTCGGGCGCGACACCCGCACCACCGGTCCGCTCCTGGCTCAGGCGGTGAGCGCCGGATTGCGCGCGGTCGGCTGCGAGGTGATCGACATCGGCGTGGTCCCAACCCCGACGGTGGCGATCGCGGTCAAGGAGTTCGGCGCCTTCGGCGGCATCATGATCTCGGCCAGCCACAACCCGGCCGAGTGGAACGCGCTGAAGTTCTTCAATCGCGACGGACGCAATGTCGACCACACCCAGCTCGACTGGATCATCGAGTGCTACAAGGATCCGCCGATGGGCTTCCATCGCCGCTGGGACGGCGTCGGAGGCTACCGCGAGGACCGCAGCCCGCTGGACGTCCACCTCGCGCGGGTCCTGGCCGCCGTCGATGTCGCCGCCATCCGCGCCAGCGCCCCGCGCGTGCTCATCGACTGCGTCAACGGCGCCGGCAGCGTCCTCGCCCCGCGGCTGCTCGCCGCGCTGGGCTGCAAGGTCGTGGCGGTGCATGACCGCCTCGATCTGCCCTTCCCGCGCAATCCAGAACCGACGGCGCACAACGTCAAGCACGTCGGCGCCCTGGTCCGGGCGGCGGATGCCGATATCGGCTTCATCCAGGATCCGGATGCCGACCGCCTGGCCATCGTCGACGAGACCGGCCGCTATCTCGGCGAGGAATACACCCTCGTCCTGTGCGCCGCCTCCCGCCTGGCCGCAGCCGGGCCTGGTTCGCTGGCCTGCACCAACCTGTCGACCAGCCGCATGCTGGAGGACGTCGCCGCCCGCCACGGTTCGAAGGTCGAGCGCACCAAGGTCGGCGAGGCCAATGTCGTCGACGGCATGCAGAAGCATGGCGCCGTCATCGGCGGCGAGGGCAACGGCGGGGTCATCGATCCCCGCGTGGTCATGGGCCGCGACAGCCACATCGGCATGGCCCTGGTCCTCGAACTCCTGGCCAAGGCGAAGGCGCCGCTCTCCGAGGTGGTGCGGGCGATCCCGACCTACGCCATCCACAAGGAGAAGATCGCCCTCGACCGAAAGGCGGTGCAGGCGGCCATCCCCGGCCTGAAGTCGGCGGCCTGGGCGCAGGGCGCCACCGCCGACGAACGCGACGGCGTGAAGTTCATCTGGCCCGATCGCTGGGTCCATCTGCGCGCCAGCGGCACCGAGCCGGTCTCACGCATCATCGCCGAGGCTCCCGGTCTCGACCATGCGCGCGAGCTGGCCGAGATGGTCCGGGCGGCGACCGGCGCGGCGGTGGTGGAGCACTGAGCCATGGCCGATCCGAATTTCTTCCCGGGATTCGAGGGTGATGATGAGCCGGCCAAGCCGGCACCCAAGCCCGCCGCCAAGCCGCAGGCGGCGCCGGCCAAGCCGGCCTTCGACCCCTTCGCAGGGGCCAAGGTCGACGTCAACGCGCCGGCGCCGGCGCCGGTGGCTGCTCCAGCGCAGCCGCGAGC
>JAFLCQ010000058.1 GCA_017302815.1 Planctomycetota bacterium
GCCGAGGGCGGCGGCGAGGGCTGAGGCCCCCGTCAGCCTGCTGCAACGCGACGCCCCCGGCCGATCGGCCGGGGGCGTCTGTTTTTTCAGCTGCTGCGTCCGGCGAGCCGGTGGTCACTTGGCTGGCTTGCCGATCCGTCCGACCGGGCGCGAATGGGCGGCGATGTCGGCAGCATGTGCATCGGCGAGTTGGCGCAGGGCGCTGACCACCCCCGGGTTCGCCGAGGCGGCATCGGTCTCCTCGCCGGGCTCCTTGGCGAGGTTGTAGAGCGCCCCGGAATCCAGGTGGAGCTTCCACGGCCCCTTGCGCACGGCGGCGAAGATCCCGTCATGGGTGTAGTGGTAGAGGGGGCGTTCGGCCAGGGATGGATCCGGTGAACCGCGCAGTGCAGAGCCGAGATCGCTGCCGTCGATCACGCGGTCGGTGGGCAGGACGCCGCCGCACAAGGCGGCGATGGTCGGCAGCGCATCGATGTGCATGGCCGGGATGTCGCCGACCGTGCCGGCGGGGATGGTGCCGGGCAGGCGCCAGATGCAGGGCACGCGGTGGCCGCCATCCCACACCATGCCCTTGCTGCCGCGGAAGGGGCCGGCGGAGCCGAGGAAACCGGGGGCGGGCTCGCCGCCATTGTCCTTGCTCTGCTTGGTGCCTTCGCGCTTCTTCCACGGTCCATTGTCGGAGGTGAACATCACCACTGTGCGACCGCTCAGCTCCAGGCGGTCGAGGGTGTCGAGCAGGCGACCCATCTCGTAGTCGATCTCCTCGACCGCATCTCCGTAGAGGCCGGCCGGGCTCTTGTCGCGGAATGCGGCGCTGACCGCCACCGGAAGATGCGGCAGCGAATGCGGCAGATAGACGAAGAAGGGACCGCTGCGGTGCTGCTCGATGAACGCGATGGCGGCGTCGGTGTAGCGGTGCGTCAGGGTCGTGGGATCTGCCTTGGGCTCCAGCACCTGCGCGTTTTGCTGCAAGACGCGCGGGGTCATGTCATGGCTGTAGGGGATGCCCATCCAGTAGTCGAAACCATGCCGCGGCGGCATGAAAGCGGGATTGTCGCCGAGGTGCCACTTGCCGATGCAGGCGGTGGCGTAGCCGCGTGCCTTGAGGATCTCGGCCAGGGTCACTTCGCTGGGATTGAGCCCCGTCTGGCTTTTGGGGAACAGCACGCTCTTGGCCAGGCCGACGCGGACCGGCAGGCTGCCGGTCAGGAGGCCGGCGCGCGATGGCGTACACACCGGCGAAGGGCTGTGCCAGTCGGTGAAGCGCATGCCTTGCTTGGCCAGCGCATCCAAGCGGGGCGTGCGGATCTTCTCTGCGCCATAGCAGCTTGCGTCGCCCCAACCCTGATCGTCGGTCATCACCAGGACGACATTGAGGGGAGGAGCAGGCGCGGGCGGGGCTTCGACGGCGGCAGGGGTGGCGGCGAGGAGGATGGATGCGGCGAGGAGCATGCCGCAATCTAGCCCAGGAAGACGTCGTAGGCCATGGATCAGGCTCTCGCCGACCTGGACCGCGTGCGCATGGCATTCAGTCCTGGTGCCCCTGGGAGGCGGCCTTGTGTCGGTAGACGCTTGGCGGCACCCCTTCGCTGCGGCGGAATGCGCGGCTGAAATAGAAAGCGTCCTGATAGCCGCAGCGGGCGGCGATCTCGGCGATGCCCAGAGGGGTGTCGGCGAGCAGCCGCCGCGCCCGCAGCAGGCGTTGGGTGGCCACGAATGCCATCGGCGACATGCCCATCGCAGCCTGGAAATGGGCATGGAAGCGGGCGACGGACAGGCCGGTCGTCGCGGCCAGCAGGCGGCGGTTGATGCCGTCCGCGAGTCGCTCCTCGATGTGGCGCAAGGCCGGCAGCAGGCGGATCAGGCGCGGATCGCGCCATTGCTGCTCCAGATCCGGGCATGCCTTCAACAGCAGCTCGAGCAGACGTGCGCCCAGAGCCAGTTCGGCGGCGGCGGTCAGCAGGGGCCGATGCGCATCGGGGCGCAGGCGGGCGAAGGCGCGGTTGATGCGGCCGACCCGGCCGGCCAGGCGCATCGGCAGGAGGATCGGACGGTCGAGGAGGGCGAAGGGATCGATGATGCCGAAGATGCGGAAGTGGATGTGCGCGTAGATGGTGGTGGCGGTGCGTCCGGGCAGCGGGCGCACCCGTCTGGCCATGCCGCTGGGCAGCAGGAAGCCGCCGCCAGGGGGGATCTCCACCACGGGTCGTCCCCTGGTCTCCAGCCGGTAGCCGCCCAGGATCTGGGCCACCAGGGTGTTCGGGAATGCTGTCCAGCCGGAATCGAAGCCGGCCGGCCGGAAATCGACCCCCGTCTTCACCAGGTTCGCCTGCAGATCCATCATGCTGACATGCTAGCGACTGCGGCGCCGAAGGCACCTGGCTGGCACCTCCGGTCGAGAGCATAGTCCAGGTGGGATGCTCTCGGTTCCATTCCGGTGCAGGCCGGCGGCGCATATGCTGCCGGCATGCGCATCATCTACTTCGATATCGACTGCCTGCGCCCGGATCACCTCGGCTGCTATGGCTACGAGCGGCCGATCTCCCCCAACATCGACCGCATCGCCGCCGGCGGTACTCGTCTCGATAACTGCTACTGCTCGACCTCGCCCTGCCTGCCGTCGCGCACCGCCTTCCATTCCGGACGCCTCGGTATCCGCAACGGCGTGGTCTCCAACCACGGTGCCGGTGCGAACTACCGCCTGCGCACCAACCACTACGGCGGTCCCTGCGGCGACAACATGCCCCTGCCGCGCGTGCTGCGCCAGGCCGGCATGGATACGGTGTGCATCTCCAACTTCGCCGATCGGCATGCCGCCTACGGCTGGATGTGCGGTTGGAGTGAATTCATCACCCCGAACCTGAAGGGCGGCAACGAGACTGCCGAAGAGGTCAACGCCCACGTCCTGCGCTGGCTGCGGCAGAACCAGGGGCGCAGGGATTACCTGCTGCACATCAACTACTGGGATGCACATCGCATCTACAAGATGGGCAGCGAATGGACGTCCCGCCTGGGCGGGACGCCGGTACCCCAGGCCTGGCCGGACGACGCCACCATCCGCAGCCACTACGAGTCGGTCACCGGCCGTTTCACCGCCAGCGGACAGTTTCCCGGTCACCGCAGTCCGGTGCCGCTGATGCCCGGGCGCATCGCCAACCGTGCGGATTTCGAGCGCATGGTCGACGCCTATGACGCTTCGATCGCCTACGTCGACCACCACCTCGGCCAGGTCGTCTCCGCCCTCGCGGCGGATGGCGGACTCGAGGACACCGTCATCATCGTCAGTGCAGACCACGGCGACGCCTTCGGCGAACACGGCATCTATACCGACCATGTCTGCGCTGACGAGTGCATCCATCGCGTGCCGATGATTATCGCCTGGCCGGGACTGGCGCGGGCAGGCCAGGCCGATGATGGGCTGGTCTACCAGCTCGATCTGGCGGCGACCCTGTGCGATGCATTGGGCATCCGCATGCCGGGCGACTGGGATGGGAATTCATTCGTGGGCAACCTGCGTGGCGGCAACAGCCTGGATCGCGACCATCTCGTGTGGGATCATGCCCTCTACGCCGTCCAGCGGGCGGTGCGGACGCGCGATCATCTCCTCATCCGCACCTTCGATGATGGCGGCTACGCCGGATTCGATCCGGTGGCGCTGTACGACATGCGCCGCGACCGCTATCAGACCAGCAATATCGCCGAGGTGCAGCCGGAGCTGCGCGATCGCATGCTCGGCCTCCTGGAGACGTGGACCGCCCGCCAGCTGTCGCGCCCGCACGCCGGACCGGATCCGCTCGAACTGGTGCTCGCCGAGCGGCGGGCGGCTATGCCGCGCGCCGGCTGAGATCGGCCCGGCGGTGCGCGCTGGCGGCGAGGACGACCAGCACCACCCCGGCCAGCGAGCCGAAGCCGCATCCGCTGGCCGACCCTGCGGCGGCCGACGAGCTGCCGTTGGTGGTCGAGCGCGAACCGCGCTGCACGGCGGCGGCGATGGCGGCGGATTCGCTGTCGCTGGCCGACAGCAGGCATTCGGCCTGGGTGCCGGTGCCCAGCGCCGAGAGGGTGCAGGTCATGGTGATCCTGCCGCTGAGCGGCGCCAAGTCCCAGACCAGCGAGCGGCCGTCGGCGACCTCGCTCGCCGATCCGGCCGGCAGGATCGCGGTACGCCCATCGGCATCGCGGGCGGTCAGCACGATGCTGCCGTCGGGGTCCAATCCGTCGTCTCCGGGATGGATGATGATGTTGACGTAGATGCGGGCGGGCAGGCCGTCATAGTCGGCCGTGGCGGTGGCTGAGCCGTCGCCGGCGGCGAGGCCGAGATAGGCGACGTCCCGGGCGCCATCCCAGGCCCCATAGGAGGCGGCGATGCCGGCGGCGGGCGAACGCAGCGTCGTCGGCGCCTCGGGGTGGCAGCGCACCCCGCTGCCGAGGGCACGGCGTCGTTGCTGCAGCTCGGAGACGCTGGGATCCGCGCGGGCCGCCAGCACGATGCCGTGCGCGGGTACGGTTACGGTGCCGCCGTTCCAGACGACAGCCTCGGGCTGCGCATCGCCTGTCGCCAGGCGCCAGAGCAGGCGACCGGTCATGCTGGCGGGAAGATCGGGAAAACGCAGGTCGACCAGGGCATCCTCGTCGGCGGCGTTCCACAGCAGCACCGCCGCCTGGCGGTGATCGCGGGCGGCGATGCCGTGCAGCAGGCCGCTGTCGTCGGCATCGACGCCGTCCAGCGCCAGGCGGGTGACCGGCAGGCGCATGTACAGGTCGATGGCGTGGTATGGCGGCTGCTCCGTCATCGCGCCGCCGTCGTCGCGATCGAGGAAGGCGCCGACCCCGCCAACCCAATAGGCGAAGCAGGTGCGCGCGACATCCGTCTGGGTCAGCATGCCGCGGACGATGTCGAGGCAGGCGATGGCGACGTCCATGGGCGCCGGCTCGGGGGCGATGCCGTTGCGGTAGTCCTGCACCATGCCTGGAGCGATCTGGTCGAAGACGATCGGGCACGCCGCGAGATCGCCATCCAGCAGGTCGCGCATGCCGTCGATGGTGGCGGCCCAGCGGTCGTTGAAGGCATGGGCGGTGATGAGATCGATCGGCTGCCGCCCGCTGCGCGCGCGCCAGGTGTCGATGCTGGCCTGCAGCACGGTGCGTCCGTCGGTCGTCGGCTTGTCGGCATCGATATCGGCGGTGAGGAAGCTGGCCAGGCCGGTGCCGGAACCTGGAGGGCCGCTGCTGCGGGCCGCCGCGGCGTAGGCCTGGTAGACCGCATCGAGATCCTGCACCGCCAGCTGGCGGTTTACCGCCACCCGCACGGCATAGGCATCATCCTCCTCATCGGGCAGCCGGTCGGTGCCACGCAGGGTGTGGCCGGGTTCGAACCAGACCGACCAGTCGACCGCGCCGGGATGGCAGGACGCGTCGGTGAATGCCGTGACTGCGGCTGCCGCCGTGGGCAGGTCGGCCGGAGCCGGGTGCTGCGCGTCGGCGGGTGGATCGGCTGGCAGGGTCGCCGGCGGTGCCCCGACCAGCTGCAACAGCAGCCGTGCGCCGGCATCGGCGGCAGCCTGCTCCAGGGCCTGCATACGAGCGGTAGGACGGCCATCAGCAGCGACCACCAGATCGAGATCATCCGTGCCACGCAGTGCGCGGTCGAATTCGATCGGCATGGCGAATGCGCCGGGACCGAGCGGCTGCAGGAAGGGCATGCTGTCCATCAGGTCGGTATCGGTGGCGTTGCGGCTGAATCCGATGCGGGTCTTCAGCGCCGGGCCGGGGACGATCGCATTCCAGGCCACCGCGACCGCATGGTGCGTAGGTGCCGCGCTGGCGGTGAACGGTATGGTGATGAGCAGGACCTCGCTACCGCTGCGGGTGTTGATGCGGCAGCGCAGGCGGCGGTCGGGACCGATCACCGGGGCGCCATTCTCAACCAGCGCCGGGGCACGGCCCAGCTCGTCGCCCCCGGCGGCGCTCCAGCGGCGCAGCGTCGCCTGCCGCAGCGCGGCGGTAGGGATCCCGGTGATCGCGAGTTCGAGCTGCTGCTGTGCGGGCAGGCCGGTGCCGGCGACGACGACGGTCAGGCCATCAGCGCTGCGGTAGGCCTGGGCGACGCAATCCGTGCCGCGGACGGTGACGGGCAGGACGGTCCCATCGCCCGCCGCGGTGGACAGCGCTGCGATTATCTGGCCAGCCGGTCGCAGAGTGCCGTCGGCATCCGCCAGAGCGCTGTCGACGCTGTTGGGATGCCAGTTCAGCGGCCAGAGCGCGGTGTGGGTCGCCCCGCCGTCGATCAGCGCGCCGAGGATGGCGACCAGGCGTCCAGCCTGGGCCATGCCAGAGGGATAGGCCGGATCGCTGCCGGCGACGTTCCATTCCGTGATCCACTCGGTGCTGGCCATGCCCAGGGCGGTAGCGCCGCTGCGCAGCTGGTTCGCGACCCGCTTCATGCCCTCGGTTCCGCCCGGGTAGACGTGCGTGCAGCATGCCAGCGGCCGCCCACCCGCCGGCATGGCGGCGATGGCGGCGGCGATGGTCGGGAGGTCGGCCTGACGGGTACGTCCGTAGTGGACGATGGGCACGGCCTCGGCATCGGTTGCGCGCACGGCCGCAGAGATGGCGCAAGCCAGCTCGGCGTAGGTGGCGGCCGTGAGCTGCTGGTAGTACTCGTTGCCCAGCTCCCAGTAGCGCACGCGCGGCGTGCCCAGGGCGGCCGGCAGTTCCTGATTGACCCGCGTGACCAGCGCCTGGGCGTAGGTGGCCGCGGCGGCGGGGTCGCCGGCGAAGCGGAAGGTCGGCAGGACCAGCACCGGGACGATGCCCGGGGTATCGCGGACATGCTGCAGGACAGCCCGCAGTTCGGAGTCATCCGCCAGCATGTCGGCCTCGGTCTCGGCGACCGTGCCGCCGGGGTAGCGCAGGACATGCAGGTTGGCGGCGGCGAAGGCGCCACGCCAGGCGGCATCGAAGACGGTACGGTTGGCGACGAAGTCGGCTCCGAACAGGGTTGCCGGCACAGGACGTCCGGCGGCCGTCGTGTCGATCAGGACCGTACTGGGTTCGGTTCCGCACAGGGTCGATACTGCCAGCAGGGGGAGCAGGGTGTTCCCGCGATGGCGGAGCATCACCAGCGCAGTCAGCAGCAGGCCGATGGACGGCAGTCCGCCACCGCAGGATCCGCTGGATGATGCCTCATGCCCACCGCCCTGGCGTGTCGTGGCAACGGCCGAGGGCGAAGAGGCGGATGCGTTGCCTGCCGCATCGAAGGCGACGACGGCGAACCTGTAGGTGGTCGCAGGTGCCAGGCCGGTGCACGAGGCCGCGGTCGCTGGCGTGGTTCCGACCATGATCCCATCGCGCAGGATGCGATAACCTGCTACCGCCACGTTGTCGGTCGAGGCTGGCCATGACAGATCGATGTGGTCGGCCGAGATGACCGTGGCAGTCAGGTCGGCCGGCGCCGTCGGAGGTTGGGTGTCCGACGCAAGGGCGTCTGCGACATACGCTCCTGCATCCCATGTCGAACGGGCCGCCAGCGCAGGGGCGGGCCAGGTGGTGCCGGGGACCAGCCCCATGCGGTATTCCAGATCCAGCGTCGGATCTCCACCGCCACGAAGCGCCGAACCGGCGCCGAGGGCGAGGTCGAAGGCCGCTGCATCGGCGAATCCCGGTGCAGCGGATGTGCTGCCGTGCGGACCGGCTTCATCGCCGTCCGCATCGGTTTCGGAGAAGAAGTTGTGATCCCACCCGCCGCCGCCCGGCGACATCATCCAGCGCACGCTGATGCCATCGTTGCCAGGGCAATGCATCACATTGTTGCGGCTGTAGAGGATGCCTGGTCCCAGCATGCGCCAGGTGTTCCATGGCCCATGGTCGGCGAGGATGGTGTTGTTGTAGAAGTGGAAAATCGCACCGTCGAGGCTGCCACTCTGGCAGATGCCATTGTTGCTCGCGGAGTCCCTGCCCGCGAAGACGTTGCCATAGACCTTCATGGCGAATCCAGCGCTGCCGTTGCCCTGATTCTCGATCATCATCCACGAGGTGTCGCCGGAGCCGCTCGGGACATCGAGTTGGATCCAGTTATGGCGGACGATCCAGCCGAACGGGTTGCCGGCTCCTCCGCCTCCCTTGCGGTAGCATTGGATGCAGTCGTTGTGCCGGCCGTCGGTGGCGCCGGGGGTACGCATCAGCAGATAGTTTCCCTCGATGGTGACATTGTAGGCGTCGCCGAGGAAGATGATGTCGGTCTGGTCGCTGGTGTTGGCGCTGGTGGTGAAGTAATTGCCGCGGATGACCACATCATGCGTTGAGATGGTATCGCCCATGATGAGGTGATTTGCCTTCTCGATATGGTTGCCCTCGATCACGAGGTTGTAGCAGTAGTAGGCCGAGCAGAAGGCGCTGACATTGGTTTCGACGCTGCTGTTCCAGGTCCAGCCGCGGATGGTGATGTCGTGCGACTGGCCGGCGGTGAAGCCGAACAGGTCGTGGGATCCGATGGCGGTTCCGCCGACCAGATCGAGGTAGCGCCGGCCTGCGAGACGGATGCGTGGTTCGGCTGTGCCGGACACGATGGCCGCGCTGAAGTCCAGGGTCAGCCGTTCGCTGCCATCGCCATCGCCATCGCCATCGCCATCGCCGTCGCAGCACGGATCGATCTGCCCCGTGATCGTACCCGAGAAATGGACTGTGTCCCCGCCACCGGGGACTGTGCTGGCGTTGAAGACCGCGACCGGCCATGCGTTCGTCGGGGAGGTGCCGTCCTTGGCGCCCATGCCGGATTGGCTGACATGCCACTCGGCGGCCGGCAGCCAGATGGCGGCAGTGATGAGGAGCGTCAGCGATCGGCGTGACTGAGATGGCGGGATCATCGAGCCCCCGTTCCCTGCTCGGCAGCCATGCCAGGCAGCAGCAGCCCCGCGGAGAGCAGGCCGGCTTCACCATCTGCCTCGGATTCGCTGGCGGTTCCGACGGTGGACGGCAGGTGCACGGCCGCCATCGACGCAGGTGGCAGGTCAACCTCGAAGGCGCCCTCGCCAAGGTGGGTGAGCGGAGCGCCGTTCGCCACCGTGCGCAGGGTCGGCTCCCAGAAGCCGGTGCCGGTGCGCATGCCGTAGCCGCTGAAGGCGGTGGCATGCAACGGCACATCGACGCCGCGCGGATCGCCGGCCTCCAGATTCTGGCCCAGCACCCGGAGTATCACCGCGGCGCCGTCGGATCCCACGGTGATGGGGGCCTCGGCAGCTGCAGCCGCACCTGCGATCAGGATGGCGATGGTGTGGCGGAGGAGTCGCATGTGATCTCCGAACAGGCGGGTGGACGGAGCCGACCCTGCGGTCAGCGCAGTTCCACGGTGACGACAGCGGTTGCAGCCGGCGGCAGCGGCACCAGCGCACCCGCAGCGAGGTCGACGGGTGGCGCCTGCGTCTCGCGCACCTGCAACGTGGCGCGGTTGTTGGCCATCGGGCTGTCGGCGGTCAGCAGGATCACCTGCGCCGGCGCGGCCGGAGCAGATGGCAGTTCAATGCGCACGTGCCGGGTCTCGCCGGCATCGCGGTTGAGCAGCAGGATGGACAGGCGCTTGCCGTCGCGGAAGGCGTAGGCGGCGGTCAACGGCACGGCCCTGCGCCCTTTCTCCACCGACTCCTTGCCCTTGCCGTCATTGGTGGTCTTGATGACCCGGCGGTCGGGCAGGTCGCGGGTCTCGCCGGCCAGGCGTTCGCTGCGCACCAGATCGCCCGAGCACAGTCGGTTGCGCAGACCCATCGCCTGCCAGGTCGGATAGGGGATGCGGTCGATGGGATTGTTCTGATGCGCCCAGTGCGGACCGGACTTGAAGTTGAAGTAGCAGGCGGGTCCGGCCCCGGCCCGGGTCGCCATCATGTAGCTGTCGAGCACGGCGGTGCCCAGGGCCAGCGACTTGCCCATGTTCTCGTCATCCTCGGCCGGTTGTTTGCCGGGACCGGGCAGGGCGTAGCCGGGGCCGCCTTCGTAGACGCAGAAGCGCTTGCCGGTGGACGGCTGGGCGGCCAGGGCGGTGAGCAGCGCCTCGCCCAGGCTGGCGTCGTCGTCGGCCGCCTTCAACAGCGCATCCTGCAGATTGGTGGCGATGCGTCGGGCGAGGGCGTCGACGAAGCGCTCGTCATGCAGCAGCGCCTGCGTCCGGGATGCATCGCCCTGGCAGGCGGCCGCGGCGGCCCGCGCCAATTGCAGCGCATCGGCCGGGTAGCCGAGGACGGGATCCTCGGCGGCGGCCAGCAGGTCTGCGATCAGGGCGTCACGATCCGCCGGCGGCAGCGCCGGCAGCAGGTTCAGGCGGTTGCCTCCCGCCTGGGCCTTGGCCAGCACCGGCATCGTCGCGGCGAGACCGGTGGCGACGGCCTCGGCCTGCGGGCGGAACAGCAGGGGGTCTCCGGCCAGGCCCTGGAAGACGCGGGCGGCGGCGGCCGGCTCGCGGCGCAGCAATGCCAGCAGCTGGTCGCTGGCGCGCGCGCCCAGGCTGCGCATGCGGCTGTCGAACTGGTAGCGGACATCGTCGGCGAAGCTGCGTTGGAACGCCGCGTCGGCCTGGGTGCGGATCGCCTTGGCCAGGGCCGCGGGATCGGCGGCCAGGGCGGCCTGGGCGCGTTTGCGGGCATAGGCGTTGATGGCGTTGGGCACCGCCCAGTCGGGTTGCTTGCCGTCGGCGAGGGCGCTGATCTGCACGGCGGTGGCGGGTTTCAGCTCCAGCACCGCGGCATTGGCCATCGCCTCGGCGGCGGCGGGGTATTTCCGGCCCAGATCGGCGTATCCCTTGAGGCTGTTCACCTGCGTCATCAGCCCGCCCAGTCGTTCGGCTACGGCGGGCTCGATGCCGAGATCAGAGCAGGTCTGCGCCAGCGCGGCCGGGTCGCGCACCAGGCTCCAGCGCTGCGCCTGCACCACCGGCAGGTCCAGGGGGTCGCGCAGCGCCTCGGCGGCCTTGGCGATCTCGCCCGCCAGGGCGCCGTCGGCGGCGATCAGCGCCGCCATCGCGCCGCGCAGGTCGCCGGTGGAGAGGGCCGGCAGCTGCGCCGCCTCCCACTTCCCCTTCACCCCCACCGCCGCGAACAGGCGCCCCGCCATCGCCGGGTCATCCTGCATGGCGCCGGCGAGGCGCCGGCCCAGGGAGGGGTCGACGGTCTGGGCGCCCAGCCACTTGCGGCTGAACTCGAGTTCCGATCCGAACAGCTTGTCCTGGAACTCGGCGAGGCCGCTGGCGGCGGCGCCGCCGCCGGTGCCCTTCTCCCAGCCGCCGAAGTAGCCGGCGACATCGACCTGGTCGCCGAGGCGCGAGGCGGCGGTCACCTGGCCGGTCCAGCCGGAGGCGCTCATGCCGCCATCCCAGCCATTGAGGACGAAGGCGAAGCGGTCGCGGCGGAAATGGGGGCTGGCCATCAGCTCGCTGAACTGGCGGTCGGCGATGGCGGCGTACAGCGCCGGCTTCCCCGGCCAGGCCAGGGGTTGGAACATGGTGTTCCACGCTTCGTTGCCGCATTCCAGGCGGATGCAGCGGAAGACCTCGGTCCACGGCCGCTCCTGGCCCTGGGCGGCGCGGATGCGGCCGCCGGCGCTGGCGGAGGGACCGGCGAGGTACTCCATCAGCAGGCGGTGGTCCTCCTCGCTCCAGAACGGGTTGAGGATCAGCCACGGATCGGCGCCGACCTCGCGGCACAGGCGCAGGCTGGCGGGGATGGGCAGCGGGTCGGGCGCGCTGGTGCCGGCGTGGCGGCCGCGGCCGCTGCGGGCGAAGCCCTCGCGCAGGGCGAGGTCGACGTTCACCGCCGCGATGCCTGCCCAAAGCCGCAATGTGCTCGGCTTCCAATCGGCGAGGGTCTGGCGGTACTCGGGCAGGAAGGCGAAGGGCGGGGTGTCGTCCTGCCAGATCAGGCAGTTGTCGATCCACAGGGTGCCGCCGCCGGTGGTGGTGAAGGCGAGCTTCGAATCCTCGCACTGGTGATCCGGGTAGGGTCGTGCCGGCTTGTCGACCGGCAGGTCGAATTCGAATTTCCGCCACGTTTCGTCGACGGTGAAGGTGCGCGTGGCGATGGTCGACAGCTGCAGGGTGACGTTGCCGCCCGACAGGCCCTCCTGGCGCAGCCACACCTGGCCACGGTAGGTCTTGCCGGGATTGAAGCGCAGTTCGCGCTGGTTGCGCACCGCCCACCAGTGCCAGACGCCGGGGCGGATGGTCTTGCCATCGACGGTTGAGGCGGCGGGCATGGTCACCTTCAGGCTGGCTGTGCTGCCGCCTTCCGGGCAATGCGACCCTGCATCGAGCGACCAGGTGGCGCCACCACAGGTGTCCACCACGCCATCGAACATCTCCATGCTGCCGCGCGAGCGCAGCAGCCCCTTGCGATAGGGACCGGCAGGCGAGGTCCTGCCGACCATGCGCAGGCAGTAGAGGTCGCCGGGCCGGACCGCAGGGCCGGCGGCGGTGAAGGCGAGGCGCTCGGCGCTCTTGCTGCCGTCGGCGGCGTTGCCGCAGATGCTGGATGCCACCGTGGCGGTGCGCAGCAGGCGCAGACCGTCGTCGCCGAGGCGGTAGATCCGCACCTCGGCGCCGTCCCAGTAGCCGGATTCGGCGCTGCCCCACCACGAGAGGCGGGGGCCGTCGCGGTGCTGCAGGAAGTCCGTTGCGCCGCCATCGCAGACCCCGCTGTACTGGTAGGACAGCGGTTCGCAGGCCGAGAGGAAGCTCCACTCGTTCACCATGCGATCGATGTTCCACGGCGCCTGCGAGGGCGGGTTGACGTTGACGCCGAAGCGCGGCGGATCCTTGATCAGCACGGCGTCGGTGATGCGGTAGGCATCGGGTTCGCCGGCCGGCGCGGATACGAGGAGGAGCGACGCGAGCAGGGCTGGAACGAGGCGCACGGTGCACTCCCAGGGCTGGATGGGCCTTGGCGATGCTGTGCCATCGGCCCAGCTTTCCATGTGGCGCTGGCGGATGCCCGTCCAGGCGGGCGAGCGGAAAATCCAGGCCTACACCTCGGCCAGGCGAGCGCGGCGCCAGGCCGCGGGCGGCATGCCGCAGGATTGGCGGAACTGCCGGCTGAAGGCCGGTACGTTGGGATAGCCCAGACCGGCCGCCACCGCAGCCACCGGCACGTCGGCCAGCAGCATGGATTGCGCCCGGGTGATACGCTGGCGGATGCGCCAGGCGGTCGGAGGCATGCCGGTGGCGGCGGCGAAGCGCGCGCGCAGGGCGCTGGCGGACATGCCGCAGGCGGCGGCGATGGCGCGCTG